>NZ_CP028136.1:3128671-3441538 GCF_003024155.1 Christiangramia fulva
GCCGTGGGATTGAGCACCCGCGTTCTTCCGCATAATTTTCATGAGCTTATCGAGGCTTCGATCCTGCATTTAAGAGGAAAGAAATTCAAATTATTTCCCGATTTCCCAACGGGCGGGGTTGCCGATATTTCCAATTACAATGATGGCTTACGGGGCGGAAAAGTCAGAGTACGCGCCAAAATTAGTCAGTTGGACAAAAATACGCTGGTAATTAATGAAATTCCTTACGGGACAACCACTACGAGCCTCATTGATTCCATTCTGAAGGCAAACGACAAAGGAAAGATCAAGATCAAAAAGATCGAAGACAATACAGCAGCCGAAGTCGAAATTCTTATTCATCTGCCGTCAAGCATTTCTCCCGATAAGACCATCGATGCCCTTTTTGCATTTACGCAATGTGAAAATTCAATTTCTCCGCTGGGATGTGTGATTATTGATCATAAACCCATCTTCCTGGGAGTTTCTGAAATTTTACGAAGATCTACAGATCACACGCTGGAATTATTGAAGCGGGAACTGGAGATCAAACTGAATGAACTTGAGGAACAATGGCATTTCGCTTCCCTTGAGAGGATCTTTATTGAAAATCGCGTTTATCGTGAGATTGAAGAGGAAGAAACCTGGGAAGGAGTAATTCGCGCTATTGACGAGGGTTTGAAACCTTTTACCAAACATTTAAAACGCGAGGTAACTGAAGAAGATATCATTCGCCTGACCGAAATCAGGATCAAACGGATCTCCAAATTCGATATTGACAAAGCACAACAAAAAATAGAAGCCCTCGAAGGAGAAATCGCCCAGGTGAAGCATCATCTTGACAATATCGTAGATTTCGCTGTAGATTATTTCAAAAAACTGAAGAAAGATTACGGGCAGGATCGGGAGCGAAAAACAGAACTGAGGATTTTTGATGATATTGAAGCTACTAAGGTAGTCATCAGGAATACCAAACTCTACGTGAACCGCAAAGAAGGTTTTGTGGGCACTTCCCTGAAAAAAGAGGAATATGTAACCGATTGTTCCGATATCGATGATGTGATTTGTTTCACCGCCGATGGTACCATGATGGTCACAAAAGTCGATTCCAAGACTTTTATTGGAAAAGATATTATTCATGTTGCTATTTTCAAGAAAAAAGATAAGCGCACGATCTACAATATGATCTACCGTGATGGTAAAGGCGGAAATGTTTATGTAAAACGTTTTGCCGTGACCTCGATTACCAGGGATAGGGAATATGATCTTACGCAAGGGAAGAAAGATTCGAAAGTGCTTTATTTTTCTGCCAATCCAAATGGGGAGGCTGAGGTGGTCACTGTATTCCTTCGCCAGGTTGGAAGTATCAGAAAGGTAAAATTCGATCTGGATTTTGCTGAAGTTCTTATTAAAGGCCGAAACGTAAAAGGAAATATCGTTACAAAATATTCGGTAAAACGAATTGAGCTTAAAGAAGAAGGAGTCTCTACCTTAAAACCCAGGAGGATCTGGTTTGATGAAACCGTGAAAAGACTCAATGTAGATGAACGTGGAGAACTTTTAGGTGAATTCCGTGGGGAAGATCGTTTGCTGGTCATCACGCAAGATGGAGTGGCGAAAACCATAAAACCGGAATTAACCACCAGATTTGACGAAGAAATGGTAGTTCTTGAGAAATGGGTAAAAGACAAACCTATTTCCGCAATTTACTGGGAGCCTGAAAAGGAGCGTTATTATGTAAAGCGTTTCCTGATTGAAAATCCAGATAAGGAAGAGAAATTTATCAGTGAACATCCCGATTCATTTTTGGAGGTGATTTCTACCGATTATTATCCTGTTGCAGAAGTAGTTTATACAAAACCTAAAGGAAAAGAACGCCGGGAAAACGATGAAATTAACCTTGAAGAATTTATTTCAGTGAAAGGGATTAAAGCTCTTGGAAATCAATTAACTACTGAAAAAGTTAACCAAATTAATCTTCTGGATCCAATTCCTTATGAAGGACAAAACGAGGATGAAGAAGATACTGAAGACGAAACCGATTCAGAGAAAGACATTACGGCAGAAGATATCAAATCTGGAGAAATAAAAAAGGTAGATAAAAAGTCATCTTCAGATGGCCAACCTTCCTTATTTGACGAGTAAATGGGATTGCTAAAGGAATTTAAAGAATTTGCTGTTAAAGGCAATATGGTCGATATGGCCGTGGGGATCATCGTTGGTGCCGCCTTCAATTCAGTGGTAGATGCGCTGGTAAAGCAGGTGATCATGCCGCCTTTAAGCCTTTTAACAGGTGATATTCATTTTCCCGATAAAAAGATCATTTTAAGAGAAGCCGTTGGTGATCCAGGTGCCGCGAATTACGTTCAGGAAATAGCTGTTGGCTACGGAATTCTATTGCAAAACCTCATCAATTTTATTATTGTTGGATTTGTACTTTTTCTATTTATCAGGTTTATGAACCGGTTCAGGGCTAAATCCCAGGATCCGAAGAATGTTAAAGTAACTACTCCAAAAGACATTGAATTGCTTTCGAATTTAAGAGATTTAATGGAAGAGCAAAACAAGATCCTGAAAGAACGTCAGAATTAGTCTTTTTCTACTCTGGTAACCGAGCCTCTTGACTTCTGCGGGTCGCCCACAACACCGTATTCAAAGGTATATCCGTTTTTATTCGTGGTGAGAATTCGCATTTCTATGGCCTTCTCTTCAGCCATATTATCAGGATTTAAATTTCGGAGAATGTATTCGCAATCATTCACCCATCTCACTGAAGAAGTATCAATTTCTCCCTGGAATTCCTCAATTTCAATGGAATCGTTCCGAATAAAAGTTGAGGTTACCAGTTCCCCATTTATATAAGTTTCAAATTTGAAGGTCCCTGTATGGAAATCTTTGCAGTTTTTTTCAGGATTATAGCAGGAATAAACACTAAAAACCATCAGGAGTAGAAGAATGAGCTTTTTCATACCGCAAAATAATTCAATTTATTGCGGATTATCAATTTTCGAAGGCCTCAAAACTTCCATCTGTATAAAAAATAACAATTTTACTAATGGTTTTACCCCCTTCTGTTTTAGTTGGGTTCATTTCAGGCTTTATCCCGGGGATTTCCTGAGCAGGAATTGGAGGAGTTGTAGCGGCTGATTTTTCCTTTTCGGGAGATGCGGAGGAAGAAGGGAAGGAACCTTTTCCATTTAACAGCCAGTAGAGTTCTACCTCAGGAAATTTTTTCACGACCTTCATTACAAAATCCAAACTTGGTTTGTTCCTTCCTGAAATAATATGAGAAATAGAGGAGCGACCCACTTCAATTTCATCAGCGAATGCTGCAGCCGAAAGTTCATAATATTCCAGTATTTTCTGAAGTCTTTCCGCGAATTGTTCCGTGTTTACCATTGTGAATTTTCTAATCCTAACAGAATATTTACAAATGTAAATAATAAATAAGACTTGTCCTATTTACAATTGCAAATTCTTTGAAATAAACTCAATTTTTAATTGAGATAAACATTATTAATAAACTAAAAAACAGATATTTAAAACTACAAAACCTAAGGATAGGATAATTTCCAAGTCTGGTTAAGCTAAAGCCTCCACGCTCGTTTACAATTGTAGACATTTCGATTGAATTGACATGTTTACATTTGTAAAAAATACATTGTTTAGTTTTGTAAACATGAAAAAAAATCGGTTTCAGGATCTACTAAAAGATGAGTGGTATGAGGCAATTAAATTAGCTGAAATTTCAGGCAGGTATATCAACAATGATAATCTGAAAAAGCATCTCGATCATTTTTCTTCAGAAATAGATATTAAGGTAATTGGTAATTCGGTTGCAGGAGAACCTATAAGACTTTTTAAGATTGGTTCAGGTAAAAAGAAAATTCTCATGTGGTCGCAGATGCACGGCAATGAATCTACCACGACCAAAGCGGTGCTGGATTTGTGCAATGCCTTCATTAAGGAAATTGATCATGAAATCTTTCAGGAGATTTTATCCAAATGTTCCCTTTTTATTATTCCCATTCTTAATCCTGATGGAGCAAGGGCGTATACACGCGTAAATGCGAATCAGGTGGATCTAAATAGAGATATGCAAAAGCTGAGTCAGCCTGAAAGCAGCATTCTTAAAGATACCTACAATGAAATTTTACCTGATTTTTGTTTGAATTTGCATGATCAGCGTACTATTTTCAGTGCAGGCGCCAGGAGAAATCCCGCAACACTTTCTTTTTTAACTCCTTCTAAAGATCCGAAAAGAAGTATTGATGAATCCCGGAAAATAAGCATGGGACTGATTGCCGGGATTGCTACTGATCTTCGGGAAGATCTGCCAGGTATGATTGGCAGGTACGACGATGCCTTTAATATTAATTGTGCGGGCGATACCTTTCAAAGCCTTTCAACGCCAACTTTACTCTTTGAAGCCGGGCATTTTCCCGGTGATTATCAGCGCGAGAAAACCCGCAAATATGTATTTAAAGCCCTGATTTCTGCCTTGTACCGTATTTCATCTTTTACAGAGAAAGATATTTCAGATGATTTCGAAGATTATTTTTCAATTCCTGAAAATAAGAAGCTTTTTAAGGATATTATCATCAGGGAAGCGCAGGTGGAAGGGGAGATAGTAGATGTTGCGATTCATTATTCTGAAAAGCTAGTGAAAGGAAAAATAGAATTCGAGCCAATATTGGAAAAAAAGGCGTCTTTCATCTCTGGATTTGGCCATAGAGAGATCATGGCAAATAAAGAAGAATTAAAGATTCCTGGATTATCTGCACCTCTCGAAAACGTTGTAGTTAATAAAATTATCTTAAAAAATGAAGAATTGGTGTTTAAAGAAGGCTAATTCTCCAATTATTTGACAATAATTCAATGAATTTGTATTATTTTTGAACTTCATTAAAACCGAAGTTTCAAAATGGCCAAGTTTAAATTAGACGAAACAGATCATCAGATTCTCGATATGCTCATCGAGAATACCAGGACGCCCTTTACAGATATTGCTAAAAAATTGCTTATCTCTGCCGGAACAGTTCACGTTCGGGTAAAAAAAATGGAAGAGGCCGGAATTATTATTGGCTCTTCACTAACCCTCGATTATAAAAAATTAGGTTACGCTTTTATTGCCTATGTAGGCGTCTTCCTTAAAAATACTTCCCAGACAAAATTCGTTCTGGAAAGGATCAATGAGATTCCATTTGTTACTGTAGCACATGTCACTACGGGAAAATTTAATGTTTTCTGTAAGATAAGGGCTCGTAATACGCAGCATGCCAAGGAAATAATTTTCCAGCTGGATGATATTGAAGGGGTATATCGAACCGAAACAATGATTTCTTTAGAAGAAAGCATCAATGATAAGAAACGGCTGATGCACTCCATTTTCAAGGATCTGTAACAGTACTAAACTTATATTAAAGGCCCTTTAGACTGTTGCGTTTAGAGGGTTTTTTTTTAATTTTAATAGAAACACCAAGCAACCATGACAAGAGAACCCAGATTAGAGAGATTTAACAACAACGTACTCGCAAAATACCAGGTTTATAACAGTATTTTTCTTACGCTTCCTTATGATGAAATCAGGAAAACTGGAGCCCTTTTGCCACTGTTCCTGGAAGTTTGTGAAAATGGGTTTAAAAAGAACAAGAATCCTTCAGAAATTGTTGAACGGTTCTTTAATAAATACGGCGAGGATCCCACGGAAGAAGAGAAAATAGATTTGTTGTTCCGTTTTATCCAGTATATCGAGCGACAGGTAGTGTTATTTGATGCTATTGAAGATGCCTCTTTCCCCGTTGTTCATAATATGGACGGTAGAGGTACCCTGCGCAGCGTTAAGGAAGAAGTTGAAGCTACTCAGAAGATCGATGAGTTGAAAGATTTCTTAAAGCGATTTAAGGTCAGACCCACTTTAACGGCACACCCTACACAGTTTTATCCTGGTTCAGTATTGGGAATAATTACCGATCTGGATAAAGCCATACAAAAAAATGACCTGATTAAGATCAAACAGTTATTGGCCCAGCTGGGAAAAACTCCTTTTTTCAAAAAGGAGAAACCAACTCCTTATGACGAGGCTGTGAGTCTGATCTGGTATTTTGAAAACGTCTTTTACCAGAGTGCCAGCAAGATCCATAATTATATACAGTATAATATGTTTGGCGGTGATGAAGTAGGTAACCAGGTTATAAATTTAGGTTTCTGGCCCGGAGGGGACCGTGATGGAAATCCGTTTGTTACTACTGAAATTACGCTTAAAGTTGCCGAAAAACTGCGCAAAACCATTCTGCAGAATTATTATAAAGATGTAAGAAAGTTGAAACGCCGACTTACTTTCAGAGGCGTTCACGAGATAATGGGAGAACTTGAAGAAAGTTTATATGAATCGGCTGTTTCCACCACAGGGAAAGTTCGATTAAGCCTTGAAGAATTCAGAAATAAACTACATCAAATCAAAGATATACTTGAGAAAGATCACAGGTCATTATTCTTAGAAGAAGTAGATGATCTACTGAATAAAACCAAACTTTTCGGTTATCATTTTGCAACCCTTGATATCAGGCAGGATTCCCGGATTCATCAGGATGTTCTTAATGAAATCATTGAATTTTCCAGCAAAAACAATGGTGAATTTCCGGCTAATTTCCATGAGCGTACCGAAGAAGAACAGGTGGAAATTCTCAGTAATGTAAAAGGCAAAATTGATCCTGAAAAATTAGAGGAAGGTATGGGAAGGGCCACGCTTTCTTCGATCTATGCAATGCAGGAGATCCAGCAGAAAAATGGCGAAGAGGGAGCAAACAGATATATCATTAGTAACTGCGGAAGTGTGCAGGGAGTGCTTCAGCCGTTTGCTTTTATGAGAATGTGTGGTTGGAAAGATCCAGATGTAGATGTAATCCCGCTTTTCGAAACTGTTCCAGACCTTCAGGATGCTCATAATGTAATGGAAAAACTCTACACCAATCCTGTGTATAAAAAGCACCTAGAGCGCAGGGGGAATAAGCAAACTATTATGCTTGGTTTTAGTGACGGTACTAAAGATGGAGGATACCTCATGGCGAACTGGAGTATTTATAAAGCAAAAGAGTCCCTTACCAAAATATCCCGCGAATATGGCATCAAAGTAGTTTTCTTTGATGGCCGTGGAGGTCCGCCGGCAAGAGGTGGAGGTAAAACTCACCAGTTCTATGCTTCTTTAGGGCCTACAATTGAAAATGAGGAAATTCAGATCACTGTTCAGGGACAAACCATTAGTTCTAATTTTGGCACCAGGGATTCGTGTACTTATAACCTGGAACAGCTGGTGAGTGCCGGGATTGCTAATGAGATCTTTAGCGAAGGAAAGAATCGCCTTAAAGAGGAAGACAGAAAAACCATGACTGAACTGGCAGATATAAGTTATAAAACTTATTCCGACTTTAAAAAGCACCCTAAATTCATACCTTACCTGGAAAAGATGAGTACCTTAAAGTATTATGCCAAAACCAATATTGGAAGCCGCCCATCTAAAAGGAATAAGTCTGCTGAACTGAATTTATCTGATCTTCGGGCCATACCTTTTGTAGGAAGCTGGAGCCAGTTAAAACAAAATGTTCCAGGATTCTTTGGTGTAGGTACGGCAATCGAAAACCTGGAGAAAAAAGGCGAATTTGATAGGGTGAAGCAACTTTATGAAAATTCTGAATTTTTCAAGACACTGCTGGAAAACAGCATGATGAGTCTAACCAAGTCATTCTTTCCTTTAACTGCATATATGAAGAATGATGAGGAATTTGGAGAATTTTGGGAGCTGATCCATGAAGAATTTGAACGATCAAAAAGAATGTTGCTGAAGGTTACCGGCTATGATGATCTCATGCAAAACCAGCCGGCCGGAAGAGCAAGTATCCAGGCGAGGGAGCGCATTGTGCTTCCGCTTCTCACCATCCAGCAGCATGCCTTGCGAATGGTTCATGACCTAAGCAAAGATCCTTCAAAAGCGGGGGATAAGCTGGAAGTATATGAAAAAATGGTCACCCGTTCGCTTTATGGAAATATTAATGCAAGTCGAAATTCAGCCTAATGAAGAGAAAAGAGCTTCAAAAAAATGAAATCGGTGACTTTTACTGGCGGTATATCAATCTTATTCCGGAGGATGCCAGTCTGATAGAAACGCTGGAAAAAAATACTGCTGAGATTTGCCATTTTCTGCTATCCCTTCCCCAGGAAAAATGGGAATACAGGTATGAAAATGAAAAATGGTCAATTTTAGAGGTAATTCAGCATATAATAGATACCGAAAGGGTTTTTCAATACAGAGCTTTGAGCATTGCCCGGGGAGAGGAAAAACCTCTTCCCGGATTTGATCATGACCAGTATGTGAAAGCCAGTGAAGCCGGCACCCGAAAAGGGGCCGAACTTGTGGAAGAATTTCGCACACTTAGAAAAGCGGCTATCTGGATGTATAGAAATTTTAATGAAAAAATGTTAAGCCGGCAGGGAACGGTAAACGGGAACCCTGCGAGTCCACGCGCTATTGCCTTCGTTATGGCCGGTCATGCCCTACATCATAAGAATATCATTAATGAAAGATACCTTTGATGTGGAAAAAGCTAAAAACATACTTAAAACTTTTTAAGAAGGCATATTTTAGCTGGGTCAAGAACGGGGCATATGGCCGCAGTGCCACCATTGCTTACTACGCACTTTTTTCACTTCCGTCGCTACTGATCATCGTGGTTACCATAGCGGGATATTTCTTCGGAAAAGATGCGGTACAGGGAAGGTTAACCAGTGAAATTGGCCGGTTTATTGGCTATGATACTGCCAATGCAGTAGAAGCCATGATACAAAATGCCGCTTTATCACAGAATTCAACCTGGGCGGTGATTTTTGGAATTTTAATGCTTGTATTTGGGGCTACCGGAGTTTTTTTTCAGCTTAAGCTGGCCATGAACAATATCTGGAATGTTGCTGCCAAAAAAACCGATTTTTTGAGGCTCGTCCTTGATCGGGTGATCTCTCTCGGAATGGTTTTCGTGCTTGGCCTCTTGCTGTTAATCGCCATGGTTGTTTCTACACTTCTTAAACTCCTGGCTGATAAAATTGGTGAATATTTGCCTAATATCACGGGTTTCATGGTTAGGGTGGGGAATTTTTTTATTTCTTTCATTATCATAACAACGCTTTTTGCGGCTATTTTTAAATTACTTCCAGACATTCGAATTAGGCTTAGAACTACTTATGTTGGAGCTTCGGTAACCACCGTTCTTTTCTTGCTGGGAGAGTATATTATCAGCTTTTATTTTGGCCAAACGCATCCAGGTGTTGTTTATGGAGGTGCTTCTTCCATCGTACTTATTTTGTTGTGGGTATATTTTACCTGCTTAATTCTTTTTTTTGGCGCCGAATTTACCGTGCAGTATGCTTTGCTCAGGAAGGAAAAAGTTGAGCCAAACAGATTTGGTGAACCCGCGATCTATCAGGAAATGGCTAAACTCGAAGAGAGAAAAATGGAACTCGAAGATGAAAAGCATATTCTGGATAAATTGAAATCACATTTAGACTTCACAAAGGAAAAGCAGGAAAAACAAGAAAGTAAGGACAGGTAAAAATTCAATTTTTTCTTCACTTAGTAAAGCTTTAACGTAAGCAACCCAAGATTTAGTAAGGCTTTAAAGGTAATTAAGTAGATCGATTGGTATCTTTAAGAGAATCAAAAAATGAAGAAGATTATGGAAAAGAGAATTGCAATGGTAGCTACTAACGGGTTTGAGGAAGTTGAACTTACCTCTCCCAAAAAAGCTATGGAAAAAGAAGGTTTTAAAGTTGATATTGTGAGCCCGAAGGAAGGAAAAATAAAAGCCTGGGATAAAGATCACTGGGGCGGCGAATACACTGTTGATAAAAATATCAGCAATGTTTCTGCTGAAGATTACAATGCCCTTGTTTTGCCAGGTGGTGTTATGAATCCTGATAATTTAAGGACTAACGAAGATGTTCTAAAATTTGTTCGTGATTTCTTTAAACAAAGTAAACCGGTTGCGGCTATTTGCCACGGGGCATGGACTTTAATTAACGCAGAAGTGGTAGAAGGTAGAACAATGACTTCTTACCATACAGTAAGAAAAGATCTTGAAAATGCCGGTGCTAATTGGGTAGATAAAGAAGTTGTGGTAGACCAGGCTCTGGTAACCAGTAGAAATCCTGATGATCTTGAAGCTTTCAATGCCAAAGTGATCGAAGAGATCAAAGAAGGAAAGCATGATTTACAACACGCCTAGTCAGGTAGGTAATACGATCAAAGAAAAAGGAACGCCGTTTGGCGTTCCTTTTTTTGTTTAGGTTGAGCTGTTATTTATCAAGATCGTCTTCCTCATCCTCTTCGGCTTCCTCACCTTTTTCCGGAAGATCAACAATAGGATCGGAAAATTCTGAATCATCGTAATCGTCTTCATCAAAATTAGCCATGGTATTTTCTAACCTGGTACTTACCTTAACCAGGTAAACAGTATCCTCGGTGCGAACTTCAACGGCATCTACGGTTTCATTTTTTGCATTTTTGAAAGATATAATCTGGTCATCATCATAGCCGTCGGGATACTTATCGACCAGGAGGCTTAAAATTTCTGGAGTTAATTTTTTGTAATCTACGATTATCCTTTTCATAGTTTGAATGGTTTATGCAATTATAAATAAAAATTCAAATTTGAAGCAATAGGAAAGAAGATTTATATAAAAAACCTCAGTTCTCCAGATAATATTCGAAGGCCATTGTAATGTTAGCCTGATCTACTTCCCGGTCTATTACCGGTTTACCGATGTCTTCCAGCAGTACGAAATTGATCTTTCCATGAGCATTTTTTTTATCAAATTTCATTAATTGACTTATTTCTTCAATATCGCTGTCGTTGAATTGGTGTTTTCCGTAAATGTTTTTTATAACCGAATTTATATTATCAAGTTTTTCTGAAGGAAAACCTGTTTGCTTAACAGAAATAAAAGTTTCCAGGATCATCCCGATAGCGATAGCCTCGCCATGGAGGAGTTTCTTTTTTTCAGGATGGGTTAGACAGTAAGATTCTATTGCATGTCCAAGAGTATGGCCGTAATTGAGTGTTTTACGTATGTTTTTCTCAACAGGATCTTTTTCTACTACCGCAGCCTTAATATTAACGGATTCCTGTATAATTTCATCGAGATCATTAAGCTCGAGTTGATCAAGTTTTGAAACTTTTTGCCAGTATTTTTCATCGGCAATTAATCCGTGTTTGAGAATTTCAGCCAGTCCGCTTCTCATTTCTTCCTTCGGAAGTGTTTTCAAAAAAGCAGAATCTATCAATACCATTTCCGGCTGATTGGTGACACCTATCTGGTTTTTCAGGTTTCCGAGATCCACGCCCGTTTTTCCGCCAACAGAAGCATCAACCATAGAAAGAAGGGTAGTGGGAATATTAATGAAATTTATTCCTCTTTTGAAAGTTGAGGCCACAAAACCGCCAAGATCGGTAATCACACCGCCTCCAAGATTCAGCATTAAGCTTTTCCGGTCGGCTCCTAATTCAGAAAGCGCATTCCACACCCCTTCGCAGGTCTGCAGGTGCTTAAATTCTTCTCCGGCTTCTATCTCTATTACTTCAGTTTTTAGTGTGGTTTTCAGTTTTTGAAGAAAGGAAGCCAGGCAGTATTCGTGGGTATTGCTGTCTACCAAAATAAAGAGGGTAGATATATCGCTGTTAGTCAGAAACTTATTTAATTTGTCAAAGGCATTTTCGCCATAAAAAACCGGATTGGTTAAATCCCGTGAAACATTCATTTTTACTGGGTTTTTCGCTTATAATTTGCACCTAAAAAAAAGATTAATTGGTGCTTAATTTTTATCTTTGATGTAAGTATACTACCAAAATGATTAGAAAAAAAATTTTTAATAATACAAAGGCCGCATTTAAGTTAAAATCTGATGCGGAGCTTGACAGAGCCCTCTTCCTTTTTGGAATGATAAACCGCCCTACACTTGTCAAGGCCGGTACTGCTCTGACCAATTTTTCACTAAAATTTCACCTTCCTGTTGAAGGAATTATCAAAAAGACCATTTTTGAGCAGTTTTGTGGTGGAATTACAGAGGAAGATTGTAAACCAACCACCAGGGAAATGTATGAAGAAAATCTTCATAGTATCCTTGATTATTCGGTAGAAGGTAAAGAAACCGATGCCGAATTTGATGCTGCGATGAATAAAAAATTAAGCCTCATCGAGTATGCCAGTGAAAGGGAAGAGATTCCTTTTGCGATGTTCAAACCTACGGGGATTGGCCGTTTCGAAATCTGGGAGAAAGTAAGTGAAAAAATCAACCTTTCAGATGAAGAGCAGGAGGAATGGGAAAAGGTAAAAGAAAGAGTTGAGAAACTCTGTAAAAGGGCCTATGAACTGGGCGTAAGGCTATATGCTGATGCTGAAGAAACCTGGATGCAAACTGCCGCCGATGAGCTTATGGAAAAAATGATGCGCAAATACAATAAGGAAAGAGCGCTAATTTTCAACACCCTTCAATGTTACCGCTGGGATCGGGCAGAATATCTTAAACAGCTTCATGAAAAAGCTAAAAAAGAAGGTTTTAAAGTAGGGGTAAAGATTGTGCGGGGAGCTTATATGGAAAAAGAAAACGCCCGTGCCAAAAAATTAGGTTATCCAACGCCTATTTGTGAAAGTAAGGAAGCCACAGATGTAAATTTTAACAGTATCCTTTCTTACTGCCTTAACCATCTTGATGATATTTCCCTTTTTATAGGAACTCATAACGAGGTGAGCAGTTATTTGGCGCTTCAAATTATTGAAGATAAAGACCTTTCCCGCGATGATAAAAGAATCTGGTTTAGCCAGCTTTATGGAATGAGTGACCATATTAGCTATAACCTGGCGAGAAAAGGATATAATTCGGCTAAACTCGTGCCTTTTGGACCTGTTAAAGAAGTGATCCCGTACCTTTTAAGACGAGCAGAAGAAAATACTTCGGTAAAAGGACAAACCGGAAGGGAACTTTCCCTTTTACGCGAAGAAAAGAAAAGGCGTAAAGGCCATACTTCTGTAAAGCACGCCAGAGAATAAATGCATTGGCTATCAAAGCTTATTTTCTTTAAAATTTTAGGCTGGGATCTGGAAAATCATTTCGATCCCAGCATTAAAAAATGCGTCATTATTGTCGCTCCACATACCAGTAACTTTGATTTCTTCATTGGTCTTTTAGTGCGGAAGATCATGAACATTCATATTGATTTTATTGGGAAAAAGGAGCTTTTTCGGCCTCCTTATGGCTGGTATTTCCGTATGATTGGCGGTTCTCCCGTAGATCGAAATCAAAATCAGAAAAAAGTAGATGCTATTGTTCAGCTATTTGAGGAGCACGAAATTTTCAGGCTGGCACTTTCACCCGAAGGCACTCGCAAAAAAGTAGAGCGCTGGAAAACCGGCTTTTACTTTATAGCTGTGAAAGCAAAAGTCCCAATTATTATGGCTTCTTTTGATTTTCGGAAAAAACTGGTGAAAATTTCGGATCCTTTTTGGCCTACCGGAAATTTTGACACCGATTTTGCCAGGATAAAAAGCTATTATGAAGGTGTGGAAGGGAAAATCCCTGAAAACTTCTGATTATTCCGAAATTTCCATGGTGTGATACACGTTTTGTACGTCATCATCTTCTTCCAGTTTTTCGAGCAATTTTTCCACATCTTCGGCTTCTTCCGGGCTGAGAGTCTTGGTAACCTGCGGGATCCTTTCAAAACCGGAAGATATTATTTCAATTTCCCTGCTTTCAAGTTCCTTCTGAATTGCTCCAAAATTCTGAAAAGGCGCATAAATATGAATTCCGTCTTCGTCTTCAAAAACTTCTTCGGCTCCAAAATCTATAAGCTCCAGTTCAAGTTCCTCGGGGTCAATTCCTTCTTTGTTGATATGGAAATTGCAGGTGTGATCGAACATAAATTCAACCGAGCCTGAAGTGCCCAGGTTTCCATCACTTTTATTGAAATGAGAACGGATATTGGCAACCGTTCTGTTATTATTGTCGGTAGCGGTTTCAACTAAAACAGCGATCCCGTGGGGAGCATAGCCTTCAAAAAGAACGATTTTATAATCACCCTGTGACTTATCAGAAGCACGTTTTATAGCCCTTTCGATATTATCTTTAGGCATATTCACACTTTTCGCGTTCTGGATCACCGCGCGCAAACGAGAATTGGTATCGGGGTCGGGGCCGCCTTCTTTCACTGCCATTACAATGTCTTTTCCTATTCTTGTAAAGGCCTTGGCCATGGCCGACCAGCGTTTCATTTTGCGCGCCTTGCGGAATTCAAATGCTCTTCCCATTTTTCAAAGTATAATAAAGATGCCGCAAAAATATAAAAAAGCTCCTAATTCAACTATGAAAATCAGGAGCTCGATGGTAAGATTTTTTTACTAGTTACCGGCTTCGATAATATCTTCGATGGCCCGGGCCATTTTAAAATCTTTTTCGGTAACTCCATCGGCGTCATGCGTAGAAAGTGAAATTTCAAGCTGGTTATACACATTCCCCCAGTTTGGGTGATGCTGTTGGTCTTCAGCTTCAAAAGCTATACGCGTCATAACCGTAAAAGCTTCCTTGAAATTCTCAAACTGGAAAGAAGTGTGAATAGCCTTTTTTGCATAGGTCCATCCGTCAAAATCCTTCAGTTTTTCCTGTATTTCGTCCTCGCTTAGCTTTTTCATGATTTCTTATTTTTCGGTTTAAATAAAAGTAAAGAATTAAGCGGTAGCAGGCTGAAAATGAAGGTTTCTTAATATAAGATTAACAGCTAGGCTTTAGTAGATGCCTCAATTACCTGGCTAATGGTGATCTCCAGGTTTTTTGGCAGTTTATTGTCTTTGGGAAGTACGGCCAGGAACCTGTCGTAATTTGAATCGTAGACATTTTTGAACAGCGGATTTTCATAACCAAGCTCAAGACAAATATCTTCTATAAAATCTTTTTGATGGGTAAGATCAGAACTCCCAAGATGAAAGACTCCCTGTTTTTTGCGGTTGATGATGTAATGCACCTGCTGAGTTACCTTCTGAATTTCGGTAGCATTGATCACCACATTCGGAAAAACTTCTACCGGTTCCCCAAGCTCAATCAGGGTCTTTAATTCTCTAATCCTGGGCGAGGATTTTCCGAAGACCATGGGAAGGCGCAGGATATTGTAATTATGATTAGGCAAACGAAGCAGCGCATTTTCGATTTTTATCTTAAACCTTCCGTAAATGCTCTGGCTTAAGGTTTTGTCATATTCATAAGAAGGAAAATTTGTAAACGCATCAAAAACATTGGCAGAACTGATGAACATAAGTTTCGAGTTCGTACGCAAAATATAGTTGATAATAGAAAAATGGGTCGCCACCTGGGCGTCAAAATTTCCTCTTAAGGAGGAAATAATGACATCTGGTTTTAAATTTTCAAGCAGGATTTCCACGTTTTCAGTTTCCAAATCGAAATGATGAAACTGCTGATTTTCGCGAAAAACATCTGTTTCAGTGCGGTAGGTGCCGTGCGTATCAAAATAGGAGCATAGCTCTTTATACAAGGCATTGCCTATAAAGCCGCTGGCACCTAAAATGAGTATTCTTTTCAAAAAAAATTATCCTTTATAAAAGGGCAATTTTACCTGGGTGGCAGGAACGGCTTTTTTTCTTATCTGAATAAAAATTTTGTTTCCAATTCCTGCAACTTCAGCAGGTACATATCCAAGCCCAATCCCTTTTTCCAGAGATGGGGACATGGTGCCCGAAGTTACTTCTCCAATTTTCTTACCATTCTCGTCAACAATATCATAATCCTGGCGGGGAATTCCTCTTTCATCCAGTTCAAAAGCCACAAGTTTGCGCTTTGGCCCTTTTTCTTTTTCAGCTTTCAGTGCTTCGCTGTTTACAAAATCCTTGGTGAATTTGGTGATCCAGCCAAGACCGGCTTCAATAGGAGAGGTGGTGTCATCAATGTCATTTCCATAAAGACAAAATCCCATTTCCAGGCGTAAAGTGTCCCGTGCGGCGAGGCCGATAGGTTTAATGCCAAAATCTTTTCCTGCCTCTAGTACAGCGTCCCATATTTGCTCTGCATCTTCATTTTTGAAATAAATTTCAAAACCCCCGCTACCGGTATAGCCTGTTGCTGAAATGATCACTTTATCGACCCCGGCAAATGTTCCCACTTCAAAGGTATAGAACTTCATATTCGCGAGATCAACATCTGTTAGCGACTGCATGGCTTCGGCGGCTTTCGGGCCCTGAATGGCCAGGAGAGACATCTCATCGCTCATATCCCTCATGGTAGCATCCACCGAGTTATGATGAGCGATCCAGTTCCAGTCTTTTTCGATATTTGAAGCATTTACCACCAGGAGATATTTTTCAGCATCCATTCGATAAATAATCAAATCGTCCACAATTCCACCGTCTTCATTTGGCATGCAGGAATACTGTGCTTTGCCGTCAACAAGTTTTGAAGCGTCATTACTGGAGACTTTTTGAATAAGCTCCAGTGCATTAGGACCCGTTATAAGAAATTCACCCATATGCGAGACATCAAATACCCCCACAGCTTCTCTCACATTCTGATGTTCTATATTCACGCCCTCGTAAGAGACAGGCATATTATATCCCGCGAAGGGAACCATTTTAGCGTTTAGCTCTTTATGTTTTTTAGAAAGTGCTGTTTCTTTCATTATTTCCGAAAATTTGCCCAAATTTATTCAATTCAGAATGAATACAAGATTTAATTAGCCTTTTTATCTGATAATATTTAATCTCTTTTAGAAAGCTTATCTTTGAATTAAGCCACAAAATGATACTGATTTTATGAAAATACTTACTGCCGATCAACTTTCAGAAGCCGATAAGATCACTATTCAAAAACAGGGTATAACTTCAGAAGAGCTCATGGAACGAGCCGCAACTCTTGTTTTTGAAGAAATCCATAAAAGACTTGAAGGAGCTCCCATACCGATTAAAATTTTCTGCGGAATTGGAAATAATGGGGGAGACGGATTAGTGGTGGCGCGCCACCTGATTCAGCATAAGTACGATGTGCAGGTTTTTATCGTGAATTACAGTGACAAACGCTCAGATGATTTTCTTGCCAATTATGAAAAGTTGAAAAAGATTACCCGAAACTGGCCTATCTCGATCAAAGGGGAGGATGATTTTCCTGAAATCGGGACAGGTGATTTTGTGATCGATGCGATTTTTGGAATTGGCCTGAACAGGCCTATTGAAAGCTGGATGGGCAAACTGGTAAAAACTATTAATAAATCCGGAGCTTTTGTACTTGCGGTTGATATGCCCAGCGGATTATTTTCAGATCGTGTTCCCGAAAAAGATGCGGCGGTAATAAATGCTTCCTATACCCTTAGTTTTCAAACCCCGAAACTTGTGTTTTATCTCCCGCAAACTATGGATTATGCGGGTGAAGTTGAAATTTTAGATATCGGTTTGGACAGGCAGTGTATTTCTGAAAGTAAATCGGGAATTTTTCTTATTGAAGATGAGGAAGCCCGAATGTTCTATAAGGAACGGAAAAAGAATTCTCATAAAGGCGATTATGGAAATGTGTTGATTTCTGGCGGTTCCTATGGTAAAATTGGAAGTGTTTTACTTTCGGCTACTGCAGCTTTGAGAACCGGTACGGGTTTATGCACCCTGTATGTTCCGAAATGCGGATACCAGATTATTCAGTCAGGATTACCCGAAGCCATGGTGCTTACCGATGAAAATGAAGAAATAATAACCAATTTTCCCGAAGGTTTCGGAGCAGATGTTAATTGCTTTGGAATGGGCGTTGGGAAGGCAAAGCAAACAGTCGAAGCCATGGAAAAATTTCTGCGATCAGTAGAAAAACCGGTAGTAATCGATGCCGATGGTCTCAATATACTTTCTAAAAATAATGAGTTGCTTAAGCTAATTCCTGAAAATTCAGTATTAACGCCTCATCCGGGAGAATTGAAAAGATTGATAGGAGAGTGGAAGGATGATTTTGAAAAACTGGAAAAGACCAAAGAATTCAGTAAAGAATACAAAGTAACACTTTTGATTAAAGGGGCTCATACTTTCATTATCAGCGATGATGAGATCTATATAAATAGCACGGGAAATCCCGGAATGGCCACTGCGGGTAGCGGTGATGTACTCTCGGGAGTCATAACTTCACTTATCGGGCAAAAATACAATCCGGTTACGGCTGCGGTTCTGGGTGTTTATGCCCATGGACTATCAGGAGATATTGCCGCCTCAAAACTGGGGATGGAAAGCGTTTTGGCCGGGGATATCGCCAAAAATATGGGAAAGGCTTTTAAGTTAATATCTGAAGATTTTTCAGGATATGAGGCAGAAAGTCAATAAAATTCTCATATTGATATTTTTACCCATATAATATTTGGAATCTTTTAAAGGAAGTGGGATTTTTGCGAAGCCAATAACCAATAAATTAAAATGCATCAAGATTTTCACTATATAAGTTCGGCCGTTTTAGACCTCCAGGATATACAGGAAATAATCGAAAATGATAAAAAACTGGCATTAAGTGATGAAGCCCGTTTAAATATTGAAAAAGCAAGGACTTATCTCAATGAAAAGATAAAACAGAGCGATTCGCCGGTATATGGCATAAATACAGGTTTTGGCGCGCTTTGTAATGTAAAGATCACTTCAGAAAAACTTACTGAATTACAGGAAAATTTGGTGCGTTCACACGCTTGCGGAACGGGAGACCGGGTTTCCAAACCTGTGATTAAACTTATGCTGCTATTAAAGATCCAGTCTTTAAGTTATGGTAATTCCGGTGTGGCATTGGCCACCATCGAAAGGCTTATCGATTTTTATAACTATGATATTTTACCCGTTATTTATGAACAGGGATCACTTGGAGCCTCTGGAGATCTTGCCCCCCTGGCGCATTTAGCTCTACCGCTTATTGGTGATGGGGAAGTTTATTATAATGGGAAGCGCTGGAGCGGAAAGGAAATTCTTATAAAGTTTGACTGGCAAGCCCTGAAACTACAGAGCAAAGAAGGTCTCGCCCTTCTTAATGGAACCCAGTTCATGAGTGCTCATGGTGTTTATGCACTTCTTCAAACCTATAGACTATCTTATTGGGCTGATCTTATAGGAGCGATTTCTGTAGATGCTTTTGATTGTAATTTGTCTCCTTTTGACGATCTGGTACACCAGGTTCGTCCGCATCGCGGGCAGGTAAAAACAGCTGAGAGGATAAGGGAATTTCTCGACGGCAGTGAAATTGCACTTTCAGAGAAAAAGAATGTGCAGGACCCATATTCGTTTCGGTGTATTCCTCAGGTCCATGGAGCGAGTAAAGACACCCTTGCTTTTGTTCATAAAACGATTAAAACCGAAATCAATTCGGTTACCGATAATCCAAATATTTTTATTGAAGCCGATAAAATAATTTCGGGAGGTAATTTTCACGGTCAGCCATTGGCTTTAGGCCTGGATTATCTTGCGATAGCCGTTTCTGAGCTCGCCAATATTTCTGAAAGAAGAACTTACCAGCTGGTATCAGGACTTCGTGGATTACCGGCTTTCCTGGTAGAAAACCCGGGTTTGAACAGCGGATTTATGATACCGCAATACACTGCGGCAAGTATTGTGAGCCAGAATAAACAGCTTTCTGTTCCAGCTTCGACAGATTCAATTGTTTCTTCAAATGGGCAGGAAGATCATGTAAGTATGGGAGCTAATTCCGCCACAAAACTATTGAAAACTATAAAAAATTTACATACCGTTTTGGCAATAGAATTGTTCAATGCGTCCCAGGCAATGCACTTCAGAGAGCCGGCAAAGACTTCTCCAAAAATTAAAGAAATATTGCAGGATTTCAGGAAAGAAGTTCCCGTTTTGAAAGAAGATGTGACAATGGCTCCTTTTATCAAAAAGGCCCGGTCGTTTATCCAAAACTATAGAATAACTGACTTTATAGTAGATTAAAATTTTGTAAGCATCCAGGCAACAGCTTCTTCAAGAGTTACAAAAACTCCAAAAGCATTTTCAGGGTCTTTATAAAAATTTCTTTCTACCATTTCAGCATTTTTGCGCGTAAATTCATTGTAGCTTACCACAGCGATCGCTTTTAAGTTTCGGACATTGGCAGATTCAAAATAAACCATAGGGTCGACAGCGTAAGAATTCACACGATGAGAAATATACCCGTAATCTTCGCCTTTAAAAATTTCTTTTCCTAAATCTAATAATTTGCGATTGCTTTCTACATCGAAAAGAATACCTTCATTGAGCTTTGCGATGAGAATGTTTTTATGGATAATGACTTTTCCAAAGTCAAGATCAATCTCTTTTGTTGTCATTTTTTGTGTAGGGCTTAATGGTATAAAGGTAGCTTAATTTCAGAAAGTCAAAAAGAAAATTGCAATAAAAAAGCCGGTTTAAACCGGCTTTTAAAGTTCTGATTTTTACTGTTATCAAGATTCAGTTTCTTTAACAGATTTCACAATTTTAATATTGAGCGCATCATTTTTTTCATCGAGATCCATCTCAATAGTATCTCCTTCCTTAAGGTTGGAGGTGATTATCTCTTCCGCCAAAGCGTCTTCGATATATTTCTGAATAGCTCTGTTTAAAGGTCTTGCACCATACTCCTTATCAAAACCTTTTTCGGCGATAAAATCTTTCGCTTTATTGGTAAGATTAAGGTTATAACCTAGGTCCCTGATCCTTTCAAAAAGCTTGGCAAGCTCGATATCTATGATCTTGTGAATGTCTTCCCGCTCAAGCGTATTAAAGATCACAACATCATCGATACGGTTAAGAAATTCAGGAGCAAAGGCTTTTTTAAGAGCATTTTCGATCACGCTTCGAGCATTCTCATCAACCTGTGATTTCTTCGCTGAAGTACCAAAACCAACTCCCTGACCAAAATCTTTAAGCTTTCTTGCTCCGATATTGGATGTCATGATGATAATGGTATTGCGGAAATCGATTTTTCTGCCAAGGCTATCCGTAAGATAACCATCGTCCAGAACCTGCAATAACATATTAAATACATCAGGGTGGGCTTTTTCAACCTCATCCAGAAGAATTACCGCGTAAGGCTTCCTTCTTACTTTTTCGGTTAACTGTCCACCTTCTTCATATCCCACATATCCCGGAGGGGCTCCGATCAATCTGGAAACAGCGAATTTCTCCATGTATTCGCTCATGTCAATTCTAATAAGAGAATCTTCATTGTCAAAAAGTTCGCGGGCCAGAACCTTTGCCAGCTGGGTTTTACCTACACCTGTCTGCCCAAGGAAAATAAAAGAACCAATTGGCTTATTCGGATCTTTAAGCCCGGCACGGTTACGCTGGATTGCGCGCACCACTTTGCCAACGGCCTCATCCTGACCAATAACTTTTCCTTTGATTTTCTTTGGAAGTTCTACCAGTTTGTTGCTTTCGGTTTGAGCAATTCTATTAACAGGAATTCCGGTCATCATCGATACAACATCAGCGACACTTTCTTCAGAAACTGTTTCTTTATGTTTTTTCGATTCTTCTTCCCATTTTTCCTGTGCAATGCTTAGTTCCTTCTCAAGGTTCTTCTCATCATCACGCAACTTCGCAGCTTCTTCATATTTCTGTTTTTTAACAACAGAATTTTTATTTTCCCGAACCTGTTCAAGTCTCCTTTCCAAATCAAGTATCTGCTTGGGAACATCTATATTAGTTATATGTACCCGTGATCCGGATTCATCCAGGGCATCGATCGCCTTATCTGGAAGAAAACGGTCGGTCATATATCTGTTAGTGAGTTTCACGCAGGCATCGATCGCCTCAGGTGTGTACACGACATTATGATGTTCTTCGTATTTATTCTTGATATTGTTAAGAATTTCAATAGTTTCTTCAACCGTGGTAGGTTCTACGATCACCTTCTGAAACCTTCTTTCCAGGGCACCGTCTTTCTCGATGTACTGTCTATATTCATCGAGAGTCGTAGCTCCAATACATTGAATTTCTCCACGTGCAAGTGCAGGTTTGAACATATTGCTGGCGTCCAGACTTCCCGTAGCACCACCGGCACCAACGATCGTATGGATCTCATCTATGAAAAGAATTATATTATCATTCTTTTCCAGCTCGTTCATTACTGCTTTCATTCGTTCCTCGAACTGTCCGCGATATTTAGTTCCCGCAACCAGGCTTGCAAGGTCAAGGGTAACCACTCTTTTGTCAAAAAGGATTCTTGACACTTTTCGTTTTACAATTCTTAATGCAAGTCCTTCAGCGATTGCCGATTTACCCACACCGGGTTCACCGATCAACAGCGGATTATTCTTTTTTCGTCGGCTAAGTATCTGGGAAACCCTTTCAATTTCTTTTTCACGACCAACTACAGGATCCAGTTTATCGGCTTCGGCCAATGCGGTCAGGTCCCTTCCGAAGTTATCGAGAACGGGTGTTTTCGATTTTTTGGAAGTTTTTCCGGTGCCGCCGCTTCCACTGCTGCTAAACGGATTTTCCCGGGTGGCCTCATCACCTGAGGTATCGTCATCTGAGAAAGATTCCGCAGAAGGGCTGTCGGTAAAATCATTCTCATCGCTGGCGATCATATATTTAAACTGGTCTTTTACTCCGTCGTAATCGATCTTCAATTTGTTCAAAAGTTTAGTTGTAGGGTCGTTTTCATTTCTCAGAATACACAGCAGTAAGTGTGCGGTATTTATTGAGGAACTTTGAAATAATTTAGCTTCAAGAAATGTTGTTTTCAATGCGCGCTCTGCCTGCCTGGTTAGGTGCAGGTTGCGTTTTTCATTACTTATCGACACATTACTGGGGTTCGCCGGACTCAAGATCTCGACTTTACGTCGCAGGTGTCCAAGGTCTACTTCCAGAGCATTCAATATTTCTATAGCTTTTCCATCTCCATCTCGCAGCAAACCAAGCATAAGATGTTCAGTCCCGATAAAATCGTGGCCGAGTCTCAATGCTTCTTCCTTGCTGTACGCAATCACATCTTTTACTCTTGGTGAAAAATTATCATCCATCTTTTCTTTCCTTTCTCATTTTTTGTTCACTCCTGAAAGTTCAAAAACTGTACCTAATAAGGAGTTAGTAGCTAATAGACAAAATTACTTTCAATAATCAAAAGGTAAATTAGTGAACTTATTAACCAAATGCCAATAAAAATTTGTTAATAAAAATTGAAGTTCAATGGCCTTGAAGGCCTGTAAAACAAGGAGAAAATGCGTAAATTGCCGCGTTAGAATTTTAAGATAAAATTAAATATATAAATATGGCTGAAGGAGAAAAGCTTATTCCTATAAATATTGAAGATGAAATGAAGTCGGCTTACATCGATTATTCGATGTCGGTCATTGTGTCACGTGCTCTGCCGGATGTGCGTGATGGGTTAAAGCCTGTTCATCGAAGGGTGTTATATGGGATGTATGAGTTAGGAGTTCTTTCTAACAGGGCTTATAAAAAATCTGCAAGAATTGTAGGTGAAGTTCTGGGTAAATATCATCCTCATGGTGATTCTTCGGTATATGATACCATGGTGCGAATGGCCCAGGAATGGAGTATGAGGTATATGCTTGTAGATGGTCAGGGTAACTTCGGTTCTGTTGATGGTGACAGTCCGGCAGCGATGCGATATACCGAAGCAAGAATGCGAAAAATAAGTGAAGATCTACTTGCCGATATCGACAAAGAAACAGTTGATACCCAATTGAACTTTGACGATTCCCTGAGCGAACCGGTAGTTCTTCCTACACGGGTGCCTAATCTTCTTGTTAACGGAGCAAGCGGAATTGCCGTTGGTATGGCAACGAATATGCCTCCACATAATATTTCAGAAGTTATTGATGGAACCATCGCGTACATCGATAATCACGATATCGAAATTGATGAACTTATTCAGCATAT
Source organism: Christiangramia fulva (assembly GCF_003024155.1). NCBI lineage: Bacteria > Pseudomonadati > Bacteroidota > Flavobacteriia > Flavobacteriales > Flavobacteriaceae > Christiangramia > Christiangramia fulva. The sequence goes on from NZ_CP028136.1 coordinate 3,152,579, forward strand.
AAAAGCGCCCGATTTTCCAACAGGAGGGATTATTTATGGTTATGACGGCGTTCGTGAAGCCTTTAAAACAGGCCGTGGCCGAATTGTGATGCGGGCAAAATCCCATCTCGAAGAAATCAATGGCCGGGAATGTTTGGTGGTTACTGAAATTCCTTACCAGGTCAATAAGGCCGATATGATCAAGAAAACGGCCGATCTTGTTAATGAAAAGAAGATTGACGGAATTAGTTTGATCAGGGATGAATCTGACCGTAAGGGAATGCGAATCGTATATCAGTTAAAACGGGACGCAATTCCTAATATTATATTGAATACCCTTTTCAAACATACCGCACTTCAATCTTCCTTCAGTGTTAATAACATTGCCCTGGTAAACGGGCGTCCCGAAATGCTCAATTTAAAGGATCTTATTTATCATTTTGTGGAGCACCGTCATGATGTGGTGGTTAGAAGGACAACCTATGAATTAAAAAAGGCTGAAGACAGAGCTCACATCCTTGAAGGTTTGATCATCGCTTCAGATAATATTGATGAAGTTATTGCGCTTATCAGAGCTTCTTCGAATGCCGACGAGGCACGTGAGAAATTGATGGAGCGTTTTGAATTGACCGAAATCCAGGCGCGTGCGATCGTCGATATGCGATTGAGACAGCTTACTGGTCTTGAACAGGATAAACTGCGTGCCGAATATGAAGAAATTCTGAAAACCATTGAAGACCTCAGGGATATTCTCGCCAGAAAGGAGAGAAGAATGGAAGTGATCAAAGAAGAGCTTCAGGAAGTTAAAGAAAAGTATGGCGACGAAAGAAGATCTGAAATTGAATATTCCGGTGGCGATCTTAGTATCGAAGATATGATCCCGGATGAAAAAGTTGTAATCACAATTTCCCATGCTGGTTATATCAAAAGAACTTCTCTTACCGAATATAAAACTCAAAACCGAGGCGGCGTTGGTCAAAAAGGCTCCAATACCAGGAATGAAGATTTCCTCGAATATCTTTTCGTGGGAACTAACCACCAGTATATGCTGTTCTTTACCCAGAATGGTAAATGCTTCTGGATGCGGGTTTATGAAATCCCTGAAGGTTCAAAGGCTTCAAAAGGCCGTGCTATTCAGAACCTTATCAATATTGAACCTGAAGATCGCGTGAAAGCCTTCATCTGTACCCAGGATCTAAAAGATGAGGATTATGTAGAAAATCATTTTGTGATCATGGCGACCAAAAAAGGCCAGGTCAAGAAAACCCGTTTAGAGAGATATTCTCGTCCACGAACAAACGGAATAAATGCAATTACCATAAAAGAAGGTGATGAGCTGCTGGAAGCTAAATTAACCACAGGAAATAGCCAGGTGATGCTGGCCGTAAAAAGTGGTAAGGCTATCCGCTTTGAAGAAAGTAAAACACGGCCAATGGGCAGAAATGCTTCCGGAGTTCGGGGAATTACCCTTGCCGATGATAACGATGAAGTAGTTGGAATGATAGCGGTGAACGATTTTGATTCTGATATTCTGGTTGTTTCTGAAAATGGATACGGAAAACGTTCCAGCCTCGAAGACTATCGCATCACCAACCGTGGAGGTAAAGGGGTTAAGACCATTTCGGTCACTGAAAAGACCGGACAACTTGTCGCAATTAAAAATGTATCTGATAGCGACGATCTAATGATCATTAATAAATCGGGGATCGTCATCAGGATGGCTGTGGAAGATCTTCGCGTAATGGGTCGTGCAACTCAGGGAGTTAGACTTATCAATCTGAAAGGGAACGACGCCATTGCCGCAGTAGCAAAAGTGCTGCATGATGAGGATGACGTAGAAAGCATCGAAGAGGCCGAAAAGCCTGCCGGCAGTACAGAATCAGCAAATGGCACAACTATTGCAGACGATAGTGAGGAATAAAAACTAAAACCAAAACCACAATGAAAACTAATATTATTACAGCAGCGCTGGCTCTTCTGACTTTTGCAGCCGTTGCTCAAAAAGATCAGGTAAAAAATGCCGAAGATGCTATTGAAAATGGAAATTATGCCGAGGCTAAAGCTCAGCTGAAAGTTGCAGAGCCTAATCTTGGTGAATTGAATGATAAATGGAAAGAACGTTTTTATCTGTATAAAGGTCAGGCGTATATGGGAAATGGCAAAAATGCCTCAGCCGATGATTTAAAAACTGCAGCCATGGCTTTTCAGAAAGCAGCCGATATGGGAAATGATGATGCTGCAGAAAAGTTAATAGCTTTGAAAAATAATATGATTCAAAGCGCCATTGATGATCAGAACAACCAAAAGTATGCTGAAGCGGCTGAAAAACTTTACACCAGTTACGAGATAAGTCCAAAAGACACTATTTATCTTTATTATGCAGCCAACAATCTTGTACAGGCTCAGGATTATGATAAAGCGGTGGATTATCTTGAAATGTTGAATGATCTGGGATATGACGGTTCCGGGGTTGCTTATACCGCAGTGAATGTTGAAAGCGGAGAGAGAGAAACTTTTAGTTCAAAATCTCAAAGAGACCTGATGCTGAAAACAAAAGAATACAAAGACCCAAAGGATGAAAAAATTCCTTCTAAAAAAGGAGATATTACTTCTTTGATCGCAAGGATTTATATCAATCAAAAAGAATATGATAAAGCGATCGATGCGATGAATGAGGCAAAAGCCAATAATCCTGATGATGTTACTCTTGTTCTTTCTGAAGCCAATATGTACTATCAAATGGGAGAAAAGGAAAAAGCGATTTCTACCCTTGAGAAAGCTGGCGAAATGGATCCTACTAATCCTATAGTTTTTAATAATATTGGTTTAATGTATGCCGAATTAGGAAAAAATGAAAAAGCTATAGAGAATTATAAAAAAGCGATCGCTATTAAGGACGATTATAATGAAGCAAGAATTAATCTAGTTGCGGCCATTTTAAGCAATGAACGTGATCTTATTGACCAGATGAACAACTTGGGAATGAGCAAGGAAGACACCAAGAAATATGATGAGCTAAACAAACAAAGACAGGAAATCTATAAAAGAGCCCTGCCTTATCTTGAAGCAGCGCTGGAAGTTGACTCTACCGATACTAATGTGATCAAAACCGCAATGAATATTTATTCCAATTTAGGAATGCAGGAAAAGGTTGAAAAGATGAAAGAGTTGTTAGCTCAGGCAAATCAATAAGAAGATCGTTTAAAATTTTAAAAGCCGCTTTTGAAGCGGCTTTTTTTATATGCTAATTCTAAAAAGATCAATTTTAAAGGATCTTCTTGATCACGCGGAGTTTGTGAGTATGTTTGCGAAAATCTACATTAAAAATGCCGGAATGATCAATCCTGTCTATTCTAACCTTTCCGTGAACATGGATGATATAATTGTCGTTCATCATGATGCCTACATGATTGATGATCCCTTCATTATCATCAAAAAACGCAAGATCTCCAGCTTCGCTCTCTTCAATAAAACTTAAAGCTTCTCCCTGTTTAGCCTGTTCAGCAGCCTTTCTTTTTAGGTTATAGCCATTTAATTTATAGACCATCTGGGCGAGTCCGCTGCAATCAATTCCAAAGGCGGTTTTACCTCCCCAGAGATGCGGTGCATTGAGATATAACAAGGCTGTATTCACCAGGTTCTCTTTCTGAAGTTGACCCGAAAGCGATTCTCCCTCGAATTGATGTTGCAGCTTTTGAACAAAATTAAGAACCGAACCCATGGCAATCGGCATTAATAATCCTTCTTTATCGGTGATATGATCAATAAGATCTGATAACAATTCCAGGGGACTTTCTTCTATTTCAAAAAATTCTTCCTGAGAAATCTTATAGATCTGGAGATTGTTTACCCATGCCTCATAATCATCAGCAGCGCCCCGAATTCTGCACCATTGGGATCTTTCTTCCAGAATTTTAAAATGTTCGCCATATAAAAGCTGCGAAGTCATCTCACTTTCATGAGAAGGGGACACTCTTAGAGGTACAATACTTAAAGGGCAAATTCCGTATTGCATTAAAGTAAAATGCTGATTAATTAAGAAATACGTTCAATAATCATTGCAGATGCTCCGCCGCCGCCATTACAAATTGCAGCCGCACCATATTTTGCCTGATTTTGTTCAAGAACATTCATCAGGGTTATTAAAATTCGAACGCCACTGCATCCAAGCGGATGGCCCAAAGAAACAGCTCCGCCATTTACATTGGTATTCTTATCGCTTAAACCTAATATTTTCATATTGGCAAGGCCTACTACAGCAAAGGCTTCATTAAATTCAAAGAAATCGATCTCCTCCTGTTTTACACCTGCTATGGCAAGTGCTTTTGGTAAGGCTTTGGCAGGTGCCGTGGTAAACCATTTTGGTTCCTGCGCAGCGTCAGCAAATCCTTTAATTACGGCGAGAGGTTTTAATCCGAGTTCTTCGGCTTTTTCCCTGCTCATCAATACAACTGCGCCTGCTCCGTCATTTATGGTAGAGGCATTTGCCGCGGTTACAGTTCCATCTTTTGAAAAGGCAGGTCGTAAGGAAGACACTTTATCTATTCTTACATTTTTAAATTCTTCATCTTCTTTTACGATCAAGGGCTCACCTTTGCGCTGTGGAACTTCCACAGGAACGACTTCATTATCAAATTTTCCTTCTTTCCAGGCTTTGGCTGAGCGTTCATAAGATTGGATGGCAAATTTGTCCTGTTCTTCTCTCGAAAATTCATATTCCCTGGCACAAAGATCGGCACAAACGCCCATTGCATTATGGTCATAGGCATCTACGAGTCCGTCTTTCTGCATTCCATCTTCCATATTGGCAGGACCAAATTTCTTTCCCGTTCTTAAATGCAGATAATGAGGTATAAGGCTCATGTTTTCCATTCCGCCGGCAACTACTATAGAGGTATGGCCAAGCATAATTGACTGGGCACCCTGCATAACGGCTTTCATACCACTTGCGCACACCTTATTGACGGTAGTACAGGGAACGGTATCGGGAATTCCCGCGCCCAATGATGCCTGTCTTGCTGGTGCCTGACCTACACCTGCCTGCACTACATTTCCCATTAAAACTTCTTCAACCATTTCTGGTTTTAAATTAATTTTTTCGAGGGCTCCTTTGATGGCAATAGATCCGAGTTTTGGTGCTGGAACAGTGGAAAGTTCGCCCAGAAAACTACCAATTGGAGTCCTTGCTGCGCTTACTATTACTACGTCTTTATTCATGATGATATTTTATTTTATTCAGGAATTGCGAAGTTAGTGATTTTATAAGGAATTAAATAACCTCTGCTTTCAGACCTATTTTTACTACATTTGGGCATTAGCTCTTGAATCTATGAGTGATTTTATAAATAAGCTGTATAAAAATCAGGCACTTTTTTATAAGGTTTTTCTATACGTGCTTACTGCGGTTTTAATTGTTTATCTCCTTCCGAAAGGAGGTAAATTCAAATACGATATCCCCAAGGGGAAACCCTGGCAATATGAAAACCTTTACGCACCTTTTGATTTCGCCATACTTAAATCTGATGAAGAATTAAAGGAAGAACGGAATGAGATAAAAAATTCTCATATTCCTTATTACTCCTATGATACCCTTGTTCCATCAAAAGTTAAAAAGGAAGCCTTACAACAGGTTCAGAATGTTTTTGCTGATTCTATCCTTAAGTCTTATCAAAAGATCATTGATAATTTTGTCACAAAAACTATCGACAAGATTTATGAACACGGGCTGCTTCAGGAAAGCAATCGGCTGGAACCAGACCAGCTTGTTTATCTTTTAAAAGGAAATGAGGCTTCTGAAGTTTCCTATAAAAAGATCATGAAGCAGGGAGAAGTACGATCTTTTATAACTCATGAAATTGAAGCTGCGGGCTTTACTTCTTTTAAAACCGAACTTTTAGAAGTCTTTTTTAATTCCATAGAACCCAATGTTACCTTTAACAGTGAACTTACACAAAAAGATCTTCAAAGTAAACTCGATGATATTTCCTATACGCGGGGAATTATAGAACAGGGCAGCCGGATCATTGCCAAAGGTGAAGTGGTTGAGGGGAATAAATACAATATCCTTCGGTCTCTAAAAGCTGAATATGAATCACAGGTCTGGAGCAAATCTAATTACAACTGGATCATTGTGGGGTACAGCACCCTTGTTGCACTGGCCCTGCTCATGCTTTTGCTTTTCATGAGAAAATACCGTCCGAACATTTTTGAAAATAATGTAAAGGTGACCTTCATTTTTTTCAACATTATTTTTATGGTAATGCTGACTACTCTCGTGGTAAACTTTAATATTCAGTATGTCTATGTGGTACCTTTATGTATCCTGCCCCTTACTCTCAAAGCTTTTTTTGATGCAAGATTGGGATTGTTCACCCATGTTTTAACGGTTCTGCTTTTAGGGTTTATCGTTCCCAATAGTTATGAATATATGTTTTTGCAGATCATTGCAGGGATCGTTACCATACTAACCGTTAGCGAACTTTACAAGAGGGCTAATCTTTTTATTTCAGTTGGCCAGATTACGCTGGTTTATATCATTTCTTATTTTGCTTTTACGATTATCCAGGAGGGAGAGATTCAGGATGTGAAAATTGAAGTTTTTCTCACTTTTCTGTTAGGTGGTCTTGCAACACTTTTCGTGCAGCCCTTGATTTATGTATATGAAAAGATCTTCGGAATGGTTAGCGATATGTCTTTACTTGAACTTTCAGATACTAATTCAAAACTGTTAAAAGAACTGGCAGAAAAGGCACCGGGAACTTTTCACCACAGCCTTAATGTGGCAAATTTAGCTGAAGCCGCCGCGAATGAGATCAATGCAAATGCCATGCTCTCAAGGGTTGGGGCTCTATATCATGACATTGGCAAAATGCAGAATCCTACTTATTTTACTGAAAATCAAACCACTTCAGTAAATTCTCATGATGAATTGTCACCGCGTGAAAGTGCTCAGATCATCATTGATCACGTGATTAAAGGGATCGAGATTGCCAAAAAGAACAATTTACCTGATAGAGTAATTGATTTTATTCGAACCCATCACGGAACAACCACGGTATATTACTTTTACCGAAAAGAAAAAGAAGCCAATGACAATACCTCTTCTCTTGATTTCAGGTATCCCGGGCCCATTCCTTTTAGCAAGGAAACGGCAATTCTCATGATGTGTGATAGTGTTGAAGCCGCAAGTAAAAGTTTGAAAGAACCAACCTCTGTGCTCATCGACAATTTTGTTGAAAAGATCATCAATAAACAAATGGAGGAAGGTCAGTTCCTGAATTCAAATATTACCTTTAAGGAGATTCAAATGGTTAAAAAAATTCTTAAGCGTAAGCTTAAGAATATTTACCATTTGCGTATTGAGTACCCCGAATAATTAATGGATGTTTACAATCTTGTGGTCTTTTCCATTAAAACTGAAGCTTTCTCCGGCCTTTTTGCCTTTCATCTCTTTATAAATTGGCGCTTCTGTTGAAATGGCAAAAACTACGCTTCCTTCATCGAGTACAATTTTTCCCAATGCTACCGATATATAATAATAGTTTTCACTGGTTTCTACCACACTTCCAAAATCGACTGTTTCACTGTAGTGTTTCTGATCAATGCGGCTGAGTTTTTCTTTCATTTTACGCGAATTATCAAGGTATTCGGCGTATTTCTCAAAGTCATTCAGCAGTTGACCTTTGCTGTCATCCTCGTCATAATCGGTATGCACGTCATTGTTTTCCATCGATTCCCTGATGTCGTCCATTTCCCGCTCGTATTTTTCAATTTGACGGTTTACGGTTTCCAGGCATTTTATAAATAGTTCTTCTTTATTTTTTATCATTTTCCGGTTTCTTTTTTGGATGGATTTTAAAATTAAATAAGCTTTACCGGCTTACCGAACATTTAGCAAATATTTAATAAGCGGGGCAGGGAAGGTTTAAGCTTATAATTGTAAAATATAAGCATACAGGCTTATTAAAGATAGTTATAAGCTTTTAATCTTATTTTTTCTATATTTGATAATATGATAGCAGTAATTTCAGCCGATCTCCTTAATTCCTCCGGTTATTCCCATACCTTACTGGAGAAGGTCCTGCATGTTTTGAAGCTGGAATTTGATATTTTGAAAGAATCTGGTTCAGATTTCAGGATCTATAGGGGAGACAGTTTTCAGGGAATATTAAAAAATCCCGAAGAGGCGTTGCGGGTAGTATTAAAGATTAAAACTGCTATCAATCAGCTTGACGAATCTGATCTTAGCAATAAAAGAAACATGGCTATAAAGGCCGATATGAAATGTGCTATTGGGATCGGTACTTATGATTTTGAAAGAGAGTCGATTGCCGAAGCCAACGGCCAGGCTTTTCAGTTTTCTGGCCGAACCCTTGATAGTATGAAGACTCTTAATCGGAAAACGCAGCTAAAAACTCCTGTTGAGGCCGTAAATGAAGAGTTTAATACTTCTCTTTTTCTTTTTGATACGCTCGCCGATAAGTGGAGCACTGCTTCAGCTGAAGTGATCTATTATCTTTTAAAAGGCCTAAAAGAAACCGAGATCGCTGAAGAGCTTGATATCAGTCAATCGGCGGTCAATCAGCGAAAGAAGGCGGCGGGCTGGGAAGCAATCAACGCCCTGTTACTGCGTTATGAAAAGGTAATTTCTGAACATTTTTCAAATGGAAAATAGCCTCCTAATATTACTTCAGTTGCTGCTGGCGCATATCATCACTGATTTTGCGCTACAACCCACAAAATTGATCGTTCAGAAAAGGGAAAAGAAATCAAGATCAGCCTTTTTGTATGTTCATTCTTTAATAGCAGGGTTACTTACTTTTATTTTTCTAATGCGGCTGGAATGGTGGTATATAGCCGTTTTTATAAGTGTAGCTCACTTTTTTACCGATTTGTGGAAACTCCATAAGGGAGACAATCTTAAACTTTTTCTTTTCGATCAGTTCCTTCATCTACTGGCTATCCTGGTTGCCTGGCTTTTTCTTACCTCAAATTTTGAAAATATAATTCCGTTTTTCCGTGAATTATTAGAATCCACAACTTTTCTAAGCCTTCTTCTGGGTTATCTTATTATAATTTTTCCCGCAGGTTTTCTAATTGGGAAAGCGACCAAAAAATGGCAAACCGAAGCAGATGGAGTTCTGCTCAATGACGGCCTCAATTCCGCGGGACGTTATATCGGAATTTTTGAACGGATTCTCGTGCTCACTTTTATTCTAACTTCCAACTTTTCAGCAATAGGCTTTCTTATTGCTGCCAAATCGATTCTCAGGTTCAGCGATAAATCTCAGGCCGGCGCACGCAAGCAAACCGAATACGTCCTGGTGGGAACTTTATTGAGCTTTTCTATCACAATCATCATCGGACTTTTAGTACGCCAGATCGCGTTCTAAAAGCTGGATATTGCTTTGCAGTCTTTCTCTTACAATATTCATCATACGTTTGTTCAAAGCCGATGAATTCTTAATGTAATTTTCATATTCCTGAATAGTAAACTGCCCGATGATCATTCCCTTTACGCTGTTTCGAAATTTGATGTCCCTTTGAATGGCATTTTCGATGTAAAGCAACCTTTTTTCCAGCTTCAGCTCATAAAAGGCATTCTTGTGTTTGCTAACGTAATTTCTAAAAACAGCAACGAGTAAATCATCCTGTAATTTAATTACGGGACGTAGTGTTTCATTTTGAAACCGCTCATCTGAACTCATATTTTCTGTAATTCTTGCTGAAGGAATCTCAGGCCTGAGCTCCGTTAGGTTAAAATCTCTTGGATTCATGGCAAGTAAAGTTTCTTAAATATAGGAATTTATAAAAGCCGGAATAAAGCTGCTTTCATTTACTTGTTAACCGGTTATAAACAACGGCGGAGTTAAATATGTCTTAATCTGCCTTCCAGGCCGCAAGCATCTTTTTATCTTTAAGTAAAGCAGAAAAAGAAAATTGAATTATGATAGAGTCCAGGAATCCTTATAACGATGAAGTTCTTGAGAAATTTGAAGAACTTTCCAAATCAGAGATCGATCAAAAACTTGAAAAAGCTGAAAAACGATTTAAAACCTGGCGCGATGTCCCTTTTAAAGAAAAAAAGGAATTGATGCTGAAAGCTGCCGCGGAGCTTAAAAAGAATAAACAGGAATATGCCAAAGATATGTCTCTTGAAATGGGTAAACCTATAAAACAGGCATTGTCTGAAGTTGAAAAATGCGCATGGGCCTGTGAGTATTATGCTGAAAACGCTGAAAAACATCTCTCAAAAAAAACCATTGAAACCGATGCAGATAAGAGTTTTGTAAGTTATGAACCTTTGGGAGTGGTACTTGCAATTATGCCCTGGAATTATCCGTATTGGCAGGTTTTCCGTTTTGCGGCTCCGGCGTTGATGGCAGGCAACATAGGGGTCTTGAAACATGCCAGCAATGTGATGCGTTGTGCCAATAATATTCAGAAAATATTCGAGAGAGCCGGTTTTCCAGAAGGATGTTTTCAGAATCTGGTGATTGGCAGCAGTAAAGTTGAGGATGTTATCAGAGATAAAAGAGTAAAGGCTGTAACTCTAACCGGTAGTAAACCGGCAGGTGCGGCAGTTGCTTCTGTGGCAGGTGAGGAAATTAAAAAATCAGTTTTGGAATTGGGTGGCAGCAATGCGCTTGTGATTTTTGAGAATGCCAACATTGAAGAAAGCGTTAAAACCTGTGTGATGGCGAGGTATCAAAATACCGGGCAGAGCTGTATTGCCGGTAAAAGGCTTCTGCTACAGGACAGTATCGCCGATGAATTTATGGAGAAATTTGAAAAACAGGTACGGGAATTAAAAAGCGGAGATCCTTTAGACGAGGATACTTTTATTGGACCCCTGGCCCGGGTAGATCTTGCCGAAGATCTGGAAAAACAGATCAGGGAATCAGTTAAACAGGGCGCGAGGATCCTTCTTGGAGGCAAAAGGGATAAAGCCTATCTCGAGCCGACCATCGTGGAAGATGTAACACCGGAAATGCCGATGTTTACTGAAGAGACCTTTGGTCCCGCAATTGGAGTTACCAGGTTTAAAACTGAAGAGGAGGCGGTAAAGCTTGTAAATCGCTCAGATTTTGGACTGGGTGTGTCTATTTTTACTGAAGACATGGATCTTGCCGAAAGAATTTATCCAAAATTTGAAGATGGGGCCGTGTTTGTAAACGAGCTGGTAAAGAGCGATCCCAGACTTCCTTTTGGAGGAACGAAAATTTCCGGTTACGGCCGCGAACTTTCGGAAGACGGAATAAAGGAATTCGTCAATAAAAAAACGGTATATTTTAATAAATATTGAAATTCACCGCAATGAAATTCGGAAGATTAGAGGATCCAGAAAACGCAGATTTTCACTTCCACTGAAACATATCCAAAACGAACAGGTTCTTTCAGCTTTTAAAATCCTATGAATTCAATGAGGTTCGCGTAGGTGGTACAGTACAGAGCCGTTTGGATGCATGGATTGATCACATCAAAGAATGGCATGAACTGGGATTGAAAAACTTTTATTTCTTCGTGCATGAGAATATGAAAGAAGCTTCGCCATTGCTTTCAGCTTATTTTATTGAAAAATTGAATAAGAGATTCGGCACAGAATTAAAGATCCCGAAAACATTAATTTAATATGAAACAGAACATAGCAATAACTGTAGACAGCGTGGTTTTTTGCAAGGCAGACAAGTTCAAGGTCCTGCTGGTAAAACGCAAAAATGAACCTTTCCAAGATCAATGGGCTTTGCCCGGCGGTTTTCTTGAAGAAGGGGAGGATCTAGAAACCGGCGCGAAAAGGGAATTGAAGGAAGAAACAGGTGTAGAAGTAGATTCTATGGAACAGGTAAAGGCCTTTGGTACCCCCGGTCGCGATCCCCGAGGTCCCACTGTAACTATAGCTTTTCTCAGCCGAATCTATTGTGAAGAGGATCTGAAACCTTCAGATGATGCCAAAGATGCCCGCTGGTTTGAAGTTGATAAATTACCAGATCTGGCCTTTGATCATGATAAAATCATAAAAGTAGCCAGGCAATTTCTATAAATCTGAAATTCTTCTTTTGAAAACTAAATTTTGGGTGGGGATATTTTCTGAAACTACCCAATCTTTCTACTTTTAAAAGAAAAAACAATGAGATTTCACACGCGCAAATGGATAAAGCCCCAGGATCTGAACCCTAACCGTACACTTTTTGGCGGACGGCTTCTGGAATGGATCGATGAAGAATGTGCTCTTTATAGCATCGTTCAGCTTGAAAATCCGAAAACCGTCACCAAGTATATGAGTGAGATCGATTTCAAAAGCTCGGCTAAAGAGGGTGATATTATTGAAATTGGAATTGAGGTCTTAAAATTTGGTACAGCTTCGATTACCTTAAAATGCGAGGTAAGAAATAAAATGACAAGGGAAACCATTATTAGCATTGATAAAATAGTGATGGTTGGCCTCGATGAACAGGGAAAACCAAAACCGCATGGCAAAACAGAAGTAGAATTTGTAAAAGACCGGCTGAAATAAAAATTAGAGTTCCTTATTTTTTGACTCATTTTGAAGTCGAATGGGAGAATCTCTTTGCGCTCCATACAACTTGATCTCCTGTATATCGGAAGGTAGATAAAATCCGTTTTGCATCAGTGCTTCTTTCACATTTCGAACTACATTTCCTTTGGTGATAAGGGCCTGCATCCTGAAATCTTTCGTGTCTACCCAAAAGAAAACTTTTAGATTTACAGTACTTGTAGCTAATTCGTCTTCAATAACAAAATTAGCATGCGAGGCATCTTCAATGACCATCGGATCTTTTTTTAGAGCTTCCATGATGCATATCTTAGCTTTGCTAATGTCATCATCGTAATCGATCCCAACTTTGAAGTTCCAGCGAAAAAAACCATCCTCAGTAAAATTGGTAACCGGTTCTTTAAATACATCAGAATTAGGAATATACACATCCTTCCCATCAAAGGTTTTAAGTTTTGTATATCGAAATTCAAGGGCTTTCACCTTTCCGAAATTAGCTCCTATTTCAACGGTATCGTCAATATTAAACGGACGATTAAAGGCAAGAATGATCCCTGATATAAAATTTTCTCCAATATCCTTAAACGCGAAACCAAGGACAACAGCACCTGCCCCTGCCGCTGTAAGAATCCCTGTGGCTATGCCGTTCAAGCCAGCTGCACGAAGGGCAAGCATAATCGCGGTTATGATTATTACAAAACGAATGGCTTTCCCAAGAAAGCGGCTCATCAAAGGATCATTAGTTCTGTGGGAAATGCGATTTCTTGCAAAATTCCCGATCATGGTGCCGATTAAAACGCCCAGGATAATTATTAAAAGGCCGAGGCCGATCCCTGGAAGCTGGTCGATCAAACGATTATAAAATCTTGAAAAAGACTCTGATACAGAAGTATTTTCTTCCTGAAAAGTGGAGGTCATTTTTAGCAGTTTTCCTAAAAATATAGATTCCCCTTCATAGAAGCTCCTAAATAAATGTTATGATTTACGTGGAGGCGCTTCTTATTGGTGTCCGTCATGCCGAATTTCTTTCCTTATTTCCTTGCGCGCGGTCTTGATTTCTTCTTTGGTCGCCTTTTTAGGAATTTGCTCTTTGGCAAGTTCAGGCTGAAGATAAAGCTTAGCGTAAAAAGGAAAATGATCAGAACCTACATCTGATCCTTTGGAAATATCGGCAACTCTAAATTCTTCGGTAACAAAGATCTGGTCGAGAGGCCATCTCATTATTATACTGTTGACATCAAAAGTAGTATAGAAATTCCTGCCCACCCTTACATCCAGTAAACCTCCGAGTTTTTTAAACAAGTGAGAGCTTTGTGACCACGCAACATCATTAAAATCACCAATTACCACAACAGGCATTTTCGCATCCAGGGTTTCAAGCGCTACTTTCATTAGTTCGGCATCACGATCTGTAGATGAAGGATTTTCCTGCGGCATCGGGGGAGTGGGATGTATCGCGTGCAATTGAAATTTTTTACCAGATGCCAGCTGTACAACAGCATGCATGGAAGGAATACTATCGTCTACAATATAGCTGGTATGGGGATTTTCAAGTTTTAATTTTGAATAAAGGATCATTCCGTAGGTATTATCCAGCGGAGCAGAAATTTTATAGGGATACATTTGCCCAATTCCTTCTTGCAGATCTTTTTGCCAACGTGTATTCGTTTCGGTGAATACTGCCAGATCAGGATTTATTTTTTTTATCTCGTTAATGACAAGATCGGCTTTCTTGTTTTTTTGGAGCACATTAGAAGTAAGTATGACAAAGCTATCCTTAATATCCGCGTTTTTACCCGGTTTTCCCGCCTCTAATGAAGATAAAGGCGTATAGGGATAGATTTTAGTGAACTGGAAAATAAAACACGCCAATAATACCAAAACAAATGTGTAATCTCTCCATGACCTCATTTCAAACCTTATAAAATAAGAAGCCAGGGCAGTAAGGGTAAGAATAGTTAGCTGAATATGTGGATAATCGAATACTCTTATCCACCAGAAATCTGCAGCAAACAGAGGAATAAGTGTTAAAAGTACTGCAAAAATGCCAAAAGCCTGTAGAAAGGATTTTAATTTCATAAAAATTATTTTATACTTTCTAGCACTGCTCTCACATCATCTCCTGAAGGGTTTTCGAAAAGCTGAAGCCCAAAATAAGGAATGGCAGCTATTAAATGATCAAAAATATCAGCTGAAATATATTCAAAATTTTCCCACCTTTTGTCTTTACTGAAGCATAAAATCTCAAGGGGGATACCCTGAGCAGTTGGAGCCTGGTGTCTTACGATGATATACATCTCTTTGTGAACAGCAGAATGTTCATGCAAATAAGAATCGGCATACTTTCTAAAAACACCAAGATTTGTTTGATTTCGACCATTAATAAGGAGACTTTTATCAATGTTGTGTGACTCGTTATATTTATTTATTTCTGCCTGCCTGTTTTCAAGATAGGGCGATATTAAGCTAATGTTTTTCAGCTTTTTTAAATCTTCAGGGGTAAGAAATTTTACCGAATTCTGCTTAATATAAATAGATCTTTTTATCCTCCTGCCCGGAGATTCAAGCATTCCGCGCCAGTTTTGAAACGAGTCGGAAATAAGGCTGTAAGTAGGAATAGTGGTGAAGGTATTATCCCAGTTCTGAACCCTTACCGTGGCGAGATTAATTTCGGTTACTGTCCCGTCAGCACCGTATTTTTCAAAAGTGATCCAGTCGCCAATTCGAACAATATCGTTTACTGAAACCTGTATGGAAGCGACAAAACCAAGTATGGTATCTTTAAAAATTAGGAGAATCACTGCAGAGGCAGCACCTAAAGAAATGGCAAAACCAATCACCGATTTCCCGGTAAGCTCTGAAAAAATGAACATGATGCCAATGAGCCAGATAAAGATCATGATCACCTGGCTGAAACTTTCCAGGGGTTTATCATTAAAGGACGGCCTTGTTTTAAGGTAATTTCTGGTGGTCCTGATAATACTCCGGAAAATCCAAACCACAAGAATTACCACATAGATATTGAACAATTTGTAAAATATCTCCAGTGTGCGGGGAAATTCAGAAAAAATGAGGGGAAAAAAGTAATAGACAATATAAAGCGGCACAATACGCCCTACATATCGCGGGAAATTACTTTTGATAAGAAAATCATCAAATGTGGTTTTGGTTTTATTGGTAAAAGTTTTGAAAGTCCCTATGATAAACCTTTTGATAAGATAATTCACCCCAATCACCACCAGGGTAAGGATCACCAGGTTTATAAGCATATTCATGTACTCAGCAAGAACTTCGTTCATGCCGTGTCTCTTAAAGAGCTTTTCAAAAAAAACGATCCCGTCTTTTAGTCCTTCGCGAACTTGCATGATTTAAAGATATTTTCTTTCAACATAAAACGGTCCGAAGGGAATGAGCGAACATCCCAAAACGGTCAAGACCTGCCTGCGGTTCCAGTTCATGGGTTGTTTGAGAAGAAAGCCTCCAAGAACATATCCGATGAACAAGACACCATGGATCATTCCCACCTGCTGCACCATTTGAGGCATGTCTAGGATATACTTAAGCGGCATCGCAATACCGAGTAGTAAAAGAAAAGAAATTCCTTCCAAAATACTAATCCATTTAAATAAAGTGAGCTGCTTTTCCAAAGACATAAAGCTTGATTTTAAAAATTGTTCAAAGATACTCTTTATAAAATTTATGACCATTGGGGTCTTTCAATATTAATTTTGGTTTTTATAGGTTCCTGAAGGAACAGCTTATTGAATTTTCTTAATTTGCGGTTGAAAAATAAATTTATGTATAAAAATAAGGTTCTTGTCACCGGCGGCCTGGGTTTTATAGGCTCCCACACCGTGGTGGCACTTCAACAGGAAGGAATTGAGGTTGTTATAATTGATAATTTGTCTAATTCATCTATTGATGTATTAGGCGGAATCGCGCAGATTACCGGTAAAACCCCTGAATTTGAAAATATTGATCTTCGGGAAAAAGAAGCGGTAAGAAAGTTTTTTGAAAAATATCCTGATATCCAGGATGTAATCCATTTCGCGGCATCGAAAGCGGTGGGTGAAAGTGTTGAGAAACCTTTACTTTATTACGAGAACAATATTTCATCCCTTGTTTATTTGCTGAAAGAGCTTCAGAAGAGGAAGGATTCCCGGATCATTTTCAGTTCCTCCTGTACCGTGTACGGGCAGGCCGATGAATTGCCCATCACCGAAGACGCCCCGGTAAAAAAAGCTGAATCACCTTATGGAAACACCAAGCAGATAGGTGAGGAGATCATTTCGGATACCTGCAGGATCAATAAACAATTCAAAGCTTCTTCCCTGAGATATTTTAATCCCATAGGCGCACATCCTTCGGCTCAAATTGGGGAACTTCCAATTGGAACTCCACAGAATTTAGTTCCTTTTATTACTCAAACCGCGATTGGAAAGAGAAAGGAACTTTCAGTTTTTGGCGATGATTATCCTACACCTGATGGAACGGCTATTCGGGATTATATTCATGTAATGGATCTTGCCGAAGCCCACGTTAAGGCACTGAAGAGACTTATAGATCATAAAGAAAAAGATAATTACGAGGTTTTTAACCTGGGAACCGGAAAAGGGAATAGCGTACTGGAAGTTATTCAAACCTTTGAAAAAGCTACAGGTGTAAAACTTCCCTACAAAATCACCGACAGGAGGGAAGGAGACATTACTGCTGCTTATGCCGATACCACAAAGGCCAATAAAGAATTGGGCTGGAAAGCCTCGCGCTCTTTGGAAGATGCTTTAAAAAGTGCCTGGAAATGGCAAAAAGAAGTACAAAAAAGGGAAGAAAACGATTAAGGAAAGGGAGGCCTAAAAAGGGAAATTTTAGCTTGTTGAAATTAGTTCTTTTTAGACCTCTCTTTTTTCTATCTGTTTCCGTTTACAAGAAATGCATGGATCACACCGGGAATCCATCCTAAAGCTGTTAACAGCAGGCTAATAAGAAAAGTCATTCCAAGGCCATGTTTTAGAAATACCGCGAGTGGCGGAAGTAAAATATTTAAGATAATAGTTAATAAAGACATACTTCTGGTTTTTATAGTTATGGTTAATCATTGAATTGTCGATATTTCGCCATAGCGAACATATAAATTCCGTAGCAGATCAGGCCCAGTGCTACCAGTCCTAACAACCAGGGTCCATAAGAGGATTTCTGTAGAAAATCGAAAGCATCAGAAATGTTTTTAATATCGTTGGTATTGGAATGATAAGCCCCGCGAATGAAGATATAAGCCATAATTGCAAATACAACTCCACGTGCAATAATCCCAAGATAACCGGTATTTTTTACAAGCTTTCTTCGCTTTTCTTCAGTGATGGATTTATAGTTAAATTTTCTCAGAAAGTTTTTCGAATAGGCTTTTTGAAATTTATGTATACTGAGCCCAATCAAGGCAATACCAATAACTGCAAATACTACCACCCCCAAGCTTCCCGAAAGGAAACTGAGGTTATTGTTTCCTCCTCCCGAACTACCGGCATTGATGAGTTGCAAAACTGCATAGCCTGCCAAAGAAAGATAAATCAGTCCGCTTATAAAAAGCCCCACTCGTTTTATCTTTCCGTGTTCTGAATCGCCAATATGTTCAGGATCTTTAATAGACTGAAAGAATCTCCACCCAGCATAGCAAAGAAGGCCAAGTGCCAGCAGTATTAAAAGTGCATTTCCAAAAGGCTGTTTCTGAAGAAAATTCACAACTCCTGTTTTACCACTGGTTTGGCCGCCGCCCATGTTAAAAGCTGCCATAAAGGCGAGTATTCCGGTAATTGCGTATACGCCTCCTTTTGCGATATAGCCCACGCGAGCCATCTTTTGAATCTTAGAATCCATATTGGTATTGGTTGGTTATCTTTCTAAGATATGGGATAGCACAAATAAAACCTCGATCCTTATGAAAAATTTAATTGTTTGATTGGTAATAAGTTAAATCATTTTAAAAATTACCAGGGAATAGAGGTAAAAACGAGCAAACCTTAAGAGGGCAAAGATGAGATAGCTCGAAAAGGAAAAACGAATAATCCCCGATGCAATGCTTGTCATTGAAAATGGAATAGGAAGTAAAGCCCCAACAATAATTAAGAAACCACCCCATTTTCGAGTATTTTTAATATGTTTTGCCAGCTTGTTTTCTAAAAGATCGTGAACTTTTTTCTGATGGGTAATTCCAATTCCTATAAAATAGGAAACGATCCCGCCGGCATAAGAAGCAGCGGCGAGCAGCGTTAGATAGACAAAGGGAGCAGAAGATTTTCCCGCCCAGGCGATAAAAAGTTCGGGAGGAACAATTCCCAATAAAGATTCTGAAGTGAAAAAGATTCCCAATACCTGCCCGGGAGCAAACTTAGTGGTGATCACCTTCAGCATATCTTCAATATTGAGCACAAAATGATCAACAATAAAGATTACCGCCAAAAAAAGCAGCAGGGGAATTGCCGCCTTTTTCAGGCTCTTAAATATAAAGCTGTAAAAGCCGGTATATTTATAATATTGATGTAATAGCCGTATATGCGATTTCTTGCCGGACTTCGCTTTCTTTTTCATGACAATCTTCTATAGCAATAATGCCGAAATCCTTTCAGAATAAATAAACGTAAAATGATTATTTTAGTAATCCTCTCCCGCGTATTCCTTTAAAGCTTTTATATACTCACGCAGTTCCATTTCATTGATTTTATTTGAATGATCTGCCATGAGTGATAACATGTATTCCAGGCTTTCCTGGCCTGTTACTTCTTCAGTTTCTTCCTGGTCTTCAATTTCCTCTTCATCTAAAGGCTCGTCATCGGGAATTGGAATTTCAAAAGCCTCATTTTCCTGAATATGTTCGTAAGTCAGGCGAACGGCTTTTGCCAAAAGCGGAATGTTTTCTTCCACGACAAAATTTCTTAGTTCTTTAAGGTCTTCAACGAGCGTGTTGATAATAATCCCATTGCGCATCAGGTCGCGCTGAATCTTATTGAGTAACTTTTGTGCTTTTATATTTTCCAATGTGAAAATTAATTTAGGTCAGGGTTGTAATTCTGAAACAATTTCAGCTAATTTTTTTCAGGACAAAGTTAATTTTTTTGATAATCTATAAAAGGTTTTACCGCGGTTTTATAAATCATTTAACCTTTAAAATTAACAGAATCTTAGAGCTTTTAATTTCAGCACGATAGTGGTCTTTAGTAGCTTTAAAAAAAATCAGAAATATGAGCAATAAAGAAAAAACCGCTCTGGTTACAGGCGGAAGTAAAGGAATTGGATATGGAGTTGCAAAAAGCCTGCTCCAAATGGGATATAAAGTTGGAATTACCAGCCGTTCTCAATCTGCAGCCGATAAAGCCGCCGAGAAATTATCAGATCATGGGGAAATCCTTGGTTTAGAAGCCGATGTTCGCGATTTCGAAAGTCAACGTGCGGCCGTGGAAAAACTCCTGGATCGCTGGGGCCGTTTGGATGTTCTTATAGCCAATGCCGGAATTGGGCATTTTGGTTCTATAGAAGAACTTACCACTGAACAGTGGAAGGAAACCATCGACACCAATCTTACCGGGGTTTTCTACAGTATCAAGTCTTGTGTGGAGGCCTTAAAGAAATCTAAAGGCTATATTATTACCATTTCCAGTCTTGCGGGAACCAACTTTTTTGCGGGTGGAGCCGCATACAATGCCAGCAAATTTGGCCTTACGGGATTCACACAGGCCGTGATGCTCGATCTTAGACAGGATGGAGTGAAAGTGAGCACCATCATGCCAGGTTCTGTGTCGACCTATTTCAACGATCATGAACCTTCAGATGAAGACAGCTGGAAAATCCAGATCGAAGATATTGGGGAACTTGTGACAGATTTGTTGAAAATGAATCCCAGAACTTTGCCAAGTAAAATTGAAGTGCGACCTTCACAACCTCCCAAAAAATAAAATTTTTATTTTATAGATTACAAAAAGGAGTGTGTGGGCACTCCTTTTTTTGTGAAATTAACCACTGAATTTTTCTGATCCTGCAATTTGATTTAATTTAAGTTTTTCAAAAAAACCAAGTGACCGTTCAACTGAAAAATTATTACCGGGAATTTACCCGTTTTCTTAGGAGTACCGACTTTTCGAAGGCGTTGATCCTGAGCATTTCCATCGTGGTACCTATCAGTATCTTTTCAAGCCTGGGGAAGTTGGAAATTGGAGTCAGCCTGGCTATGGGATGTCTCTTAAGTTCTCCCAGTGATGTTACCGGTACTTATAAACACAAGAGCCTGGGAATCCTGACTGGTGCGCTTTTGGGAGGTTGTTCTTATGTAATTGCTAAATATGCAGCAACAGGTTTGCTTTCGAGCCTGGTTATGCTTTTTCTTCTAATTTTTGCAATTTCCTACCTGGCGGTCTACGGATTTCGTGCTTCGCTCGTTTCTTTTGCCGGACTTTTAGCCGTAGTACTAAGTTTTGCCGGACTTTCGGCTTCTTCAATTGAAATTTGGCAAAAGGGTTTGCTTATCATTGGTGGAGGTATTTGGTACCTTTTACTAAGCTCGCTCTGGCATTTTATAAGGCCGAAGCGCGCCACTGAGCAGCTTCTTAGCGAAACCATGGAACTTACGGGTGAATATCTTCAGATCAGGGTTAAATTATATAGAAACGCCGATCATTCCCAGCAACTTTCAAAGGAACTTTTGCAACTGCAGGTTGAATTAAATGAAAAGCACGAAAATTTAAGGGAATTACTTATAAGTTCAAGAAAATCGGGAGGAAATTCGGGTTATGCGCGTAAGAGGTTACTTGTATTTATTGATCTTGTGGATATTCTGGAACTGGCTATGGCGCACCCGCTTGATTATGAGAAAATGCATGAGCTTTTCAAGAACGACGAGGCAATTATTAATGATTTTGCTTCTTTCAGTGAGAAGCTGGCCTTGCAATTAATGCAAATTGCCACAGCTCTTTACAGAAAAAAAGATCTTCCGGTCCTCGAGCTTGATAAACTGCTGGGAGATCTGGAAAATAGCTTTAGGGAGTTTCGATCAAAAATTGATATTCCCGAGAGGAGGGAGTCTTTGCTTATGTTAAGGCATCTGCTGGATTATCAGCAGCAACAGGCAGAGCGAATCATCAATATTGATCATGTGTTGCGTGATATTGCAAAAAAACCCAGGCCCGTCATGAGGGAAAAAGAAGCTCAGAAATTTTTGAGTACACAGGAATATGATGTGAAAACGCTGTTAAGCAACTTCAATTTTCAGTCACCGTTTTTCAGACATTCGCTGCGTTTAAGCCTTATAATGATCATAGGTTTCCTGGCAGGCTTCTATTTTTCCATTCAGAATTCGTATTGGATACTCCTTACCATTGTAGTGATCATGAGGCCAAATTACGGACTCACCAAACAAAGAACCCGAAAACGAATCATTGGAACTTTGATTGGCGGTGCACTGGCAGTGGGAATCCTTTTTCTTACACAAAACACTACTGTGTATGCCATCCTGGCCCTTGTAACTTTAACGCTGGCCTTTTCCCTTATTCAGAAAAACTATACTACTGCGGCCATTTTTATTACCCTTAGTATTGTGTTTATCTATGCACTTTTGAAACCTGATGTACTGAAAGTGATAAAATTCAGAGTTTTGGATACTTTGGTAGGAGCCGCCCTTGCTGCGGCAGGAAATTTTTTCTTCTGGCCGAAATGGGAAAAACAGGAACTTCCTGGAAATATCGCTGCTTCGCTTCAGGCAAATCTTGAGTATTTCAGGGAAATCAGTAGCTTTTATCAGCTAAAAGGTAAACTTCCCACTTCTTACAAACTTTCTCGAAAACAGGCCTTTTTGAAGATTGGCGACCTGAATGGAGCATTTCAACGTATGGCACAGGAACCTAAGGCTCAGAAGCAGCAGCTTGCTCTTTTTTACGAGATTGTTAGCATTAATCAAACATTTCTTTCGGTTTTGGCCTCGCTGGGAACTTATATCAGGACCCATCCCACCACTAAAGCTTCATCAGCTTTTAAAGATTATACTGAAAATATTATTGATAATTTGGAAACTGCCTTAAACTACTTGCAGGATCCTTCCGCAGAAAAAAGCGAGAAAAGCTTTAAACGATCGCCAGAAGAAGGTCTGGAAGAAAAATATGAAAAGCTTGTAAATTACAGGAATTCCGAAATTTCACAGGGAAAACTTGATATAGATCCGAAGGTTCGGGAAGAATTACAGGAAGCGCACCTGGTGACGCGACAATTAAAGTGGCTTGGTGAATTATCGGTCTTAATTAAAAAGAATTGTATAAAAATCATTGAAAATAAATGAGCAAAAGAGCTTTTAAAAAATATCTAAAATCTTTAAAAAAGAAAGACCTTGAAGACCAGTTAACCGATCTTTATGAGAGATTTCCGGAAGTAAAAACTTTCTACGATTTTGTTTTTAATCCGCAGGAAGAAAAGCTGGTTCGGGAAGCGAAAGCAAAAATATCAAAAGAATATTTTCCGAAAAACAGGCGTAAAGCCAAGGGGAGACGATCAGTGGCACATAAATACATTCGGCATTTTTTAAAATTGGAAATGGAACCTCATGCCTTGGCCGATTTGATGCTTTACAATATTGAGATTGCCCAGGCTTTCGCCGAGGAAAAAGATAAAATAACCCCGGCTTTCGAAAAAAGTATGTTTAATTCTTTTGAACAGGCGACCGAATTTATCATTTCAAATGGAATTGTTTCTGAATTTGCAGAAAGGATCCATAGAATTACTGAGGCAACTCTAAGGCAAAACTGGGGAATTTCCTATAAATTTGAGAAATTGAATGACCGATTCCTTTGAATCATGAAGAAATTCCTGGCTGCGGCCGCTCTTTTACTTTTTTATATCCAGGCTCAGGCACAATTAGGTTTTTGCACAGGAAGTAAGGGAGATCCTATTTTTCATGAAGATTTTGGCTCTGGAACGGGTACAGGGCCTCCTTTAGCACCGGGAATCACTAATTATACCTTTATTTCAGAAGATCCTCAGGACGGGCAATACACCATTGCTGATGATATAGGAAATGTCATTACTTCCTGGCATCAAAATCTTCCAAATGAAACTCTTTCTAATGGAAGGGCCCTTATTGTAAATGCCGATTATACTGCAGGATTATTTTACAAGACCAGCATCTCCGGCCTTTGCGAAAATACCACCTATGAATTTTCAGCATTTCTCATCAATATTTATAACAGAGCCAGCCAGGTTTGTGAAAATGGCGGAATCCCCATAAATGTACGTTTTGAGATTTGGGATGAATCAGGTACGGTCTTGTTGAATGGTGGAAATACAGGAGATATTACTTCAACAAATTCGCCTAAATGGGACCGCTATGCGCTAACTTTCCGGTCTGAACCGGGACAGGGATCGGTTATTTTAAAAATGTTCAATAATGGCGCGGGGGGCTGCGGAAATGATCTTGCCATAGATGATATTATTTTCCGTTCCTGTGGAGATCTTACCACTGTTGAAACCACCGATGGTTCTACAGGAATTTATGCAGTTTGCGAGGAGAACGCACCCGTGAACATCAATCTTGTTGCCAGCCCAGATAACAGTGTTTACGACGAACATTATTTTCAATGGCAAAAAAGTCCGGATGCAAATTCGTGGACAGACATTCCGGGGGCAAATAGTCAAAATTATAATACGGGAAATATCAATTCTACTACTTATTACCGCGTAAAAGTAGCCGAAGACCAGGTAAATCTTTCCAGCAATGTATGCAGTTCTGCTTCAGAATTCTTTGAATTAAAAATTGTACAATTACCGGATGCACCGCAAAGCAACGGAAATCTTCAAATTTGTGAAGGTGATCCCATTCCTGCTCTGAGCGTAGATGTTCCTGATGGGATAGAAGTGAACTGGTATGATTC
The DNA here is from genome assembly GCF_003024155.1 of Christiangramia fulva. Lineage (NCBI taxonomy): Bacteria > Pseudomonadati > Bacteroidota > Flavobacteriia > Flavobacteriales > Flavobacteriaceae > Christiangramia > Christiangramia fulva. The sequence continues at coordinate 3,176,969 of NZ_CP028136.1, forward strand.
GTCTTCGGGTGGAAACCTGCTGAAGGAAAATAGCCTTTCCTATACTCCGCCTGATGAAGGAACTTTTTATGCTGAAGCAAAAGCAGCCGGTTATAATTGCAAATTAAGTCCGCGCACTGCCATTTCACTCACCATAAATGAGGTCCCGTCGACCAGTGATGAATATTTGCAGCTCTGTCCCGGTTCTTCACAAATACTTGATGCTGGCTTGACGGGTATGGATTATGCATGGAATACCGGACAAAATTCCAGGACGATCAGCATTAATTCTTCTGGTACTTTTACTGTTAAGATCACCAATGCCTGGGGTTGCTCTGCAGAAAAAGTTTTCACTGTTGAAATGGCAGCAAATTCTACAATTTCTGAAGTGGTTTCTGAAGAAGAAAAGGTCATCATCCTAACAAAGGAAGAAGGGAAATTACTGTATTCCCTGGATGGATTGAATTATCAGTCTTCAAATATATTTCCTTCGGTTCCCGGAGGTGTATATACTGCTTATGTAAAAGATCTGGCAGATTGCCAGGTGAGCACGATGGAGTTTCCTCATATAGTTTTTCCGAAATATATCACGCCCAATAATGATGGTTATCACGATACTTTCAGGCTAAACGGAATTGAATATTTTGAAAAATCTGAAGTTTTGATCTTCGATCGCTACGGAAAATTACTTTCATCCGGAAGAGGTCCCGGTTTTTCCTGGAGCGGAAATTTCAATGGAGCGAAAATGCCCTCCGGTGATTATTGGTATTTAGTGCGGATTCTTGATTATCCCGATAAAAAAGGTCATTTTTCACTTATTCGCTGATTAGTTCTCCAGGATCTTTATGGCAGGTTTCCCGTTAACGTTGATAAGGACAATGATATAGGCTTTCTGAGATTGAAAATTGAATTTTTTTTCAATGAAAGGCCTTGGCGCATTTCCCAGGTAAACTTCAATTGTTTTTTCGCCAGACTTGATTTGTTTTATCAAAACTGGTTTCGCATAAGAAAGTTTACTGGCAATATTAGTAGTCTTTTTGCCTTCTCTCAATTTCAGATTAATAGGAGTGACACCGGCAGCGGCGTGGAAAACCCTTATTGCAGTAGCACCTTTTTTCAGCTTAAACTTATCGCGGAAGGTCATTATTCCAGGAAGGAAGCCATTTTTTGTATAATTTTCAGAACCTTCAAAGATATAGTGCATTTTGTGGGTGAAAGTTTCTTCATTTTTCCGGGAAGAGTAAGAAGGAATTCCATAAATGACCTGAGTATATTTTTCTGCACTCGCGAGTCCGAAGGTTTTTTTCAGAAGTTCATCTTCATTTGATGCAACAATTATAGAATATTTGTGGGAAGGCAATTGTTTATAAGCTGTGACTTCATTTGAATGAATATCTAATTTTAATGAATTTGAATTAGCCTTCTTTTGGTCAAAACTTATCTGAAGCTCCTGTGGTGTTGCATTTAAAACTTTGATTTCGGCAGGCTGATTTTGACATTGTGCATTAAACCCGGCTATCATCAAAATGACAGAACTCAAGAGACGAAGAAATATTTTATTAAGGATCATTTCAATTGTCATTTTTAGATTTTTTAGACGAGAATCGTTTCATCAGAGCCGGACGACCTAATATGATCAGAAATGCAAGGAATAGTAGAATTCCCAGCTGAATAGGTGCTACGGTCATTAATCGAAGTAATAATACGATCAAAACCACTGCTCCGATAGAAATTCCCAGCCAGGCGATCCATTTCCAGCCTTTTTTGATATAACGCAGAGCTATGATATTTACAATACCAAAAGTGATTAGAAAGATCATACTGGCGGCTTCCACAAGCGATGATAATTTACCTATAACGGCAAGAACCGTAGACATGATCCCAAGAAGTATTATTGCACGATAGGGAACATTATTATGGGTCTTTTTAAAGAAGGGTGGAAGCTCATTGTCATCGGCTACTCGTTTAGAAAGATTGGAACTGGAAAATAGTGTGGAATTTATGGCCGCTGCGGTGGCAAAGACCGCCGCAAGGGTCATTATAACCAAGCCGGGAGTTCCAAGCACACTTTGCGCGGCTACTGAAAGGGAAACCTGTTTTTGTGAAATTATTGCTAGGGCCCCTGCAAGCATAACCGCACCAATGGCTACGGCAGCATAGATAAGAATAACGAAAAAGACAGCAAGCATAATGGTTGGTTTGAGAATCTTTTTCGGATTTTTGATCTCATCGTATTCATAGGTGAGCAGTTGAAAACCCTCATAGGCCATAAATATACTCGCTGCTCCTATAGGTGCACTCCACCATGCCCGTGGTTCAATTCCCGAAACCAGTTTAACGGTATCCCAGTGTAAAAAGCCTATAACGGCCAATCCGATAAGCGCGATAAGATTAAGGCTAACAATTGCTATTTCAACCTTTTTGGTTTTTGTAACCCCAGCAAGGTTCAAACTAATAAGAGCAGCCATGATCCCAACAGCACATAGACGGCTGATCATTGGCGACCCATTGAATGAAAAAGAAAGATAATGTCCGAAAGCAAAGGCATATACGGCCATTGTTAAAACATAGCCCATTAATAACAACCAGGAAAGACTACCGGCGATCCCTTCTTTATTTATTTCCCTTAAAAAAGTAAAAGCGCCACCACTTTCTTTATAATGATTGGCAAGTACGACGTAAGAATAGGCGCTGGAAGCTGCAATAATTCCGCTAATTACGAAACTAAGCCACGCCCATTGCCCGGAAACTGCCACCACGACTCCGAGGGCAGTATAGATACCTCCTCCTACCATTCCGCCGGCTGCAAGCGCCCAGACTGCCGGCCAGCCTAGCGAGCCGGAAGAGTTATTTTTCCCCATAGAATAAATTTTGTATCTCGAAATTAGCAGAAAAAAGCCGGTAATCCCTTCAATCTTCGTTAAGATTCTTCTAAGCTTTGCAAAGGTTTATTAAAATATAAAGCCACCCTTTAGAGATGGCCTGAAAAAACATTATTAAACTCACTAAAAATTACTTTTTAGGTTTTGCCTGTTGTTTTGGTTTGGCATGTGGTTTTGGTGAACCTTTTGCTTCTTTCTGAGGTTTTTTTTCTTGTGCCATCTTTCAACATTTTAATTTGCTTATCTAAGTTAGTAAGTATTCATTACCATTGTTCTTTTATTGGCAAAAAATTAACCCCGCTTTCTTTTTAGAAGAAAGACCTATGTTTACCAGCCTCTATCAGACTATTTTTATAAATTTGGTTAAAAATGGATTAGCTATGGAATTCCAGAAGGTCGTAAGACAAATAGAAGAGCATAAAAAGTTCCCCAATCTTAACCTTGGTATTAAAGAAAAAACTGAAGCTTTTACTCACAAATTATTTAAGACCCTTTTTGATAATCATACCGCTGTCGCCACTAACCTTAAGGAATTAGGAAAAGATTTCGAGGTACTGGCAAAACTGGTTTGCTGGGAACCGGGTTCTCCATGCCAGGATATATGGGAAGAATATTTAAAAAAACTTCCTGAAATTCTTGAAAAATTAAATCTTGATGCAAAATCTATCGCAGAAAACGATCCCGCAGCAAACTCTGTGGAAGAAGTGTATCTTTCTTATCCCGGCTTTTTTGCAATTGCAATTTATAGATTAAGTCATGAGTTCTATAAGTTTGGACTCCCATTGGTTCCAAGGCTAATGACCGAATGTGCTCATAGCCTCACCGGGACTGATATTAATCCAGGAGCCCATATTGGAAATTCGTTTTTTATAGATCATGCCACTGGGGTGGTAATAGGGGAAACAGCGGTGATAAAAGATAATGTGAAAATATACCAGGGAGTTACCCTGGGAGCTTTATACGTGGCACGTGACCTCCGGAATATCAAACGGCATCCTACAATAGAAAGTAATGTTACCATTTATGCAAACGCCACTATTCTTGGTGGAAAAACAGTAGTTGGAGAAAACAGTATAATTGGAGGGAATGTTTCGATAACGAGGTCGGTACCTGCGAATTCCATGGTTTCTCATACCCCTCAAATTACTATAAAAAATACAGCAGACAAATGAATGATTCGATTTTAGACCTGGTAGGAAATACACCGCTTGTAAAATCAAAGAGATTAATAACCAAACCGGGGGTAGATCTTTACTTTAAACTGGAAGGACAAAATCCAGGAGGAAGCGTAAAAGACCGCCCCGCGTTTAATATGATCAAAAGTGCTCTCGAGCGAGGTGAAATCACTAAAAAAACAAAACTTATTGAAGCCACCAGCGGAAATACCGGCATTGCGCTGGCGATGATCGCGGGAATTTACGGCCTTGATATTGAACTGGTGATGCCTGAGAATTCTACAGTGGAAAGAGTACAGACCATGAGAGCCTATGGAGCAAAAGTAACCCTTACAGGTGCAGATGTTGGTATTGAAGGTTCTCGCGATTATGCTGAAGATAAGATGAAAACCGGTGATTATTTTATGCTTAACCAGTTCGGTAACGATGATAACTGGAAAGCGCATTATAAAACCACAGGTCCTGAGATCTGGAATGACACCAATCAAAAGATCACCCATTTTGTATCTTCCATGGGTACAACCGGGACCATCATGGGAACTTCAACTTTTCTGAAAGAGAAAAACAGTGATATTCAAATTGTGGGAGTGCAGCCAACAGATAACGCCAAAATACCTGGTATCCGCAAATGGCCTGAGGAATACCTTCCGAAGATATTCAATCCAAAAAAAGTAGATCAGGTAATAGAAGTAAATGAAGAAGAAGCTGTTGCAATGACCCGGCGCCTTGCCGAAGAAGAAGGAATTTTTGCAGGAATGAGTAGTGGTGGTGCAGCTGCTGCTGCGGTGAGATTGTGTGAAAAACTTGATACCGGCCTGGTGGTGAGTATCGTTTGTGACAGGGGAGACCGATATTTGTCTTCAGATCTTTTTAAATAAAAGATCATCTGGAAAAAAATATTATTTGGTGTTTGTGGATCTGATAGACCCGGTATTTATTAACTACTATCTACAATTTTACACCGCTACCTGAGTAGCTTAAAATAACATTTTAATTCCAGACGATCATGTCATTGAGAATTAATTCTCAGAATTGGCTATTACCTTACCGCAACAATGCTTGTTTTCTTAACAGGATTGATTTTTAGCTTTTTCTGCATTTTGCCATTTTTCATCGTGATGATATAGCTTTGAGCATCAATCGCCGAACCTTTTCCTCTGGCGGTATAGACGTTTTTAGTCATCGTCCAGCCCCGATGGCTTGCAAACACGTCGTTCCAGATCTCACGAGGTAATAGAACATTTTTAAATTTCTGTGAAGTTTGTACTAACTCACCGTATTTATTGTAGTTAGCTTTCAAATAACCACTCTTACTTTTAATGGTTACATCTAAGTTATTGTTCATGCTATTATATTCATTTAAATAAGCCTGCATGTCAAAATTGTTGATCAAAAATTTAACAGGATCATTTCGAAATTGCTGAACATAAGCTTCTTGTAATTTTAACACTACATTTCCATTGTCATACTTTTCATAGAGAACCTTAGCTGATGGTTCATAAGTAACTTTGGCTTCTTGTAATTGAATTACCTTTTGTGAATAGGAAACAGATACGAATCCCAAAATCCACACTAAAATGATTAATTTTTTCATGATGATTAATTTAATTGATGAATAAAAAATTGATTAATATATATGTGATTGTACAGGCTAAAGTAGAAGGTAACTTGCCGATGAACTACTACTTAAGTAGCACAACTCAATTATTTTTTTTCTTTTTACTGAGTTCCCTTTGAAGCTGATCGATATCCTGAATTTTAATTTGATTTCGAGTCATTGTGATGGAACCAGATTTTTTAAGTTTTTGCAGATGCCTGTTCACCACGGCACGAGTAGAACCAATCAAATTAGCAAGTTCTTTATTAGAAAGATCGCATAGCAGGTTCAGGTTTCTGGGATCTTTCAAGTTGGTAACCAGTAAATTGGCAAGTCTGGTTGAGATATCGGTAAATATAATTTGAGAAAAATTTGATTCAAGCTGGCGCATCATTTTAGCAGAATAAATAAGGAAACTTCTGTAATATTTCGGATGGTTTTGAAGCCAGGTTCTTATGCTTTGCATTGGAGCAGCAAGCACTTTTATATCGTCTATACATTCATAATAGACCTGATGACTACCTTCGTCAAATAAACAATTAAGATCAAATACATCCCCTTTGGTAAGCAAAAACAACGTGTGTTCCTTATCACTATTTTCATCTACCTGGTACATTTTAATGCGCCCGGAAATAATTATATAAAAATGATATAAGTAATGCTCCTGGTTTAGGATACAGGAGTTTTTTGGCCATTTCTCTTCGTGAAAATTAGTAAGAAGATCCATCCAGTCATTGCCTGGAAGATTTTTAAGCGCTTCCACCAGTGAAAGGCTCCTTTCATAACTGTCATACAAATTGCTACTGCTCAAAGTATTGTTATTAAATTAAGTAAAACCGAGGGATGATTGTTAAAAAGCTGAAAGTGGGGTAAAGGGGAAACTAAAGATAATCAATAAATGCTTCGGTATATAAATTGTTGAAAATTTATATTCAGGGATTAATTTTGAGTAAACCTTAAAAATCCCTTATTTTTGCAAAATTGCTCACTTAGTTAAAGGATTTTATGGCGGTAGAAACATTTGGTATTGAGAAAAAGAAAGTTGATAAGGAACTCTATGGTTACCAACAAAAGGATATTGAAAAGATATTTGCAGTAATAGATGAACATCCCGAAAAATACAATCTCTTATACCAGTTGCCAACCGGCGGAGGAAAAACGGTAATCTTCTCCCAGATCACCAGGGAATATATCCAGCGAACCAAAAAGAAAGTATTGATCCTAACCCACAGGATCGAACTTTGCAGGCAGACCTCAAAAATGCTTACCGGCTTTGGTGTTCGCAATAAGATCATAAACAGCAAGGTGAAAGAATTGCCCGATCAGGATGATTATATGTGCTTCGTGGCCATGGTGGAAACCCTGAACAATCGCCTTAATGACGAAAAACTTGAAATCCAGGATATCGGCCTCGTTATTATTGACGAAGCTCACTATAATTCTTTCAGAAAGCTTTTCAAATTTTTTGAAAAATGCTTTATCCTGGGAGTTACCGCCACGCCTCTTAGTTCGAACATCAAATTACCGATGAAAGACAATTACCGGGAACTCATTGTGGGAGATTCAATTAACTCACTCATTGAAAAAGGTTTTCTGGCAAAAGCGAATATCTACAGTTATAATGTGGGGCTTACAAATTTGAAAGTTGGGATGAATGGTGACTATACCGTAAAATCTTCTGAAGAGCTCTATTCAAATTACAGCATGCAGGAGAAGCTTCTAAATGCCTATTATGAACGTTCAAAGGGTAAAAAGACGCTTATTTTCAATAATGGTATCAATACCTCTGTAGAAGTTTATCATACTTTTAAAAATGCGGGATTACCCATTCGTCATCTGGATAATACAAGCAGTAAGCAGGACCGTAAAGATATTCTGAAGTGGTTCAAGCATACGCAAGATGCTATTGTGACCTCGGTAAGCATCCTTACCACTGGATTTGATGAACCCACCGTTGAAACCATTATTTTAAACCGTGCAACAAAGTCACTTACACTCTATTTTCAGATGATCGGCCGGGGGTCAAGGGTGCTTAAGAATAAAGACGAGTTCACTGTTCTTGATCTCGGTAATAATATGGCTCGTTTTGGCCACTGGAGTTCTCCCGTAGACTGGAAACAAATATTTCGTTCTCCCGATTTTTATTTTGAGAATCTTCTTAGCGATGAAGAAATCGAACGTGAATTCCAATACGAAATGCCGCCGGAGATCAGGGAGAAATTTTCAAATACCGAGGATGTTTCTTTCAATATCGAAGATGCCTACGATGAGGTTATTAAAAAAGGCCTTAAATCGAAGACTGTATTAGAATGGTCTATGGATCAGCATGTGAAAATGTGTAAGGAAAACAGCGAGGACGTTTTTGATGCCCGCCTTCTGGTAAAAGAGCTTAAAGATGATATCGCTTCCCGCATCAGGCAATATTCCTATTGCATTAGCAAAAGCACGAAGAATTATCGGGAATGGCTGGAGGAAGATTATTCCAGGCGTTTGAGGATGAGATTAAATAAAGAATTTTAATCTCTTAATTTATCCGATAAAATAAGATGCTGAATGAGGCTGTCTTTCGCCGGCAGTTATAACATGACGAGGTTTTCATCAGGCCGATAAGAGCATATTTTAGTTTTTCCCTTTGTCCTTTTTCCCAAACAAACGCTGAAAAAAACCTTTTTTCTTCTTTTTTTCTGAAGGATTTTTGTCTTTTTTACCGCCGAAAAGTCTTTCGAGAAAATTATCCCTTTTCTCCGGTTCACAATCCATCATTTTCTGAAGCCTTTCCGGAAGTGGTTTAAACCGAGCATGAGTGACCTTATTAAAATCGGCATCCTTGTTCATCTTCTGAAGCAGTCCGGCGAAGATCGGCAGTGCCGAATTCGCGCCCTGCCCAATTCGTGTATTTCTGAAGCCAATTCGGTAGTCGTCTGATCCCACCCAGGTCACACAAACCAGGTCGGGGAGAAGGCCTACAAACCACCCGTCTTTATTGTCCTGTGTTGTTCCGGTTTTCCCGGCTAGATCATTCTTTAGCCCATAGGTAGTTCTAAGTCGGGTAGCGGTTCCCTCGTTCACCGTGGCTTCCATCATATTGATCATCATTTGCCGGGTATCGTCTGAAAAAGCTTTGGTTTTAGAAATTTCCGGATGAAATTCGGCAAGGACATTTCCATTGCCGTCTTCGATTCGGGTTACATAAAATGGTTCAGAATAGTGCCCCTGATTTAAAAAAGTAGTATAGGCTTTGGCCATTTCTTTTACACTCAGTGAAGCCGTGCCAAGTGCTATGGAAGGAACTTCCGGAAGATCAGAATCGATCCCCATTTTTCTCGCCTCCTCAATCACATTCCCGATTCCTGTTTCCATTAGAACTTTTACCGCGATGGTATTTAAGGAATGGCTTAAGGCATATTTCAAGCTGTAATTCATGTCGGGATCCAGTTCTTCAGAAGAAGCATTTGAAGGAGTCCAGCCTTTGTCATAAGTAACTTCTTCAGCAGAAAAATAGGTACACGGATCCATCCCAGATTCCAGAGCGGCCGTGTAAACAAAGGGTTTAAAGGTAGATCCCACCTGTCGCTTACTTTGGCTTACATGATCATATTTAAAGTAACGAAAATCAATACCTCCAACCCAGGCCTGGACTGCTCCTGTTTCCGGTTCTAAGGCAAGCAATCCTGCGTTTAAAAATTTAAGATAATGGGCAAGGCTGTCTGCTGTACTTACATTCCTGGTTTTTATTCCATCATATTCAAAAAGCTCGGTAGGATGTTTTTCCTGAAAAATTTGAAGAATTTCGGCTTCCGAGAGGCCTTCTCTTTTAAGCCTTTTATATTTTTCGGAACTTTTAATCACATCTTTCAGCAACTTTTTATCTTTCTCCCACGGAGCATTATTGCCATAGGATGCCTCATGCTGTTCCTGAAGATTTTTCATATGTTCAACCATGGCTTTCTCTGCCATCTGCTGCATTTTGTAGTTGAGCGTGGTGCGAACAATGAGGCCGTCACGGTAAATGTTATAACGGCGGCCCTCTTTATTTTTAAGGGTATCAAGAATTTTGCTTACATACTTTCTCACCTGTTCGCGGAAGTAAGGCGCCAGACCTTTATTGGGACTGTAATTTTTATAATCGAGCTGGAGCGGCTTCATTTTGGCAGCAAGGGCTTCTTCTTTTGATAAATAGCCATATTTCGCCATTTGCATCAGCACCACATCCCGTCTTAACCTGCTGCGTTCGGGGAAGATCCGCGGATTGAAATAATGGCTTGCTTTCAACATTCCTACCAGGGTCGCGGCCTCGGTGAGGCTAAGATCGCTCGTATGTTTATTGAAAAATTTCAGGGAAGCACTTTCAATTCCGTAGGTGTTATCGCTGAAAGGAACAGTATTAAAATATAATTGAATGATTTCCTTTTTTGAATAAACATCTTCAAGTCTTTTGGCAATAATGGCTTCCTGCACTTTATTTACAACAATTCCTAAAGCGCCAAAGTCTTTCCTTCCGTAGATATTTTTTGCAAGCTGAAGCGTAATGGTACTGCCACCCCCAGATGATTCGTCCTGCATCAAAATGCTCTTAAAAAACACCCTTAGCAGGCTGCGACTGTCAATACCCTTATGTTCATAAAACCTGGCATCTTCGGTTGCGATCAAAGCCTGTACAAGGTAGGAGGGAAGCTGATTATAAGATATGGGCTGCCTGTCAAAAACATAGAATTTCCCGAGAAGTTCTCCGTGGCTGGCGAGAATTTGAGTGGCTTTATTTTGTTTTAAAGATTGAAGTTCATTTTCGCCGGGAAGTTTTCCGAAGACTCCAAAATAGATACTTCCGAAAAACAAAAAGAAAAGGGCCGCAATTCCGGTGAGGATGATCAGGGACCATTTTAATTTGGGGTGTTTTTTTAATTTCGAAAACATTTGCCGAAAATGAATAGCGGCAAATAAACAAATGTTTGAGTGAACCGCTTAAAATTTAAGTGAAATTTATGTTTTTTAACCAAAAATTATAGCCGGTAATTGAGTAAAATTACCGGCTATTCAGGATCTCTTTTCATGATGTTGGAATTTTATTGATTATCCAAAATGTCTGTGATTGTACCAGCACATTCTGCCAGAAGTACTTTTAATATTCAGAAAAGGTTTTCTATGAGTAAGATTTCCTTCCCGGCTGGCACTAAAATCCCTGATGATGTTTGATAAAGCTGTCATGATTGATGAATTTTAATATTTAATGAGATTAGGCAAAGTATCTCCCGTTTTTCCAGGTGTATTTTCCCGGCGAGTCCTTTAGGTTCAAAAATGGCCTTCGATGAGAATGACCTTCTTCACGTACTGTTGTGAATTCCTGAATTAAACTTTCGAGCGTTGTCATAAGTTTTTGATTTTTTGATTGATGAATGATCCCTTTTTCAGAAAAATCTTCTTTTAGTGTTCCAGAGTCCTATTGCGGAACCTGGCTGACAATTAAGAAATGATTTTCTTTGTTTCTGATTGATTTCTGAAGTTTTCATAATTGATGATTTTGATTGATGAATAATGATTGTTGCTGATTAGAAGAACCTTCTTCTGGAATTCCAGGATGCTATAGCCGTTACCGGTTGAGCATTAAGAAATGATTTTCTTTGTTTCTGATTGATCTCTGAAGTTTTCATAATTGATGATTTTTGATTGATGAATGACCCTTTTTTAAGAGTAACGCCTTTTGTTTTTCCAGTTTCCTATAACCGAATTGGTCTGGCTGTTCATAAAGGTCTTTTGCTGATGATTGGTGTTTGATGTCATGATTAATTTATTTTGATTGATGTCTTTACCTAAAAGACGACGACATTTCAAAGCTGTTACAGTACTATGTATTAAAGGGTAGTAAATTAACATATTTTTAACTTTTAACTCCTGATTTATAGGAGCTTAAGCTTAAGAAAGTATTGTTAATCTTTTTGTGACCCTTTATCATTGCTTTATTTTTAAGTTCAAAAAATCATCGAAATGAGGAAGTGGGCCTTTGGAATTGTTGTTTTAGTCATAGTAGTTGCAGGGTTAATTTACGGGTCGTATGAAAAGATGGATTACGATTTCGATGACACAACCAAAACTTATGAAATAGTAAATAAATGGAACCTGCCCAATGCCCTGGATGAAATTTCCGGGATCGCCTGGATAAGCAATGACCGGTTAGCCTGCATCGAGGATGAACACGGAATTATATATATCTATGATCTGAAAAAATCCCAGATCATTTCCCGGCAAAAGTTTGGAGGATCAGGTGATTATGAAGCCATAACTACGATGGATAGCGCTTACTGGGTGGCAGAAAGCGATGGAAAACTCTATAAAATACCAATGAACAAGATGATCTCTCCTGAAAATACCACCACCTACAAAACCGGCTTTGAATACAAGAACAATATTGAAGGCATTACTGCTACTTCTGATGGAAAACTATTGATTTCGGTTAAAGATCATAATCTGAAACCTAAAAATGAGGAACAGGACGAAAAATCAAAAGCGGTTTATACGTACGATCCTGTTTCCCAAAAACTAAATGAAAAAGCCAGTTTTCGTATAAATATTAACGATACGATATTCAAGAAGGTCCATACCCATGAAGAGGATCGAAAATGGCGGCCTACAGATATGCAGTTTCATCCAATCACCGGTGAACTTTATATGATAGATTCTGAAATCCCGAAGGTTCTGGTATTAAATAAAGAGGGCAGGATCATAAAAATGCATTTACTCGATCCTGCCGAATTTTTCCAGCCTGAAGGAATTTGTTTTTCGCCCTCGGGCCGAATTTTTATTTCTAATGAAGGCAAAGGGGGGGATCCCAGCATCGTTGAAGTGAAATTTCAATAATTCTCTTCTTCCTGAATTTTTTCAGCTACCGCCTGAACTTCGTCCAGAACGCGCAGTAAATTTCCTCCCCAGAGCTTTGCAATATCTTCTTCGGTATAACCTCTTTTTACCAATTCAACAGTGACATTCAGACTTTCTGAAGCATCGTTCCAGCCTTCAATTCCGCCACCACCATCAAAATCGGAGCTGATCCCTACATGATCAATGCCTATTTTCGAAACCAGGTAATCTATATGATCTACAAAATCTGAAACATTTACCGGCGGCACTTCTTTTTTCAGTTTTTCAATATCAGGGGCCGAAGCGGCTTTTACTTTTCCATATTCCGTATAGTAATTACTTCTATCAGCCTGTGACATCGTTTTGATACTATCCCATGGTTTTATTTGAAAATCCATTTCTTTGGCTTTTGCGTTATAAACGCTATCAGTTGCTGCCTTAAATGCATTGTGTTTTGCAGTATTTAAATAAGAACTGAAAGCCACCGTTTGTACAACACCCCCGTGTTTTTTAAACAATTCCAGGGTTTCATCATCTACATTTCGGCTATGATTGCATAAGGCCCTTGCCGACGAATGAGAAGCGATAAGGGGAGCTTTGGACAGCTCGAACATTTGTTTGATAGCTTCTTTACTGGGGTGCGAGATATCGATCATCATCCCACAGCGATTCATTTCCTTAATAACTTTTTTACCCATTTCGCTCAAACCATTATGCAGCCATACTCCATCGGCTTCCCCGGTATTTGAATCGGCTAACTGACTATGCCCATTGTGGGCAAGCGACATATAGCGTGCACCCATATCATAAAATTCCTGGACGCGGCTTAGATCTTCACCTATAGGATATCCGTTTTCCACACCTATCATCGCAACTTTCTTACCTTCAGCCACCAGTTTTCGAACTTCATCTGAAGTGGTTGCAAGACCTATCTTTTCTGGGGCTATCTCTTCGGTTAAACGATGAATGGCTTTAAATTTCGAAATAGCATTTTCATAGGCTGCTTTATAACCTTCTTCGGTAAGTGGCCCCTGGCCAGTATATACAATAAGCCAGGTGACATCCATTCCTCCAGCGATCATCTTGGGCAGGTTCACCTGAGTATCAAGATCCATCGTATAATTTTTGTCTTCGGTGAAATTTTCCACGTTGATATCATTGTGAGTATCAATTGTGATTACCTTTTCGTGTATGCGTTTTGCCTTTTCGAGAAGATCGGGATTGGTTTGGGCCATAGAGAATTGAATAACTGAAAAAAGTATAATTCCGGGTAACTTATATTTCATGTGTAGCTGTGAATGTTAATTAAAGGCTGAATTTAAGAATTAAATTTATGACTTGGCTATTTTGATAAGCGATTGTATTTTGACGTAAATTTGATGAATTATTCCATATTACTGAATGAACAAATACATTGTTGTAAATAATCCCGAGAACTGGAAGATAAAATCTGAACAGATAAAGATTATTTCTTCGCGGGAATATCTTACCAATCCTGAATATTCTCAACTTAAGAAAGCCCGTGTTTTCAACCTTTGCAAGGATTATTCCTATCAGTCCAAAGGATATTATGTATCACTTTTGGCTGAAGCGCGAGGGCATCTGGCCATTCCCACGGTTAAAAACCTGGTGGATCTTGGGGAACCAAAACTGGTGAAAATCGTTTCAGAAGATTTTGACGATCTTATTCAGAAATCCCTGAAAAACATCAAATCTCAGGAATTTACGCTGAGCATCTATTTCGGTCAGAATGTAGCGGCGAAATATAAAGAATTGAGCAGCATGTTCTTCAGGCATTTTCAAATTCCTTTTTTACGCGTCAGGTTCAATTATAACAATCGGTGGAATATCAAGAATATCAAGGCGATCTCGGTGGCTGAAATCCCCAATGAGCATATAGATAGTATGTATTATTTCGCGGAACAGTATTTTGCCAAAAAACGTTATGATACCCCGCGGCCAAATGCCTTTGAATATGATCTCGCGATTTTGGTAAAGGAAGGTGATCCTGCTCCGCCCAGTAATGCAAAAGCTTTAAAAAAGTTTACAGAACTTGCCGAGAAAATGGGTTTTTATACTGAAATCGTTGGCCCGAAAGACCTTTCAAGGCTTTCTGCTTTCGACGCGCTTTTTATCAGGCAGAGTACCGAGGTCAATAATGAAGCTTATGCTTTTGCCCGTAAGGCGCAGCAGGAAGATATCGCCATTATTGATTATCCTGATGCGATCCTGAAATGCTGTAACAAGGTTTTTATGGCTGAAGCCCTCGAGAATGCAGGGATTCCCACTCCAAAGACATTTATCGTTCATAAAGACAATAAAGATAGTATCTTTAAAAAAACAGGTTTCCCCGTGGTTTTGAAATCTCCCGATTCTACTTTTTCGTTTGGCGTGAAAAAAGCCAATAATGAAGAGGAATATCGGGAAATGCTGGGCGCCATGCTGAAAAAATCGGAACTGGTTATCGCCCAGGAATTTTCTCCTTCAGAATATGACTGGAGAATTGGCATTATTGACGGTAAACCTTTTTATGCCTGCAGGTATTATATGGCAAAGGGCCATTGGCAAATCTATAACTGGGACGCGAAAAATAAGGATGATCAGGACGGAAATGCAGATTGCCTTCCTATTGAAAAAGTTCCGAAACAGATCGTTAGAATTGCTGTTCGTGCGGCAAAATTGATGGGAAAAGGACTTTATGGGATAGATATTAAAGTCGTTAAGTCCAAACCTCTGGTGATTGAGATCAATGATAATCCCAATATAGATGCGGGTGTGGAAGATGCTTTTTACGGAGACACCGTTTATCTGGAAGTTTTAACGGCCTTGAAAAACAGGATCGAAAATAAATAATATGGCCTATCATCTTTTTGAAGTCGCCGGAATCGAACTGGAATATATGCTGGTTAAAAAAGCGAATTTCAAGGTGAATCCTATCGTTGACCAGTTGCTCACTAAAAAAAATGGTTCATTGACTTCTGATATTGATAATGGAAAAATTGAATGGAGCAATGAACTCGTGAATCATGTGGTCGAGATCAAAACCAACGGCCCGGTAGAGAGTTTAGAAGGTCTTGAAGATCTTTTTCAGGATAATGTGATTGAAATCAACAGCTTGCTTGAAGAATTTGCCACGGTGTTAATGCCCGGAGCATCGCATCCGTTAATGAATCCCGATACTGAAACAAGGCTTTGGCAGCATCATTACAGTAAGATCTATGCGCTGTATAATCGTATTTTCGATTGTCGCGGACATGGCTGGAGCAATGTTCAGAGCATGCATATCAATTTGCCTTTTTCTGGTGATGATGAATTTGAAAAACTGCATGCCGCGGTAAGAATTTTACTGCCCATTATTCCGGGACTGGCGGCAAGTTCTCCCGTTTTAGACGGAAAACATACCGGTTTCAAAGATACGCGCATGCATTTCTATAAAAGCAATCAGAAGGAAATTCCTCATATGACCGGGAAAGTGATCCCGGAACAGGTTTTTTCAAAAGCCGAATATTACGAGAAGATTTTTGATCCTATTAATGAAGCTTTGAAACCATTTGATACCGATCATTTGCTCGACCATCACTTTGTGAATTCACGAGGCGCTATTGCCCGTTTTGACAGGAATGCCATTGAGATCAGGGTCATAGATATCCAGGAAAACCCCTCGGCTGATGTGGCCATTGCCGCTTTTATTATCGAAACCCTGAAATTGCTGGTAAGTGAGGAACTGGTATCTTTAGAAGATCAGAAATCATGGCACGAAGATGCCCTTTTTGATATTTTCAATGAGGTGATCATAAATGCCGAAAATACTTTGATCACCGATCAAAAATACCTGGCTCTTTTTGATATAGAAAAGGCTGCCGATGTAAAAATTATCTGGAGAAAATTATTTTCACGGGTAAAAGAGAATCTTTCCGAAAATCATGCGAAGCATATAGATTTCATTTTACAAAACGGAAGCCTGGCAACCCGTATCCTTAAAGCGATCAGAAATGATTTTTCAGAAAAGAATATTCTTGGAGTTTATAAAAAAATGGCCATCTGTCTCCAGGAAAATAGAATGTTCAGGCCATGAAGCTGGTGTTAACCTGTGAACATGCTGCCGCCGAAATTCCTTCGGAATATTCGTATTTATTCAATGCAGAAAAATATGTTTTAAATACTCATGAAGCCTTTGATCCCGGGGCGTTTGATCTTTTTCAGTATTTAAAGCCTTTATCCCATTTCCGTTTTTATCATTCTATTGGAAGGTTGCTGGTTGAAGTAAATCGTTCGGAGCATCACCCTAAATTATTTTCCCGATATTCAAAAAAACTTGATAAAGACCAAAAAAAGCTTGTAAAGCAATACTATTATTTTCCCTACAGAAAGCAGGTGGAGGAGCAAATTGGTACATTAACAGGGAAGGGAATAGAGGTGCTTCATATTTCGGTCCACAGTTTTACGCCCGTTTTGAATGGACAAGAAAGGAACTGTGATCTGGGCCTTCTTTATGATCCTTCCCGAAAAAAAGAATCTTCGGTTTGCCGTAAAATGAAGGAATTAATCAGGGAAAATAATTCAGATTTAGTAGTAAGAATGAACTATCCGTATCTTGGAAAAGCTGACGGGTTTACTACCTACCTCAGAAAAAAATTCGGTGAGAATTATATGGGAATTGAACTGGAAGTGAATCAGAAGTTCGTTTCCAAAAATAGTATGGACAAGCGAATAAAATCTATTTTAAAAATAGCCATTCAGCAGCTGCTGCAGTAAAAAAACCGCCATCGGGCGGTTTTAAATTGGATGTTTAAAAGGAAGTTTAATTCAACTCATAATCCAGGCTGATCTCTGCCTTTAAAAGTTTTGAAATTGGGCAATTTTCCTTGGCTTTTTTTGCCAATTGAGCAAATTTATCTTCATCGATTTCTGGTACGCTGGCTTTCAAAACCAGGTGAGATTTTTTAACAGTTCCGTCTTCAAAAGTAATTTCAGAAGTTGTTTCCAGCTTATCAGGGGTATAACCTTCTTCTGTCAAAAATGCCGATAACTGCATGCTAAAACAACCCGAATGTGCTGCACCTATCAATTCTTCGGGATTTGTTCCTTTTCCGTTTTCAAAACGGGTTTTGAATGAGTATTGGGTCTGGTTTAAAACTCCGCTTTCTGTGCTTACCGTTCCGGAACCTTCTTTAAGAGAACCTTTCCAAACGGCTGATCCTTTTCTTTTCATAATTTAAATGTTGGTTTTTTGAATTCTTTTCTAAATTACTAAGGAGGGAAGGAAACAGAAAAGATTTATCAAAATCTTAACCTAAAAAAAAGCCCGAAGTATAAACTTCAGGCTTTATATAAGAATGAAAGTGATTACTATTTTATTTCAACCACTTCAAGATCAAAAACAAGATCTTTTCCTGCAAGCGGATGATTCGCATCAACTACAATGCTTTCATTTTTTACTTCTTTTACCACAAGATTGATCTCACGGCCGTCAGGACCTTTAGAAACCAAAGGCATTCCCACTTCCGGCTTCAGTTCTTCTGGAAGTTGTTTTTTATCTACCTCCTGGATCAACTCGGGTTTTGGATCTCCGTAAGCCTCGTCTTTAGGTATATTGATGGTTTTCTTTTCGTTTAATTCCATATTGATAAGGCCTTTTTCAAAACCTGGAATTAGCTGTCCCTGACCAAGGGTGAATTCAATAGGTTCTCCGCGTTCTACCGAACTATCAAAAACCTGTCCGTCTTCCAGCTTTCCGGTGTAATGTACCTTAACAGTGTCATTTTGTTTTACTTGACTCATAAAAAGTGTTTTTTAACTATTTATTTTTCGGCTGTAAATTCATTTTCAGCCACTTAAAGTTGCAAAGGTACAAGTAAATGAGCGAAAGCCAAAAAATACAGGACTTTAACGGTTCATGAGTGGAGATTCATAAAATTTTATATGAATTGGAAATTAATTATTAAAGAAATAACTTTAAGGATTCTTATATTTAAAAATCTACCAATTTAATTCTTCAGTTTTATGAAAAAAAATGCAAAAAAGCCTTCCGGCAGTTCCAGAAGAGATTTTTTAAAAACCTCCGCAATTGCCGCAGGAGCTTTTATGATTGTTCCCCGCCATGTGCTTGGAGGTCCCGGATATATTGCCCCTAGTGACAAACTGGTCGTTGCCGGTGTGGGAGTGGGAGGTAAAGGCCAGAGCGACATCTGGAATTTTTATCAAAGTGGAAAAGCCGATATCGCCTATCTGTGTGACGTTGATGATCGCCGCGCTGCCGTTTCAAGAGAACGTTTTCCGAAAGCAAAATACTATAAAGACTGGAGGGAATTGTTAGATAAAGAACATAAGAACTTTGATGCGGTCTCGGTTTCAACCCCAGACCATAATCATGCTGTCATAGCCATGGGAGCCATGGAACTTGGCAAACATGTGTATGTTCAGAAACCTCTTACCCATGATATTTACGAGGCCCGAAAACTTACCGAAGCCGCCAAAAAATATAAAGTAGTTACTCAAATGGGTAACCAGGGAGCTTCGGCCGATGGTGTAAGAAAAATGAGAGAGTGGTATGACGCCGGCCTTATTGGCGATGTGGAAGAAGTATATGTTTGGACGAACCGTCCCGTATGGCCGCAAGGAATCCCGTGGCCAAAAAATTCAGCTCCTGTTCCTTCTGAACTCGATTGGGATCTTTGGCTGGGTACTGCGCCTTATAAAGATTATGTAGAAGGGCTCGTTCCTTTTAACTGGCGTGGCTGGTGGGATTACGGTACGGGAGCTCTTGGAGATATGGGCTGCCACTTAATTGAGCCGCCATTCAGCGTTCTTGGGCTTCAATATCCTAAAGATGTGGAATGTAGTGTGGGAAGTGTATATGTAGATGAATTCCAGAGAGGTTATTTCCCTGAAAGTTGTCCGCCTTCGAGTCATGTGATCATGAGCTTTGACGGTAAAAAAGAAAAAGACATCACCCTTCACTGGATGGATGGCGGAATTAAACCTATGCGTCCAGAAGAACTTGGTCCTGAAGAAACCTTTGGAGATGGAGGCAACGGAGCTTTACTCATAGGATCAAAAGGAAAAATGATGTGCGGAACTTATAGTTTGAACCCGCAACTCCTACCAACTTCGAGAACCGACGAGGTAAACGTTCCTCAAACCTATGATCGTGTTCCGGGCGGTATAGATGGCCATTACGCACAGTGGGTAGAGGCTGCAATTGCAGGTTATGGAAATAAAAAGGTGAGTTCTCCATTTGAGGTCGCGGGACCCCTTACAGAATCTCTACTCATCGCGAATCTTGCTATCAGAGGTTATGATATTCAGAAGAAAACCACGAATGCAAAAGGAGAGACCGAATATCAATATCCTGGCCGCGATATAAAAATGATCTGGGACGCCGAAAATATGCGCGTTACCAATTTTGAGGAAGCAAACAGGTTCGTGAAACGGGATTACCGCGAGCCGTACACTTTATAATAGTACATGCTGAAAAGAGATCAATTCCCGAAAAATTTTAAACTCCAGCTTAGCATTTTGGGATTGATCTCTTTGTCGGCTTGTAAAAATTTTCATTCCGAAGGAGATGTAGACTGGGATACCATTTGCGTTACCGCTACCGCCTATAATTCCCTTGACTATCAAACTGAAGACGATCCTACCATTACGGCCTGGGGCGATACACTTAAACCCGGCATGAACGCTATAGCCGTTTCGCGTGACCTTGTAAAGCTGGGGCTTGACCACAATTCAAAAGTAAAAATTGAAGGTTTTGACAGTATTTTTCTTGTAAAAGATAAAATGCATTATCGCTGGAGGAACCGCATTGATATTTATATGGGTAATAATGCTCAAAAAGCGAGGAATTTTGGCAGAAAAAAGCTGAATATCGCCTATATCTTTAAAAAAGATAGCTTGAAATAGAACTTTTTTTGAAGGAAGTTTTAATTTCGGAAATGAAACCTGAAAAAATGCTATCTAAAAAACTTCTTTTCTTATTCCTTTTCACCTTTATTTTAAATGGATTGTCTGCTCAGGACAGTTTGAAAATTCCATCTAAATTAATTATTGGAGTTACTGAAACACCTCCTTTTATTCAGAAAACCCCTGAAGGTTATACCGGGCTGAGCATAGATTCCTGGAAACTTGTGAATGAACAGCTTAATTTCGACTATGAATTCAGGCAATATAGAGACCTTGCAACTTTACTTAATGCCATTGAAACGGGAGAGGTAGATTTAAGCGTAAATCCGATTACGGTAACCGATAACCGGATGAAAAAGATGAGTTTCTCCCAGCCTTATTTTATTTCCCATACCAGCGTTCTTAAGAAAAAAGAATCCAGGATTCTCGCGCAACTGGCAAATTTGTTTAGCTGGGATTTTGTTTCGGTGATTTTGCTTTTGATCCTGGTGATTTTCATATTCGGATTTCTAGTGTGGTTATTTGAAAGAAAAAGCAATGAAGAGGAATTCGGCAGTGATCTCAAAGGTATCATGCAGGGATTCTGGTGGAGCGCGGTGACCATGACCACCGTTGGTTATGGCGATAAATCTCCGCGCACTTTTGGCGGCAGGGTAATAGGTTTCATCTGGATGTTTATGGCAGTTATAATCATTTCCAGTTTTACGGCAGGAATAGCATCTTCTCTAACTGTGAAAAGTATAAATGATGAAATAAATCAAATTCAGGATCTGGAAAGGTTTAATGTTACCACTGTGAACAGTTCAAGTTCCCAGGAATTACTTGATCTGTATGATATAGATGCCAGCCTGGTCACCAATGGGGAAGAAGGAGTGGAAGCAATACTTAATGGCCGCGCCAGCTTATTTGTATATGACGAACCTATCTTACGCTATGAAATTCAAAGGAAGGAACTTTCTGACGACCTGGAAATCCTTGCAAAAAGTCTTAAAAAGGATTATTATAGTTATGCATTTCCAAAAAATTCTCCCCTTTTAAAAATTATTGATCCAGTGCTCGTACGTTCCCTAAAAACTATGAAGTGGAACACTCTTACCAAGGATTACTATTAATTCCTGGCCTGGTGAATAGAAGAAAATACCTAAACGATTGTCAAAATTATACGCATTTTCGTTAAATTTTTACAGGGATCATATTTTTTTGTTGGCTAAAAGATTGATTTTTATATCTTTAATGTCTTGCTGAAAAAACCAACCAAACATATGCACCTGGAACGTGAAAAGGAAAATAATTCCGACGAACTGCTTTTTTTAATGAGAAAGAAGAACAGGAATACGCCTATTTATATAGCGATCGTTCTTGTGATCATTGTAAGCGCAATAGCCATGGCCGGGGTTTATCTGGAATACTGGTAGAACTACTTTTTGATCTCATTCATCAACAAAAAGGCTTTATTTACATATTCTTTTTCAAGGAATAATGCGAAATAATTCGAGGTAGAGATCATCTCGAAGACCGGAATTCCTTCGTAAGCCAGTAGCTTGAAAATATAGAAATATAGACCTACAGTTTGTGAGCTGTTCTTCGGAAGTGCTATGGTAATCGATGACAATTCATCTTTTACCGAAACTCTTATTTCGTTCCGGAAACATTTTTCCACAAGATCTGTGAGAGTGGAAGATACCAGGATATTACTTTCCTGGTAATTACTCGAATAATTAAGGTAGACGCCTGTCTGATCTTTTACCGCCTCAAGTAACCTCGCTTTATTTGCAATAATAGTATTGGAATTTAGATAGGTATATTCAGTTATTCCTGAACGAACAACAATATCTCCCAGCTCGCGAAGACTTTTCATGTTTATTTTGGTCCTTTTTGGCGCATACCGTCGCAATGCCATAATGATACTTCCCTGTTTTACGGGTTTATGCATTTCTTTTTCCACTTCAGGCTGGATATCGGCAGCGAGTCCACTGAAATTTACGATGTCCCTGGCAATGGCGTCATCAAGGAAGGGCTGATGACGAATAATATCATGTACTACCGTGGTAATAGTCTTCATTTGTTAATTATTGAACAATTTGTGCAAATGTATATAAAATGAAGCGTAATTTTTTCCACTTTCCCTCTAATTTATACTTATGCAGGGCATTTGATTGGAAGGAATAATTGAAATTTTCCGTAGTCAAATGTCAAAAATTTAAGCAGATGAAAATATTAAAATTTGGAGGTACTTCTGTTGGTACTGCGGAAAGTATCAAAAATGTGAAAAGCATTATTACTTCTGATAATAATGATAAAATGCTGGTTCTCTCTGCCATGTCTGGAGTAACCAATATGCTGGTGGAGCTTGGCTTATTTTTTAAAGAGGGCAGAGGTGCTGATGTGGAAGAACAATTGCTGAAACTGAGAGCTAAACATTACGGACTTATAGATGAACTTATTACTGATGATTCATTGAACCAGCAGTGCAAAGATTATGTGCAGGCGCAGCTTAGCGAACTTCATGAACTTTATGAAAGGGAACTTTCCGAAGAGATCGAGGCGAGGATAGTGACTACCGGCGAAAGCCTTCTTACATTTATTTTCAGTAATTATCTAACTTCAGAAAGCATTCAAAATACCCTTTTAGATGCCAAGGAGTTTATGAGAATTGACAATCTCGAAAATCCCGATACAAATCTTGTAGGAAAGCATCTAGAAAAAACGCTTCAAAAGAACCAAAGAAGTAATATTTATATAACACAGGGTTTTGTTCGTATCAATAAAGATAATGAGATCTGCACCCTTAAAAGAGGAGGAAGCGATTATTCTGCGACGATTATCGGGGCAGCTTTAAAAGCTTCTGAGGTGCAAATATGGACAGATATAAGCGGGCTCCATAATAATGATCCAAGATTTGTTCAAAATACACATCCCGTAGCAAATTTAAGTTTTGAAGAGGCCGCGGAGCTCGCTTATTTTGGCGCAAAGATCCTTCATCCGCAAACAATTTCACCTGTAATTGGTAAGGGAATTCCTGTATTTCTCAAAAACACCTTTACTCCTGAGGCTGTGGGAACCCGTATCACTGCTTTTACCGAAGATAAAGGACTGAAAGCGATTTCAGCAAAAGACGAAATTACGGCGATAAGGATCAAATCTAACAGGATGCTCATGGCTCATGGTTTTCTTAGGAAGATCTTTGAGGTTTTTGACAAATATGAAACGGCGATTGATATGATCACCACTTCTGAGATCGCAATTTCTCTCACTATCGATGACTCTTCGAGGCTGGATAAAATCCTTGACGAACTGGAACAATATGGCGAAATAAGCGTTGATCCAGACCACAGCATTATATGTGTGGTAGGAGAGGGGCTTATTGAAGAATCTAATACTTCCCGCCTTTTTGAAATTCTGAAAGATGTTCCGGTGCGGATGATTTCTTATGGCGGAAGCAAGAACAATATTTCGCTGTTGGTCGATACTCAGCACAAAATTAAGGCACTTAAACAGCTCAACGATAAGCTTTTTGTGTCCAACCTTCAGCCTTCTTAGGCTGTAACAGATAATTTTTTTGGTTAAACAACTGTTTTTTGTGTAGTGAAAACCGTTGGTTTGTTCCGGCAGCCAGCGGTTTTTTTTATTTTTTCCGGTTTTTTTCTTCGATAAACCTGGAAAGGTAATAAGTGCTTTTATGCAAATGAAATTTCAGCATTTGCCCAGTAAAATTCATCTCCCGGTGCTTCTTTAAATTATTTTGAAGCCCCAAAATTCTCTCCTGGAAATCGCTCAAAAATGCCGATTTCTCAAAGTTTTCCATCAAAATTTTATAGCCCTGCTTTTGGTAAAAAATCCATTTTTCAGCATTTGAATAAACAGCAACAGATTTTTCAATAAAATCTTCATCAGTTCTGCAAACAGTACCGGGCCAGTGCGCTTCATCTGAAATTCCTTCGGCGCCCACTGGAGTGGTGATAGAAGGAGTTCCATTTTGCATGGCTTCCAGTAATTTTCCTTTTAAACCGGCACCAAATTGGAGTGGCGCCAGTAAAATCCGCGCTTGTTGAAAAACATTTTCAGCCTCTTCGGCTTTTCCCATAATATGGAATCCTTCTTCAGGTTTATGGAGATTCCAAACTTTCCGGGAAGGATAACTGCCGTAGATAAAAACCTCTGCGGAAGGCATTTTTTTTCGAATTCCCGGCCAGAGTTTTTCTTTTAAATAAAGAACAGCGTTCCAGTTGGGCTCATGCAAAAAATTACCAATATGCATAAATCCCTTTCGTTCTTCATAGCCTGGCAGCGCTTTTTCTTTAATTTCAGAAGTTTCAAATAATAAAGGCAAATAGTAAAGAAGATTTCCAGGCACATTGAATTCTCCGGTTAGCAGGTCCATTTCAGCTTTCGAAATGATAAAGCTCAGATCACAGCGATAAATGCTTGCAATCTCGCGCTTTGCCAATTCTGAATTTTTATAAATTTCCTTTTCATCACAGCCTTTTTTCCAGGCTTCCTGTCGAGCATTTCGTAGAAAATGTAAATCTTCAGTATCCAGGATCTTCAGGGTATCAGGACAGACTTTCTCAACCCGCCAGCCGAATTGTTCTTCCATCATAAAACGATCAAAAAGTACAATTTCAGGCTTCAGTTCTTCAAGAAAATTATCAAAAGCGGGATCATTGGGAACTATTTTCCGTGTACTAATTCCTTTTGTTTTAAGATTGGCCTGATTACCGGTTTCAACAGCGGGGGTAGCGAAAGTTATCTCGAAATTATGCAGAAGAAAAAAATCGAGCAGTTGGATCATCCTGCTTCCGGCAGCCGATGAAGAGGGCTCTGGCCAAACATATCCGATGATGAGAATTTTTTTCATATATTGAATTCAGAGCAAAAATAGAATATTATTGATATCCGGGAGATTTCCGGATATTTCATTCAATAAAATCAAATTATGAGCAGGGGATTTGTAAAGGAAGGTGACCAGGAAGAACCTCTAATGGTGCCGCCAAGAGCGGCTTTACCAGAAGGAGCGACTAATTATGTGACGCCCGAGGGGCTTGAACTTCTAAAAAAAGAAATGCAGGAGCTGGAAAAGCAACGTCGTAACATAGAGGCTGAAAATGAAACTGAAAAAAGACGCACCCAGGCTTTTATTGATGGAAAGATGAAGTTGCTTTCTGAAAGGATACAAACAGCAAGGCTGCTTAATCCGGAAGAACAGCCAGAAAATGAAGTTCGCTTTGGAGCAAAGGTCAAAGTGGAAAATTTGGATAATCATCAAAAGCAGGAATTCCAGATCGTTGGTGTTGATGAAGCTAATATCAGGCTGAAAAAGATCGCTTTTGTTGCTCCCATTGCACGGGCAATCACGGGTAAAAAAGTTGGCGAAACCGCGCAATTAAAATTAGGAACCGAAACGAGACAATTAAAAATTTTGAAAGTGGAATATTGATTCAACGAATTAATCTGCTGAAAATTTATATCTTTTAAATCCAAATATCAACCATGAAAAACTCATACAGAACAATTCTAAACCTTCAAAACATCGATTTTGGACTCCTCATTATGAGGATCGCATTTACATGTTCATTGCTTACTCACGGATTTCCAAAATTCCTGAAATTTTTCGGGCCAGATGAGATAAAATTCGGTGATCCGCTGGGTTTTGGCGAGCTTACTACCTTTTCATTTGCCGTATTTGCTGAATTTTTCTGTTCCCTTTTCGTTCTTTTCGGTTTTCTCACCAGAATTGCCACAATTCCTATCATTATCACCATGGCAATTGTGGTGTTTGTGGTCTGGCTGCCGGAAGGATTCGGAAAAATGGAAATGCCATTTTTATACCTTTCAGCTTTCACCGTTCTTCTGATTACCGGCGGGGGAAAATATTCGGTGGATTTTCTACTTGAAAAAGGTAAAAAGTAATCTATGCCTCAAACTATAATTTTGATGGGTGTTTCCGGAGTGGGAAAGTCCACTTTAGGAAAAATGCTGGCAGAAAAGCTGAAACTTGCATTTTTTGATGCTGACGATTTTCATTCAGAAGCCAATATTAGTAAAATGAATACCGGTCTTCCTCTGAATGATGATGACCGAAAACTTTGGCTGGAAAATCTTGCCGAAAATATTAAAAAATGGAGTGATGGTGCTGTTTTGGCCTGTTCCGCTTTAAAGGAAAAATATCGACAAACACTGATTCAGCACGCCGAGAAACCAGTGAAATGGGTTTATTTATATGAAGATTACGAGATGATCAAATCCCGCATGGAACAGCGAAAGGATCATTATTTCAAACCTGAATTGCTTAAATCACAATTTGACACTCTCGAACCGCCTGCGTATGGAATTCATATTAAGGTAAATAAATCACCTGAAGAAAATCTAAAAAAGATCATGAATGAACTGGAAAGGCCACATATTGGGCTTATAGGTCTTGGAGTAATGGGGAAAAGCCTTGCACTGAATATGGCTTCAAAAGGAATTCCGGTTTCGGTTTACAACCGGGATTTTAAAGACGTGGAAGTCGACATCGCTAAAAATTTCGCTGCCGAACATGAAGAAACCTATATTTTTCCCTGGTTCAACGATCTCCAAAAATTTGTTGCTTCGCTGCCAAAACCTCGCAATATCATGATCATGGTAAAGGCGGGAGCGGCCGTAGATGCCGTGATTAATGAATTATTACCCGTGCTTGATGCCGGAGATCTTATCATAGATGGAGGTAATTCTCATTTCAAAGACACTGCAAAACGAATTAAAATGCTCGGGGAAAAAGATATCTATTTCCTTGGAACCGGAATTTCAGGTGGGGAAGAAGGTGCTTTAAAAGGCCCTTCTATTATGCCCGGCGGAAGTAAAGTTGCTTACGAAAGGGCAGGAGAAGTGCTGGAAAAGATCGCTGCAAGGGATCCCTGGGGCGATGCCTGCTGCACTTATATCGGGCCGGAGGGCTCAGGTCATTTTGTTAAAATGCTTCATAACGGGATCGAATATGGTGAAATGCAACTTATAGCTGAATTTTATCATCTCCTTCGGTTTTTCTGCGGAATGGATACTTCAGCAATCGCTGATCTTTTTGCAGAATGGAATACCGAACTGCGAAGTTATCTTCTGGAGATCAGCATCGATATTCTTCGACAAAAGGAAGAGAATGACTATTTACTAGATAAAATCCTCGATGTTGCCGGCCAAAAAGGCACCGGTGGCTGGTCTACTGAAGCGGCACTTGAACTAGGCGTCCCTCTTGACACCATCACTGCTGCTGTTCTCGCGCGAAACCTTTCAGCCTTTAAAGCTGACAGGATAAAGGCGTCAAAAAAGTACCATTTCAAAACTGTTGGTGAAAATGTGCCTTCCAGGGAAGAACTTTTCAGGGTTTATCGCTCCGTAATGATCATAAATCATAGTATCGGATTTGAACTTTTAAGAGCTGCTTCCAAAGAATATAACTGGGACTTGAACCTGTCAGAAATTGCCCGAATTTGGACAGGAGGTTGTATCATTAAATCCGGTTTTATGGAAGAACTGGTGAATATCTTTAAAGATCATCATTCGCATTTACTGCTTCAGGATAAGATCAGTGATGAACTTAAAAATATAAATTTTGCGAAAGTTTTATCTTTTGCTTTGGAAAATGCGTGCCCTATGCCGTTAACTTCAGCTGCTGCAACTTATCTGTTCGGATTTTCCTCTCAGCAATCGTCGGCAAATATGATCCAGGCGCAAAGGGATTATTTTGGCGCTCATACTTTTGAACGTATCGATAAAAATAGGGGTGAATTTTTTCATTTTAACTGGAAAAAACCCGATTAATGGAATTACAGGTACTCATTGCCGTTTTTATAGGAATTGGCATTCTCTTATTCCTCATTTTGAAATTGAAGATCCAGGCATTCCTGGCCCTTCTGGTAGTCTGTATTCTCGTTGGAATTATGGCCGGCATGCCCGCCGGTGAAATTGTAGAAACCATGAAAGAGGGCATGGGGAACACCCTTGGGTTTGTAGCCACAGTTGTGGGGCTCGGTGCTCTTTTTGGAGGGATCCTTGAACAATCGGGAGGCGCTAAGGGACTTGCTAAATTTATGCTGAAAAAGACCGGCGAAAAGAACGCTCCCTGGGCGATGATGTTCACTGGATTTCTTATCGCGATTCCCGTATTTTTTGATGTGGCTTTTATCATTCTCGTTCCTGTGGCTTATGCGCTGAGCAGGAGTACCGGAAAATCTCTTTTGCTCTATGCCTTACCACTGCTGGCAGGGCTAGCCATTACTCATGCATTCATTCCGCCAACACCAGGACCTATCGCAGTTTCTGAAATTCTCGGAGCCGACCTGGGCTGGGTGATTCTTTTCGGACTTTTAACCGGGTTGCCAACAGCGGTTATCAGCGGACCATTATTCGCGCGCTATATTTCAAAAAAGATCTACATCGAACCCCAGGAATATACAGAAGCCGAAGAAATTAAAGTCTCCAGCCCACCTTCACCACAACTCATCCTGCTGATCATATTTGTCCCTATTATTCTTATTGTTTTGAATACGGTCATCAACAGTCCCTTTATGGCAGAATCGGCGGTTTCGGAAAATTTCGGGGAAGCGATAGCCCTGATTGGTCATCCTTTTACGGCCCTGATCATCGCGAACCTTCTTGCGTGGTATTTTATAGGAATAAGAAGAGGTATGGGAAGGGATTTTCTTTTGAAAATATCTACAAAATCTTTTCAATCTGCCGGAATCATTCTTCTTCTAACTGGTGCGGGAGGTGCTTTTAAGCAAATTTTGATCGCTACGGGTGCTGGTGATATGATCGCGAGTACCATGAATTCCGAATTTTTTAGTCCGCTTATATTCGGATTTATTATTGCGGCTTTGGTGCGTGTGTTGCAGGGTTCCTCTACAGTGGCGATGATCACTGCAGCAGGAATTACAGCGCCGGTAATTGGCGCAGGTAGTTACAGTATTCCTGAAATTTCGATTATTGTCATCGCGATCGCTGCGGGAGCCTCTACCTTTTCTCACGTAAACGACAGTGGATTCTGGCTGGTAGGTCAGTATTTAGGCTTAACTGAGAAACAAACCTTTAAGACGTGGACGCTAATGACCGGGATCATTTCCTTCTCCGGATTGATCATGAGCCTGATAATCTGGTATATACTTTAAAAGAAAAAAGGTGAAGCAGAAAACTTCACCTTTTAAAAAATTATTTAACCTTTTTGCTTATCCTTCAGATTCAAGCATCGCAAAGAATTTATCCAGGTTGGGGATGATAACTATACGGGTTCTACGATTTTTTGCCATATTTTCTTTAGATGAATTATCTACAAGAGGCTGGTAGCTGCTTCTACCGGCAGCAATAAGTTTAGCCGGATCTACATCATATTTATCCTGAAGGATTCTCACCACAGAAGTCGCTCTTCTAACGCTAAGATCCCAGTTATCTTTTAAATAAGATTCAGGAACTACTTTACGATCATCGGTATGACCTTCGATCATAACCTCCATAGCTGGTTCGCTGTTGATCACTTCAGAAAGTTTTTTAAGCAGAGGTTGTGCTTTATTGCTTACCCGGGCACTTCCGCTGTTGAATAATAATTTATCTGAAACATTGATCATCACCACGGTTTCATCAACACTAATGTCGATATCATCTTCATCGGCACCTTCAGATATTTTCTTTTTTAAGTTATAAGAAACGGCAAGATTGATAGAATCTTCAAGAGTTTTAGCGCCTTTTACCTTTTCCGGATCCATCTTGGCGATGGTATTGCGCATATGCTCTTTGGTTTTCTGCGACATGACGGTAAGGTCATTCTGTTCGTACATTCCTTCGTTGGCTGTTCTTAAAGAATTGATCTTCGCATTGTACTCGGCCACACGCTGCTCGATCTTATTATATTTAGCTTCAATTTCGTCTTTTTCTACCCTAGTTTTTTGAAGCTCACTTTTCGTGTTATCCAGTTCACCTTCCAGTGCCACATATTTTTTCTTGGAGACACAGGAAGTCAGCATGGTTGCTGCTAAAATTGTTACAGTTATTACTCTTTTCATAATTGATTATTTTATGGTTCGGATTAATTTTTTTACCAAACTTCAAATGAATAGAAGCGAGAATAGTGCCATATAAAGGGGATTTCCATGTGACAGACTGGAAAGAAGTCCTTAATAATCAACGAAAATTCGATTAATACTTTGTAAAACAGCGATATATGGGGTTTTTGCTCTTTTGGAATGTGATAATGCCGGGAATAAAACTATGCTCAAAGATTTTTTGAAGCTGTAGGGTAATTTGTAGAAAACAAAAGTTGATTGTAACCAAATTCCACACTTTAATTCACAGGAACCCCTTATTTTTAGCTGATTTTAACAGAAGTTTACAACAAATTAAGTCTTTAGGTTTTCACATTATAGATGCTATACGATAACTTTGAGATTTAACAATTTCTGCTACTTGTCTAAAACGAAAAATCGCATCTATAAAATTCTCAGAATAATCGGAAAAATTATTCTGGGTATACTTATTTTTCTGCTTCTGGTAATCTTATTTATTCGAAGTCCCTGGGGCCAGAATATCATCAAAGATAAATTCATTTCAAATCTTGAAGACAAAACCGGTACAAAGATCAATCTGGATAAGTTGTATGTCAAGTTCAATGGAGATATTGCCCTTAAAGGACTTTATATTGAAGACAAGCAGGGGGATACTTTAATTTATTCCGAAAGCCTATCTGCTTCTGTCCCGATTATGCCAATTATTAAAGGGAAAAGTTTTAGTGTGGATGATGTGGACTGGCAGCATGTCGTGGCGAACATCAGCAGAAAAGATACTATTTCAGGTTTTAATTACGAATTCCTGATGAACGCCCTGGTCGCTACTGATACTACTCAAACCGCCAAAACAGATACTACCAGTGCGATGCCTGTTAATCTTGGCGACTTTGACCTTAAAAATTTCAGAGTAAGCTATAATGACCAGGTTGCGGGAATAGATTCTAAAATAAAGTTTGACACACTTGAAGTGGGATTTACGGAGTCTGATCTTCAAAAAATGGTTTTCCGCGCAGATAATGTCCATCTGGCCAATTCAAAGATCGATGTTGAGCAAACACATCAACCAGTACCAACCGATTCCTCCAGCGCTCCCATGCCTCTTTTAGCCTTTAATAACCTTTCTGTAAATGATGTGAAAATTAATTACAAGTCGCAGCCCGATTCTTTACAAACCGATATTAATGTTCAGAAATTAGTTCTGGAAAATTCTGTTTTCAATCTGAAGGAAAATAAAATTAATACCGATCTCCTCTCGCTGAAGAATTCAGGAATTGCGATGCAGATGAGACAGGAACCATCAGGGCAAACGCAACAACAGCCTTCAGATAGTGCTTTTGTGTGGCCTCCGTGGAAAATTAATGCTGATAAGATCAATCTTGAAAATGATTATTTTAACTATGTGGTGAATGGTGCGGAAGTGACAAAAGGCAATTTCAATCCTAATGCCGTAAAAATTGACAGCCTGGATCTTCAAGCCAGCAACCTCAGCTATGAGCCTCACAATATTAGTCTTGATGTTGAAGAACTTCAACTGGAAGAAGCCTCAGGCCTGGATGTAAATCGTTTTAATTTTAGTGCAAAACTTAATGATGAACGGCTTGTGGTTAAGGATTTGGATGCGGCCATTAATGGGAACAGTCTTCATGCGCAGCTTACTGTTAATTACTCAGATTTCAATGATTTTATTCAAAATCCTGGAAATGCTTATGTAACAGGACAGATCAATAATCTTCATCTTGATCTTTCAGATATTTATCGTTTTCAGCCATCGCTTCGTGAAAATCAGTATTTTAAGGCTTTGGCCTCCTCTCCAATTAATGGTGATCTTTCGGTAAAGGGAAAAATGGAAGATTTAAAACTGAATTCTTTGAATTTAAACTGGAGTAAAACTCATATTTCCGGTACTGGAACAATTACTAACATACAGGATCCTCAAAAGCTTCATTTCCAGTTGCCAAATACAAAAATCAAGAGCCGGCGAAGCGATATCATCAAATTTATTAATGAAGATAGTCTGGGTGTGAGAATTCCCGAAAACCTGAGCCTGACCGGAAGTTTTTCGGGAGATATGAATTCGATAAAAACCAATTCGGTTCTAAAAACTTCTGAAGGGACCTTAGATATTAAAGGGAATTTTACAAGCGGGGAAAAACTGGCATTTGATGCCGAGATAAAAGGAGATAGTATTGCTTTAGGCAGAATACTTCAAAATAAAGCTCTTGGAAATTTAAATATCAGCCTTGACCTAAAGGGAAAAGGAAGTAATATTTCTGATCTGGACGCTACTCTTAGCTCAAACATCAGCTCATTCGAGTATAATAATTATGATTTCAGGAATATTAGAATCCGGGGAAATATTGAAAACGGAAAAGGTCCGCTGGACCTTCGGTATAACGATGAGAACCTTGATATCGAAGCCCAAACAAACATTCAGCTTGACAGCGTTTCCCCGCGTATTGATTATACCGTTTATCTTGATGGAGCGGCTTTAGGTGATCTGGGAATAACCCAACGTAACATCAAGGCAGGTTTTGTTCTTAAAGGCTGGTATAAAGGTAATGCAAATTCCTACGAGGTTCAGGCCGAGATTGAAGATGGGGTGGCTGTTTTTAACAATAAAACCTACCTACTGGGGAATTTTAAAGCTTCAGCATTTGTTCAGCCGGATACTACCTCTGTACAGGTAGATAACCGGATGCTGGATCTTAATTTACAATCTAATGCCAGCCCGGTTCAAATTTCAGCAGCTATTAACAGGCATTTTAAACGATATATTTCAGATAATTTTAAACAGGATTCTATAGTAGAACCGGTAAATCTGAAACTTGATGCCAAAATCAGGGAAGCGCCAATACTTACCGAGGTCTTTTTAGTAAATCTTGAAGAAATCGATACCGTAGATGTAAATATTGATTTTAAAGAAGAAAAAAGAAGCCTTGACGCAATGGTTTCTGTGCCACATGCACGCTATATGGGATTTGTGGTAGATTCTCTGCAGCTGGATATGAATTCTGATGCTCAGGATATAAATTTCGAGTTCGCTTTTAACACCCTTAGTGGCGGCCCATTAGATATTAAAAACACTTTGTTGAAGGGAGAAGTGGAGCAGAGAAAACTAAATCTTGATTTCACCTCTACCTATGACGATAAAACCCTCGTTCATACTAATTCACAACTGAACTTCCAGGGAGATACTTTGGAATATCATATTGATCCTCAAAACCTTATTCTTAACGGCAATCCATGGAACATTGCAGCCTCTAATAAAATAGCTATTGACAGTAGTTATCTTGATTTTGAAGATTTCAGATTGAGCAGGAATGACCAGTATTTTCAAATTACCAATGCGAAAACAGGTGAGGAAGAACATCTTAAAATGGAATTCAATAACTTCAAACTCGCTACTTTCCTCAAATACCTTAATCCTGAAGATCAACTCGCCTCCGGAAATCTTAATGGAGACATGCTGTTGAAGGAACCTTTTGGAAAAACAGGACTTGTTGCCGACATGGCTATCAATCAATTTAAGGTAATGAATGTGGATCTTAGCACACTCACCCTAAAGGGAAATACCAGCGGATTCAATAATTATGATTTTGAGATGCAGATTTTTGGCGGAGTAGCCGATATGGACCTTACAGGATCATATGTAGCAACTGATTCAACTTCGGTCATAGACATGAATCTCGACCTGAATGAGGTTAAAATGAAGGCTTTGGAAGGTTTTACCCAGGGTGCGGTAAAAAATGCTTCAGGAAGTTTTTCTGGTAACATAAGTTTTGACGGTACTCTTCAGGATCCTAAATATGAAGGGCAAATTAATTTCGACCAGGCAAAGTTCAATCTCGCCTTTTTGAATGCGGCCTTTGTCCTGCCCGACGAACAATTAAAACTGAATAATGAAGCCGTTTATTTTAATGATTTTGACATCAAAGATTTAAATAATAATACGCTTACGGTCAACGGAAAAATCACCACTGAGAATTATTTAAACCCGGGCTTTGATCTTGATATTCAGGCCCAGAATTTTAACCTGTTAAATTCTACCAAAGAAGATAATGATCTCTTTTACGGAAAAGCGGTGGTAGATGTGGATGCTCAAGTTTCGGGTGATCTTAATCTTCCCGTGGTTGATGCGAATGTAGAGATCAATGAGAATACCAATTTCACCTATGTGGTTCCTGAAGCTGAAGCAGAAATAAAAGCTCGCGATGGGGTGGTGATTTTTGTTAATAAAGAAAATCCTGACGATATTTTAACTCAGCGGGAAGAAGTAGCCTATGTCGTTTCAGGTTTTGACATTTATGCGCGGGTTAAAATAGATGAAGGTGCCACTTTTAGTACTATTCTCAATCCTACAACAGGAGATAAATTCCAGGTACAGGGCGAAGGAGATCTCATTTTCAATATGTATCCGAATGGTAGAATTTCCCTTACCGGAATTTATAATATCAACGATGGGTTCTATGAAATGAGCCTTTATAACCTGGTAAAACGAAGATTTGATATTGCAGATGGCAGTGAGATTTCCTGGTCTGGAGATCCTTATGATGCAAAACTCGATGTAACTGCGATTTACCGGGTGGAGACTTCGGCTTCTTCACTTATGGCTCCTCTTAGCTCAGGTACAGATGCCGGGAATATCACCCAATATCGAAGACAATATCCGTTTTTGGTTTATTTATATATAGACGGTCAGCTCATGGAGCCTAAAATTTCTTTTGGTCTTGGAATGCCTGAAGACGCAAGAGGGGAGGCAGGCGTGGTATATAGCCAGGTCCAGCAGCTTAGCAACCAGGAAGATGAATTGAATAAACAGGTATTTTCACTGCTGGTTCTTAACAGGTTCTTTCCGTATTCCGGTAGCACAGGAGCAAGCGGTGGTACTTTGGCGGTCGCAAGGGATAACCTCAATGAAGCCCTTTCAGATCAGTTAAATATGTTGTCCAGCAGATTATTGGGAGAAAGTGGTATTAAGCTTAATTTTGATGTTGATTCCTATACCGATTACCAGGGGGAAAGTGCGCAAAACCGCACTCAACTGGATATCAACGCTCAAAAAGCTTTCCTTGAAGACCGGCTTATTGTACAGGTAGGAAGTGAAGTAGATATTCAGGGAGGAAATCGTCCCGGGCAGGAAACGAGTCCGGTGATCGGGAATGTAAGCATTGCCTATTTATTAGATGAAGACGGAACCTGGCGTCTGAAAGCCTTCCGCAAGAATCAATATGAAAATGTTATTGACGGGCAACTTATTGTTAGCGGGATTTCACTGGTTTTTACCAAAGAATTCAACAAATTCGAAAATCTTTTCGCGAAAGCCGTGATCGAAGAAAGTCAAAAAGGCAGTAAAAAGAAAGAAAAAAATTCGGAAACCGGAAATGATAAAGCAACCGAGAATGAAAATTAGAACACTTTTGATCATAGCGATTTTTGCCAGTTTGGAGGCCTGTTCTGTAAAAAAGTTTATTCCGGAAGATGAATTGCTATACACCGGCGCAAGCCTTAAAATCAAAACCGATACTGTTATTCCCGATAAACCTGAATTGGAATCAGAACTTCAAAATGTACTCAGGCCAGAACCAAACTCAAAGATCCTTGGTATGTACCCTGGTCTTTATTTTCATTATAAGGCTCAAAAAAAGCATCCTGGCTTTATCAATAAGTTTCTGAATAAAAAATTGGGAGAAGAGCCTGTATATCTTTCTGATGTGAATACTAGCAGCATAGAAGACCTGTTACTCAACCGTTTGGAAAATCGAGGATTCTTTTACAGCCGTGTAAATTATCAGGTCAACACCCATGAAAAGTCTGAAACTGCCAATGTGGACTATACACTTCATGTTCCTGCTCCTTATACCCTGGAAACCTATCAGCTGGATACCGATACGGCGATGGTCTATCATGATATCAACCTTGAAAAAACCCTTTTGGAAGAAGGTATGCGTTTTGACCTTCCCGCCTTTAAAGCTGAAAGAGAGCGTATAGACAATAATTTAAAGGAAAAAGGCTATTATAACTTCAATCCCGGATTCTTGATTTTCGAAGCCGATACGAACCAGTATGATCTGAAGAAATTCGATCTTTATTTAAGACTGAAAAAAGATGTTCCGAAAAAATCTATAATTCCATACAAGATCTCCAATGTGAATGTCTATGCCAACTATAATGTAGACGAAGATTCGCTTACCAAAAATTACAAACGCTATAAGGATAAGAACTATTTTCAGGATGAGATGATCTTCAAACCTGAATATTTAGATCCGTATATTCTTATTGAGACCGGTGATTATTACGATGCCGATGCTTCACGAAGTACCAGCCGCAGGCTTGCCTCAATAGGTTCCTATAAATTTGTAAATATTCAGTATGATGAGATAGACACCCGGGCAAAAGACAGCCTTGGTTTGATCGAGGCGAATATTTATCTCTCCCCTTTAAAGAAACGCGCTATCAGGGCAGAACTTAAGGGGGTTACAAAATCGAATAATTTTTCAGGTCCGCACCTGGCTGTTTCGTTTACCAACCGGAATCTTTTTAAAGGAGGGGAAAGTCTTCATATTACGGCTGATGCTGGATATGAATATCAGATCTCTTCAGGAAATAAAAAGGGCAGGAGCAGTATTCAGTTAGGGCTTACCAATGATCTCATCATTCCGCGTCTTCTATTTCCGCTAGAAATAGACAGTGACTTTTTTAAATATGATATCCCGCGTACCAAGATTAGCCTTGGTGGCGAATATCTAAAACGCAGTGAGCTGTTTACCCTTACCTCGTTAAAAACCAGTTTTGGATATTTCTGGAATGCCAACCGTTATATATCACATGAACTTAATCCCATAGATGTAAATTATGTGAAGTTGGCGAATGTCACTAAAGAGTTTGATACTATCCTGCGGAATAATCCTTTTCTGGAAAGTAGTTTCAAAAAAGAATTTATTGCTGGCCTCACGTATTCCTTTATTTATAATGGGATGGTAGATCTCAATAAAACAAATGTTTTCTTTCTAAATACAAATCTTGATATCGCCGGAAATACCCTGAGCCTTTTTGCAAAAAAAAATAATGCCGGGCAGGAGGAGATCTTAGGCCTGGATTTCGCCCAATATGCCAAACTTGATGCCGATTTTCGATACCATTGGAGACTGGGCAATGATCACGTGATCGCCACCAGGTTCTTCGCGGGTTATGGAATTCCCTATGGCAATTCTGAAGTGATGCCTTTTAGCAAACAATATTTTGCCGGTGGACCATATAGTGTAAGAGCTTTCCAGATAAGGTCACTCGGTCCTGGAAGTTATGATCCCAGTGAAAACGGAAATGACATAGGCTACCGTGATCAAAATGGGAATATAAGGCTTGAGGCAAATGCCGAATATCGTTTTCCCATTGTAACTTATTTAAAAGGAGCAGTTTTTCTGGATGCCGGAAATGTATGGAACAGTAAGGGGGCATCAGTTACGGGATTACCTGGCGGAGAATTCGGCCCCGATTTTATAAAAGAATTGGGAATTGGTACAGGTGCCGGACTTCGGGTGGATATTCAGAATTTCGTAATAAGGTTTGATGTGGGAATTCCACTTCATGATCCAAGAAAAGACCTGGGAAATCGGTGGGAGTTTGGCATTACCGAACCCGTATTTAATTTCGCGATAGGTTATCCGTTTTAATGCTGAAGTTTTCCACCGAAACATAGGTCACCGGCATCTCCAAGACCGGGTACTATATATCCGTTTTTATCGAGTGATTTGTCTATTGTGGCTATCCAAAGTTTCGAATTTTCCGGAAATTCCTGCTTTAAATACTCAATACCTTCTTCTGAACCAATTACCGATACCAGATGGATTTTCGCGGGTTTTCCCATTGGTTCCAGAGCCTTTAGCACATTGGTAAAAGAACGTCCCGTTGCCAGCATGGGATCAGCCAGAATGAGCGTCTTGTTTTCTAATGAGGGGGAAGCGAGATATTCTACAAGTACCTCAAAATTTTCATCGTTATTGGGGTGGTGCCGGTAAGCTGAAATAAAAGAATTTTCAGCCTCATCAAAATAATTCAGAATTCCCTGGTGTAATGGCAATCCGGCACGAAGGATAGAACAGATCACCAGTTCATTCCGCAGGACATTAACCGTACTCTCGCCTAATGGTGTAGCGATTTTTTCAGAAGAAAAATTAAGCTCTTTACTTAGTTCATAAGCAAGGATCTCTCCCAGGCGCTCAATATTTTTTCTAAAACGCATTCGGTCTTTCTGTATCTCTTTATCCCTTAATTGGGCAATAAAATTATTGGCTATAGAATTTATTTGAAGTAATTCCTGAACTTCCATATTATTTTTCTCTAGTTGTTGCTTTTCAAATTTACACTTTTGAATAAAAACAGCTTCGTATTTTCACTGAAGCTTTTTAAGAAAAACTCATGGGATTTCCTGATTTTAAATCGCCTTTCGGTTGTCGAAAATAGAATATCAAAATAAAACCGTATTTTTAAAGCTAAATAACTGTAAACCAGAGGTAAAAAAGTTTAATTGCAAAAAGCTAAAAATGGGTAAAAAAGATCTGATAGAAAAAATGAATGAGGCATTTGCCAGCTGCGATCTCGACTTTTTGGTTAGCAATGTTACAGAAGATATAAAATGGGATATTGTAGGGGAAGATAAACTTAGCGGCCTTGATGAATTTCGCGAGCAACTGGAGAAAATGAAAGAGAACGGCCCCATGGATATTACCGTTAATGATATCATTATTGATGATGATCGCGCTGTGGTAGAAGGGATATTTCAATTAAAAGAACCGGGAAAGAGAAGGCGTTTTGCGTTTTGCGATGTGTATGTTTTCAAAAAGGACAAAAATAAGGTCAGGGAATTACGTACGTACGTTACCAAAATGAAACGGACCTGAAAAACGGCATATTTCTCAGTCGCTATTAAGTAATTAATCAGGACAGCTTTAAAATTTTCACTATTTTGATTGGGAACCCCAGGTGCATTTTATTTTATCCCTATTTTATGGAGAGACTTTTGTACATTTCTGGCCGTATTTTTGATGATGAATAAGAAGAAAATAAATTGCATAATGAAATACCTTTTTCTGGGAATATTGCTTATTGCCTGTGCAGGGATCTATGCTCAGGAACTTCCTAAAACCATTCCTACTGGACCAATTATAAAGGCTGAAGAGAACAAAACAGGTTTTCCAATTCTAAAAAAAGAGGAAACAGAGACCGAAAGCCGTTTCCTGAGAGATAAACCTAAAGCTATCGATTTACGGGAAAATCCGAATAATCTTTTAACCGCCGGAGATGCTATTAAGGAGAAATGGGATAAAGATAAAGCTGCAAAGGAGGAATACCGAAATGATCAGAGTTTAGGGAATGTGGTAACCACTGGAAAATTTGTAGAGGTTTATTGCCGTGACCATGAATATGTTGACGGAGATAGAGTAAAAGTCATTGTTAATGGCCAGGTGGTGAATCCCAACCTTACTTTGGAAGGCGGATTTACACCAATAATGGTGGTGCTTCAGGACGGCTTTAACAGTATTGAATTTGTTGCCCTTAACCAGGGAACTTCAGGACCGAATACAGCAGAATTGCGGGTGGTAAATACAAAAGGTGAGCAGGTCGCAAAAAAAGAATGGAATCTTTTAACAGGTGCAAAAGCCCAGCTTATCGTGGTAAAAAATTAATTCCAGGTAGCTTTAAAAAGGATAACTATCAACTTTTTGTTGTCAAATAAAAACCCTGACGGGATAAAGCTTCATCTTTTCGCCGCCAGGATTCACAAAAATTACTAAAAATCATCAATTTAATTTCAATCACTTTTTATTCAATATCTTCCAGTATTTTAACTTCAGAAAGCCTTTTTCGAAGCTCACCGACATGATTCATTAATCTTTCTTTTATACTGACAGGAAAAATGAATTTCCTCATTTTTTCTTCATAATGCCTGATCATTTCTTTTTCATCCTTTATAGACTTTTCAAGTATTTTCTCATCATTCGGCTTACTGAAAGTCTTCGTAAAATTTAACCAGAACTGATGGAGGTTTCCCAGCCCCTTTCTTTCGCTTCCCACTTGTGGATGTTCGTTTATTTCATGGAGCATTTTATCGATTTCTGTAGCAAAATGGTTTCGTAAAGCCGCCTGGTCTCTTAGAAAATGTTTTAAACTGATATTTTCTGTATGCTCCATCGCCTCTTTGTATCCTTTTTCAGCATCGTAATTTCTATCCAGTAGATCCTGAAGATGTTTTACCATTTGCTTGTGACTGGCCTCTTTTGCGGCTTCTCTTGTGGTTTTCATAAGAATTTGATTTTTAGATACCTACTTTTAAAGATACGCCAAATCCCTCTCAAACAGAATTATAAAAAGATGATATTGGTCATATTTTGCTGTTTTTTCTTAAGATTTACAGATTCAATTTTTGGAAGTAATGAATTTTTTTTGAAAGGAAAATCGCTTAACTTAGAAAATCTAACTTTCATGATATGAAAAAAGTTTTAATAGGCATTGATTATAACCCCAATACCGAAAAAGTGGCAAAAGAAGGATATGCTCTGGCTAAAAAGCTTGGAGCAGAGGTGTGTTTGCTTCATGTACTTGCCGATGTAAGTTACTACGGTGTAAATTATCCAACTTTTATGGGATATGAAGGATATAATGAAATGCAGGTTGACCTTAATGTGATCTCAGAACTTCGCAAAGTGGCAGAAGATTTTTTGAGAACCGCGGCAGAACACCTGGAAGATGAGAACGTGAGCACCCATTTGGCCGAAGGATCTACATCTTCAGCTATTTTGAGTTATGCTGAAGAGTGGCATGCCGACCTAATAGTGATGGGAACTCATAGCCATTCGGTTTTGGAAAAGGTTTTAATGGGAACAACGGCTTCCAAAGTACTTGAAAAAACAAAAGTTCCAATTTTTTTCGTTCCGATCAAGGAGGAATAACCATTTAGTAAACAATCACATTTTTACCGATAGATTTCCCTGATTCCTGAAGCTCATGTACTTTTTTAAAGGTTTCAGCTTCAAGACCTTCAAATTTTTTGTGTAGGGTAGATTTAATTTTATTATTTTCCATTAGCCAGGCGATGGAAGCGAGAATTTTATGCTGAGCTTCCATATCGGCTGTCTGGTAGCGACTGCGCGTGAACATAAGCTCCCAGTGAAAAGAAACACTTTTATTCTTCAAGAGATTGATGTCTACAGGTTCGGTAGTGTTTACTATGGCGCAAATTCCTCCCTGTGGCTTTATCAAATTGGCCATTGTTTGCCAGTATCCGGAGGTATCGGCAAAATTCAGAATATAATCTATCGAATTGTTTTCCAGTTCTTTTGCAAGTGCATTGTGGCCGATCACTTTATCGGCTCCCATTTTTTTACACCATGCAGTTGTTTCATCTCTTGATGCAGTGGCAACAACCTTAAAATTGGTCAGAGCTTTCAGTAATTGGATTGCTATAGATCCCACACCGCCTGCACCTCCAATGATGAGAATGGTTTTACCTTCACCATCACCTTCTTCAATCTTCATTCGGTCAAAAATACATTCCCAGGCTGTCAATCCGGTAAGAGGAATAGCGGCAATTTCTTCCCAGCTCTGATTTTCAGGAGATTTGGCAGCGATGCGTTCGTCTACTACCTGATATTCGGCATAACAACCGGGTTTGGTAAGATCACCGGCATAAAATAATTTATCGCCGGCAATAAAATGAGATACACCTTCGCCTACCTTTTCAACTATTCCGCAGGCATCCCAGCCAATTATCTTGGGTTCTTCAAGTTCTTTTTGTTTTGCTGCCGATTGTCTTACTTTATAATCCACGGGATTCACTGAAACAGCTTTTATTTTTATTAAAAGTTCATGTGGCCCGGGTTCAGGTTTTTCTGCTTTAAAATTAAAAAAGCTTTGAGGATCCTGGATAGGTAATGACTGAGTAAAACCAACTGCTTTCATATCTTGATTTTTTGAATGAAAATAGAAGGAAACAAAGGTATTTTAAAAGAGTCGGTCATAAATTTATGCTAAATTTCCTGCTGATTTGTAGGCACAGAAGCATAGCTTTAAAT
The DNA here is from genome assembly GCF_003024155.1 of Christiangramia fulva. NCBI lineage: Bacteria > Pseudomonadati > Bacteroidota > Flavobacteriia > Flavobacteriales > Flavobacteriaceae > Christiangramia > Christiangramia fulva. Next base: position 3,219,458 of record NZ_CP028136.1, read on the forward strand.
TTGATAAAAACCTGAATTATGAAAATAGGATTTATAGGTCTTGGAATAATGGGTAGCAGAATGGCCCGAAATCTTCAAAAAGCCGGATATGATTTAAAAGTCTATAACCGTACTAAAGAAAAGGCAAAGGAGTTACTTGAAAACGGTGCTAAATGGGCCAATTCACCCGCAGAAGCCGGTAAAGAAGTAGATATTCTCTTTACTATGCTCGAAAACCCCGATGTTGTTGAAAAACTGGCAACAGGAAAAGAGGGATTTTTAAGCTCCATGGCTGAGGGAAGTTTATGGATTGACAGCAGTACCGTAAATCCTTCCTTTAGCAAAAGAATGGCAGAAGCCGCGAAAGAGAAAAATATACGTTTTCTTGATGCTCCTGTTTCCGGTTCTAAAAAACCTGCTGAGGAGGCAGAGTTGTTATTTCTGGTGGGAGGTGAGCCTTCAGATTTTGATAAAGCAAAACCTCTTTTTCAGAAAATGGGAAAAGACGCTGTTCATATAGGGGAAAATGGAAAAGGTGCAGCCATGAAAATCATGATCAACCAGTTGCTCGGCCAAAGTATGCTTGCCTTTTCTGAAAGCCTTAATTTAGGAATGGCTATGGGGATCGATAAAAAAATGGGATTGGATATATTGCTGAAAACTCCCGTTACGGCACCTATTCTGGATGTTTTTCGCTACCGGATCGAAAACAACGATTACGAACCGAATTTTCCGCTAAAACACCTTCAAAAAGACCTTCATCTTTTCACTGAAACTGCTTACGAATTAGGCCAGCCGAGTCCGTTAACCAGCGCTGCCAAGGAAGTTTACGGTCTTGCGAAACATAAGAACATGGCTGATATGGATTTCGCTGCTGTTTTTAAATATTTGCATGAGAAAGAGTAAAAGGTAATCTGAATTTTTTCTGAAAAAGAAAAAGCTTAAGTTATTCACTTTTTGAGGTTATTGGTGGTTTGGATATATGCTTCCTGGATAGACGACACTTTTTCCATTATTTCCTCGCGAAGTTTTTTTACGAGGTCTTCCGCTTTTAATAAATCCATATCATCAGCCAGGTCTATTTCCACGATCAATAAGATTTTTTCTGGTCCTAAATGCATGGTTTGAGGCATGGAAAAACCTTTGACCTGCCTGTTTTCTTCTAAAATCTTTTCTACCGCCTTAATAACTTCAGGATAAGCGCTTTCACCTATTAATAATCCTTTACTCTCTCTGGCCAAAAAAGTTGCCACCAGTAAAAGAATAGCTCCAATAATGATAGAAGCGACCCCGTCTATATACGGATTTTGGGTTTGCTGAGTTAAGAAAACACCTAAAAGAGCTACCACCAAGCCGGCTACGGCGGCACTATCTTCAATAATCACCGCGAAAGAAGTTGGATCTTTACTTCTGATAATATTTTTGATGATATTGTTTGATTTCCGATCCCTTGTTTTATTGAAATTTCTGATAGCGATAAAAAGAGAAGTTCCTTCAAAAAGAATGGCTGCACCGAGAACCGCATAGTTCCACGCCGGATCTTTGAGAGGTTCAGGATGGGTTAGGTGATGTATTCCTTCATAGATCGCGAATCCTCCTCCAAGGGAGAAAATAAGAATACTTACCACAAAACTCCAGAAATATACTTCCTTTCCATAACCAAAGGGATGAAGTTTATCAGGCTTCTGCCTGGATTTTTTAATTCCCATTAACAGGAGAAGACCATTACCGGTATCTACAATAGAATGGATACCTTCAGCCAACATTGCTGAACTTCCTGTAAAGAAAGAGGCAATGAATTTGCTGGCAGCAATTAAAATGTTTGCGGCGATAGCAGCATAAATGGCGATATTCGATTTTCCTTCAGGCATTTCTTTTTTATGAATTTACAATTCTTCACTTCTTTAATAAAAGGTTTTTGATTTCTTTAATATTCTGGAATTGAGGAATAAGTTGAAAAATTAACCTGGTTGCAAGCTGAAACCATCCTAGAACCTTTGAGAGATGGTCCAATTTATAAGACAATACTAGACAAAATGAAGTTTCCTGTACAGGTAAAAAGAGAAAATGCTACATAATTTAAACACTTTAAAAATTTTACACACAAGTTAGAATTAAAGTTTTAACTATCTGATACATAATTGTTAAGCATGATGCACTAAGAATTTTAATCTTTGGTGAAATAAATCATTAATCATTTAAATTTTTAGTCATGAAAAAAGTCATCATTAGTTTGTTCCTCATCGGAGCGATTAGCCTGGGGCATTCACAAATCAAAAAAGAGATCGAACTCGAACCTGTAGATCTTACAGTAAAAATCATCCATCCTGAATATTTGAAGGAAGTACAAAAGAGCCTGGCACCTCAGGAAGCTATTAATCTTCAAAAGGCGATTGCCGCATTCGACGTTAAAAAAATGCCAGATTTTGATCAAAAGCTTTCTTTTTATGAAGTGATATTTAAATCAACCAAAGGCAGTGTAAACACTTTTTATGATGGTGAGGGCAAAATTCTTTACGCTCTGGGTAAATTTAAAAGTGTACCTCTTCCAAAAGAGATTATCAGAAAAGTCATTAGTGAAAATGACGGTTGGCGAATCATAGACAATAAATATCTTACTTCTTATGAAGGCCCTACGCAAAAGGCAAGTAATTTATACCGTATTTACATGAGTAATGGCAGCGAGAGAAAGAAGTTAAAAGTAAGCCTTTAAATAGTTTTTATCTGAAAGGTTTAGTTTGGAGAAAGCGCGGTGATTCCGCGCTTTCGTCATTTTGACACAGCTTAATATGAAATTATCTGAAAAATGAAGATGATCCCCGTATTGTCATTCATTTTAATTTAGTAAATTTCTAATTGTCATATATTTATAACCAAAAAGCAATGATGTCTGCTCGGGTTGGAAAAGACAAGGTTTTCATCCAGCGGTTAAAACAATTAATCCTGGAAAATCTTCAAAACGAACAATTTGGAGCAGAAGTTCTTGCGTCGCAGTATGGAATAAGCCGTTCTCAACTTCACCGCAAACTTAAAAAGTCCACAGGAAAATCTGTCACCCAGTTTATAAAAGAAATAAGGCTTCATGAAGCCTTTAAAATGCTTGTAAATGATGAATCTACAGTTTCAGAAATTGCTTATAAAGTAGGTTTTAGTAGTCCTACTTACTTCAATACCTGTTTCAAAGATTTATACGGATATCCGCCAGGGGAAGCAAAATTTAGATTCGAGATCCAGAACGATAATATGAAAGAATTTCCGAATACCGGGAAAAGGTCGGTACTTGGAAGAAATAAGAAAAATATTATTCTGGGGGCTTCTTTATTGATTATAATCATTTCTGCCATTCTAATTTCAAACCACAGCGTTTCCAGCCAGAAACCTCAATCAAACGAAAAATTCGGGGATAAAACAATAGCTCTTTTACCTCTCCAAATAGAAGGGGGAGATGAAAAACAGAAGAAACTTGGCACCGAAATGACGAGAGCCATCATTCAAAAACTTCAAAAAATAAATGCTATCGATAAGGTTTCTTCCTATAATGCGGTAATGGATTTTAACAATGGAAAACCTGATTTAACCAGCACAGCGAAACAATTGAAAGTAAGGTTTGTGACTACTGGAAAATTGTCATTTTCAGAAAATAGATTTAAGATCCATCTTGAAGCCTGGGATTCAGATTCTAAAAATATTGTCTGGAATAAAGATTTCTCGGGAGAATGGAAAATACAGGAGATATTTTCGTTTCAGGCAGACATTGCCCAAAGCCTGGCTACTTTAATGAATGCCGAGATAAAGGCGGAAGAATCTAAAGATTTAAAGGAAGTTTTAACCCTTAATCAGGAGGCTTACGAAAATTATATGGCAGCAGAGACCATGCTGTACAATAGTCCTTACAATGATTATGATAAGGCACAGGAACTTTATCAAAGAGCTATAGATTTAGATCCGTCATTTTTAGAGGCTTATGTAGGTCTTGCCAATACCTGGATATTTGGAGGCCTTATAGTTGGGATGTATAATGAGGAAACCGCATGGGGAAACGCCAAGCGATTACTCATTAAAGCCCAGGCAATAGATCCCGGAAATAGAAGTGTGGAACATTCTCTTTATGCAGGATATTATTTCTATGAATGGGATTTCCAAAAGATGGAATACTATTTTCAAAAATATAAAGATAACCCAAGCACAGATTTTATAGCGTTTATTTACGATTATGCCATTAAAACCGGTCGTTACCAGGCAGCTCTTAATTGTCTCGATAGAATTTTTTCCGAAAATCCTACTGTCGCCGGCAATTATGGTGACAGGGCTGAACTGCTTATGTTCATGGGGAATAAAAAGGCCGCTCTGGAGAGATTAAAAACAGGTGATGCTCTATTTAGCTATAATCGTTATTATCTTTCACAGTCTGCTAAAGTTTATTATTATTTGGGAGAATATGACCTTGCACGGCAGCAATTAAAACACATGGAAGAAATAGGAGCTCTAAATAATACTCTCTCATTGTGGCTTAGCAGCAATTTAACGAAGAAAGGGGAAGGAAAAAGTTCTGAATATTATTTAAATAGGCTCAAAGACCTTTATAAAGCACATGCAACGGGAAGTCCGGCATGGTTTATTGCACTTTATTATGCGGAAAGGAACGATAAAGAAAAAACCTATGAATGGCTTCAAAGATCTTTTGACAGGCACGAAGTAGAAATGACATGGTTAATAGAGGAGCCTGTGCTTGCACCTTTCAGAGATGACCAGCAGTATAAATCACTTTTAAAAAAAATGAAATTCCCTGCTACGGTGGTTCGTAAAATGATATAATCAAAAGGATAACTTTTGCCAGCTAAAATTCTACATTCTAAGGCAAATTTGGGCACTTTTATTGTTTTATAACGAAAACACTTCGCTCTTTTTGATTTCTTTAATACTAACTGTTTGAAACATTTCCGATATTGAAATTTAAGAAATCTAAACAATGGTCTCACGAAAGAAGATTCTTTATACAGCAACAGCTGCTACCTTATTTATCTATTTTTTATTTTCAGGGCTTGCACATGCCAAAGGTTTTTTTGCACCACTCTTCGTAGCTGTAGTGCTTAGCCTTATAATGTTGCCCGCCTCCCAGTGGATGGAAAAAGGCATAAAAAGAACGCTCGCAGCAGTATTCAGCAGTTTAATTTTGTTTTTCATCTCCCTGGGCTTGTTGTTTCTAATCTCCCTTCAGGTGAAAAATTTTACTTCAAACTGGCCCCAGTTAAAAGAAAACCTAAAACCGAAAATAGAAAGGATCAAAGAATTTGCTATTAATAATACTCCCCTTACTCCCGAAAGACTAAAAAAGGTTGAAAAAAAAGCTGGCGAGATGATTAGTGGCAGTGGGGGAAGTGGCAATGTTAGTAAATTTATAATGGCATTACTCAGTACTTTGGCCAATTACCTGCTAACTTTTATATATGTCTTTTTTTTACTGGCTTACAGGCATATCTTTAAAGATTTTCTGATCAACGTATTTCCCCGGCACAAGCAGCCTAAAGTAAAACAGGTCATCAGTAAATCTGTTCATGTGGTACCTGAATATTTACGAGGAAAATTATTACTAATGGGAATCCTGGCGGTATTATATTCTATTGGCCTGGGGATTTCAGGAGTTAATAATTACATTCTGGTAAGCATCATTGCTGCCCTGCTCACAATAATTCCCTATTTGGGAAATATGATCGCTTTTAGCATGGCTGTTGTTTTTGGATTCCTTACGGGGGGAACCATTATGACCCTGGTTGGTATCTTCCTCACTTTTTCTGTCACTCAATTTGTGGAAAGTTATATGTTGCAACCATACGTAGTGGGCGACAAAGTAGATGTTCATCCATTTTTTGTGATTCTCGTGGTTATAATAGGAAATATTTTGTGGGGAATAATAGGAATGATCCTCGCGGTCCCGGTTATGGGAATAATCACAATGGTTTTACTGAATATCCAGGAAGTGAAACCGCTGGGAATTTTATTAAGCAAGGAAGATTTTTCAAAAGATTAGCAACTTTTCAGGAATTGAAAGATAAAAATCGTTTTATCGATATTCGATGCCTGTAATATTAAGGCTTAACCAGTGAAAATCACCGTTGGGAAGTATCCAGCTCACTTTGCTCCGGGAAGGAATTCTAAATTCTCCAAAATAATCACTTTGGATTGTTTCAACCAACCATTTTTCTTTTTTTGCCTCGGGACCACTGCTGTAATAACATTCGGCTTCAAAAGTTAGCAATTCTCCTTCTGAAGAAAAATGAAAGATACCCGATACTTCCTTTCCGTCCTGCCTGAAAATGGCTTTTGCCGAATTTTTATCAATTTCCTGCCAACTGATACTGTTGCTGAAGGCTGCAGTAGGAAACCAGCAAATTTCGCCTAAAAACCGGATCATCGTTCCAGAATTGATCTTTTCATTATCCTTTTCGTTTACCACCGGAAAAAAGTCCATGACTTTAATGAGCATGGCACCTTTTCCGTCCTTCAGTTTATCCCTCCCGGAAAGATAGATGCCGGGAAACATTTTAACCCTGGTTTTCCAGAGAAAGGAAGGTTTATTCACATTAAAAAACTCTTCAGCGATAAACGGCATCCACTTTCCCTCAGGTTTTGTTCTCATTTTACCATTCTGAAAAAGATGCACAGTGTTGATTTTTTTATTTTCCGAAGCTCCCGACCATTTCATCCAGGTTTGAACAATAGGAGGGAGGTCGGTAAGATGATTTTCCGAGATGACTTCTTCTTCAGAAATAGATTTTTGAAGCTCCATTTGCTTTATCTCAGCTTCGGTATTACTGTCGAACCCAAATTTTCCGATTGCCGGAATTATGAGAATCAGAAGGAAAATATTGAGGATCGTTCCAAATTTCGCATCACTCCAATTAATTATTATAAGAATTTGGGAGAGGAGGATACCCGCCATTGCCACAAAAGGCCACCAGGATATCTTTACCAAAAAAAGTATTTCCGAACCAATAAATATCAGGGAAGCTAATAACCAGAAGAAGCCTTCGGTTTTTGAAATGCTGAGAGATATTCCTGAAATTTCAGAAAAATGAAAAGCCTTCAGGAATCCCATAAAGTGTATCAGAGCGTGAATAAAAATAAGTATGCTTAGGAAAAACTTCATCGAGGTATGAAATTTAAAAACTCTTCGCAATGCCAATTCCGAAGAAAAGGTTATTCAGGTCAATTTTAGGATATATATCTTCCGAAGAAAAATCGGCAGAAAAACTGCGGTAACCAATCTGCGGCAAAAGACTAAAGCTGCCGAAATATGAAAAATCAAGGCCTGCAGCGATCTCCCAACCGGGTTGATGGTCGCTGCTGGCAATAGTATCGCCAGCCCCATTTTCCAATTCGAGATGCGTATAAATACCTCCCAGTCTTAAAAAATAGGAAAACGAAGGATCTGAAATAGGATGGCTGAAAATCACGCCAAAAGTGTAACCGGTCTCATCGATATCGATATTGCCTGTATCGGGAAGATTTTCTATTCTGTAGATGTTCCAGCCCCAGCCAGCATAAACCCCAAATGCAGAGGTGAATTTATAGGAAATACTGGCATCGAAACCAAATCCCGTATTAAATTTCTCGTTTTCGATTTTAGTAGTGGGAAAATTAAGATCGGGACGAAATTCAAAAGTCCATTTTTGCTGGGCCGTCAAGTTTAGGCAGCTAAAAAAAAGTAGCAGGCCCAGACCTAATTTTTTATTTATTTTCATGACAATCAAGACTTTAAAATTCTTATCCAAAGTAGCTTCAATTAGTTAAAAAAAACATGAGAAATATCAAGCTTTACAGCTTTCGTTTAAATATTATTCCAGCAGAAACTGTATTTTAAAAATCATACTTCCTAAATTTGATTTTCTGGAACTAAACCGAACTTTATGCCCAAAACCGATCCCTACGCTTCTCTGCGTTATGGAGAATTTCGAACTTATTTACTGGTGCGTTTCGCTTTTGTGTTTGCGAGAACCATGCAGTTTATCGTGATAGAATGGGAGGTTTATAAACTTACTAAAGATCCGTTTTCCCTTGGAATGATAGGTCTGATGGAGGTAATTCCCGCAGTTTCTCTGGCACTTTTCGCCGGGCATATTGTAGATCAGAAAGAGAAAAAAGGACTTCTTTTAAAATGTTTGCTGGGATTTTCAGTGATCAGCCTTGGCCTCTTTTTACTAACCTGGCCGCTAATAACCGCTGATCTGTCGCAACATTTCATTTTATATTCCATTTATTTTCTCATTTTCATTGGCGGCATTGTTCGGGCATTTTTAGGTCCCACTTATTTTTCGCTCTTTGCACTTATTGTTCCTAAAAAGGTTTATCCCAATGCCGCGACCTGGAACAGTTCAGTTTGGCAACTGGCGGCTGTACTCGGCCCCGCGCTTGCAGGCTTTAGCATTGACTGGATAGGTGTGCACTGGTCTATGTGTATCATATTCGGATTTTCTGCGCTTTCCCTGGGAGGGCTGACTCAGATTTCCAAAAAACCGATCCTTAATCCGAAGATCGGTGAACCGGTGATGAAAAGCCTGAAAGAGGGAGTGAAATATGTGTACGATACCAAAGTCATTTTTGGTGCGATTGCTCTTGATATGTTTGCCGTGCTTTTTGGAGGAGCAGTGGCCCTGCTTCCCATTTTCGCCCAGGATATTCTCAAGGTCGGGGCTGAGGGCTTCGGAATTTTAAGGGCAGCACCTGCTGTTGGCGCTGTGATCATCATGTTTACTTCGGCTTATTATCCACTGAATAAAAATGCAGGGATGAAATTACTGGCAGCGGTTTTTGGTTTCGGATTGTGCATCATTGCTTTCGGAATTTCAGAGATCTTCTGGATCTCTGTGATTGCACTTTTTCTTAGCGGTGTAACCGACGGTATTTCCATGGTTATCAGGCAAACCATTCTTCAGCTTAAAACGCCGGATCATATGCGCGGCAGAGTGTCTTCGGTAAATTCGATTTTCGTGGGCTCCTCTAATGAACTTGGTGCTTTTGAAAGCGGCCTTACCGCTAAGATCCTTGGGACAGTTCCCGCAGTTATTTTTGGCGGAAGTATGACTCTTTTAACGGTACTCGGAATGGGCGCCATCTTCCCCAGTTTTAGAAAACTGGACCTGAGAAAGGATATTGAAGAACATGAAAAAGAGGAAAATTCATAGATATTCTGTGAGTATTTCTGCTTTTTCCGAAGCACTTCAATGTCATTTTTTCCACCTCGACAGAACATTTTGCTGATCATTATCATAAAACCTTGTCTTCAGAATAAAATTGAAAGATTTTAGGTCAGGATTCTTTATCTTTAAGAGAGCAAATCCTGAATTTATGAAAATCACCGTTTTTATAGCCTTTCTTCCAGGAAATTGCCGAATTCAACAAGTGTCCATCCAAAAAAACATTCAAAAATGAAAATTTATGATGACAAACACATCAAAAACATAGTCTTTGTTGGTGCGCATAACAGCGGTAAAACCACTCTGGCCGAAACCATGTTATTTGAAGCCGGTCTTTTGAACCGAAGAGGAGCGGTAGAATCGGGAAATACTGTTTCAGATTATCACGAAATAGAGCATCAAAAAGGATATTCGGTATTTGCGACGCCGCTCCATACCGAATGGCGCAATTACAAGATCAATATTATCGATACCCCCGGCCTGGATGATTTTATAGGCGAGATCATTTCTTCCATAAGGGTTGCAGATACCCTGGTTACCGTTCTTAGTGCACAGCAGGGAGTAGAGGTGGGCACAGAGATCATTTGGAGCTATATCGATAAATATCGCAAGCCTTCGTTGTTCGTGATCAACCAAATAGATCATCCCAGCGCGAAATTCGAGGAAAGCTTTAAAAGTATAAAAAGCCTTGTGGGCAACAATGCCATAAAAGTTCAATATCCGCTTGTTATAAATGGTTCTCAGTGCATAGTAGACGTTTTAAAAATGAAAATGTATAAATTTTCTGCGGAAGGAGGAAAACCTGAAAAGCTCGAAATTCCGAAGGACCAAAAAGAAACGGCGGCTTACCTTCATAATGAACTGGTTGAAAAAGCAGCTGAAAATGATGAGGAATTGATGGAATTATTCTTTGATAAAGGCACGCTTAACGAGGACGAAATGCGAAAAGGGATCAAAACAGGAATGCTTAATCATGAACTTTTTCCGGTATTCTGCATGTCTGCATTAAACGATATGGGTAGCGGAAGATTGATGGGTTTTATAGATAATGTAGTGCCTTCGGCAGCCGATCTTGAACCGGAACAAAGTACTGAAGGTAAAGACATTTTTCCGAAAAAGGAAAAACCTGTTGCGCTCTTCGTTTTTAAAACCGTTCATCAGCCAAACCTGGGACAACTAACCTTCTTTAAAGTTAAAAGAGGAGAGGTAAAAGCCAATGACAAACTCGTTAATTCCCGAAATGGCGAAACCGAAACCCTTAATCAGCTTTTTATCATGGATGGGAAAGAGCGGAAACCCGTGAATAAACTAAGCCTGGGTGATATTGGCGCCACTCTGAAATTAAAATTTACGGAAACCAATGACACGCTTTCAGAACCCGGTCATGAGGTGGAAATAAAACCTATTCAATACCCACAACCCAGGTATCGAAAAGCAATTTCAGCGGTCAATACTAAAGATGAGGAAAAACTCAGTGAAGCCTTAAAGAAGATCCATAGCCAGGATCCTACGGTGGTCGTATCTTATTCTAAAGAAGGAAAGCAGCTTATCGTGGCCTGCCAGGGAGAATTGCAACTGGCAATAATCGAATGGATGCTCAACAATATTTATGGAATTGAAGTAAATTTTGAAAAGCCGAAAATCGCTTTCAGGGAAACCATACAGCGTTCATCAACTGCGAATTACCGACATAAAAAACAATCGGGAGGAGCTGGGCAATTTGCCCAGGTGCATATGAAAATAGAACCCTGGCAGGAAGGAATGCCCGAACCTGAGGGGTTCAGTATTCGTGGAAAAGAAGAAGTTGATCTTCCCTGGGGCGGGAAACTTATCTTTTACAATTGCATCGTGGGAGGAGCGATAGACCAGCGTTACCTTCCATCTATTATGAAAGGCATTCTGGAAGTGATGGAGGATGGGCCACTTACCGGTTCTTATATCCGCGATGTTCGGGTGATGGTCTATGACGGAAAAATGCATCCTGTAGACTCTAATGATATTTCCTTTAAAATTGCTGGAGCCCATGCTTTTCGGGAAGCTTTTTTAAATGCGAATCCCAAATTATTGGAGCCCACTCTGGAATTAACCGTAAAAGTGCCGGAAGATATGGTAGGAAACATAATGACCGACCTGCAATCCAGAAGATCGATCATAAAAGGGGTGGATAGTACTGAAAATTATCAGATTTTAAAATGTATCGCTCCTGAGGCTGAATTGTTTGGTTATTCTACCGATCTGCGTTCGCTTACCCAGGGAAGGGCTACGTTTAAATCAAGTTTTTCATCTTACCAGCCTGTGCCCACAAATATTCAAAATGAACTGGTAAAAAAAGGCGGACTTGCAAAAACTGAAGTTTAATTCTTAAAATAATCATTTAAATAAATTTATGATTTCATTGACGCCCTACTTCTAAAGGTCTTTTTAGCTTAGTATTTCAAATGTTCAGATTATGAAAAAATTCTATTTGATAATGCTAGGCATTCTTTTGATAGGCCTAAGCGGTTGCAAGGAGAAAACGACATTGCAGGCAAAGAAGGTGGTGAAAAATACTGAATCTGGGCTTCCCTTGCTCGTGGCACAGGCTTTTGAAGAAAAATATCCCGATCAAAAAGCCACCTCCTGGAAAAAGGACGATTTAGGCTATTGGGAAGTTATTTATGAAAAAGACGGGAAAAAATATCATGCCGATTTCACCATTGAAGGTGCCTGGATAGATACTGAAAACAGCATAAAAAAAGAGGAATTGCCTGATGCGGTGAAGAAAACCATAGAAGAGAAATATCCCGACCTGGAGTTAGTAAGAATAGGTCATGTGGTGAGCTCCCGCCACGAAAGCGATTTTTATGATGTGGAATTTCGAAAGGAAGAAAAGGAAATGGACGTTGAAATTAAGGAAGACGGCACTGTAATCACGGTGAAAGAGAAAAGCTAACCAGTACTAACTCAAAAAAGCAGCTTCTGGAAACAGAGGCTGTTTTCCATTTTATCATAGGGCGGATAGTTGGCTATACGGCTGTAATTATTGCGATGATATAAGCCAACGGCCTCGATCTGTTTTACGCCGGTTTCTAAAATACATTTCTTATAACCCAGCTCCCAGGCCCATTTTTCGAGTTCCCTTAAGATAAGACTCGCATAACCTTTATTTCGTTCCCTCGGCAGTACGAACATCCGTTTAATTTCCATCACTCCGGCTTCATATTCCTTTATAGCTCCACAAGCCACTGCAGTTTCATCATTGTAAAGAACAACCACGTATTTAAGTTTATCAATTTTATTGAACTGGTCGTAAAAGTCATGTTCATCGCCATCTCTAATAGCCAGGTCAGCATCGAGCTTCTTAACAAGATTTCGGAAATCCTGATTAGAAGAATTAGTGCGAATGCTTCGTATCATTTGAATTTTTCTTCAAATTTAGAAGGAAAAGAAGAAATGTTAAAGGTTATTATTCTATTGTTTTCCCGAATTGCCCGGTTTGAATTCATAGATCAAATTTACCACTGTATTCCGGTGGCTACTGGAAATTTCTGGGGACGCTAGTCATAGGCATCCGCCACATATTTTATTCTTTCTATAACTTTCAGTAGAAACATTAAAGGGCCTTGTCAATTTCCGTCAGTAAATCCTGAAGATCGAGTGGCCGAGTGTACATTTCCAATGATCCATCCGGTTTTTTAGGCCATTCTTCGCGAGGCCGGTCCCAGTAGAGTTCCACGCCATTTTGATCGGGATCATTTAAATAAATAGCTTCTGAAACTCCGTGATCTGAAGCACCGGTAAGCGGATAATTCGCCTGCCTTAATCGCTGAAGTGCAATTGCTAAATCTTTGCGGGTAGGATAGAGGATTGCCGTATGAAACAGGCCGGTTTTATTCATAGGTGCAGGCCCGGAATTTTTACTATACCAGGTATTTAGTCCGATATGGTGGTGATAACCTCCTGCCGAAATAAAAACCGCGTCTTCACCGTAGCGTGTGGTAATTTCAAATCCCAACAGACCACAGTAAAAGTCAAGGGCTCGTTCAAGATCTGAAACTTTCAGATGAACATGGCCTATTCTCGTTTTTGCAGGAACCTTATAATTTTCCATAGCTTAAATTAAACATTTTCATTAAGATTAAGAATGTGGGATTTCGGTAATTCTTTTTTTTTCAGGCAATTGATTTATATCATAAATATCGAAATTAACTCTGGCTATATTTAGAAAACAGAAAAAATTAAGATCATGAAAGTAAAAATTTTAGTAGTAACCTTCGCAGGATTATTGATTTTCATAAGCTGTAATCAAAACAAAACCGTGAATTCAATCCTGGAAAATGAGGAGACCAGAAATGAAATTTTCGGTTCTATTATTGACAATCCTGAGTATATGAGCGATTTCCGAAATTATATGCTGGAGCATAACAGCGGTTCTAATATGATGATGGGAGGTTCCATGGGCGGAATGAACCATTCTGAAAACATGATGAACATGCAGGACAGCACAGCCATGATGCAGTCTTTTATGAATAGACCTGGAATGATGGCAAATATGATAGAGATGATGCACACCAGGGGAATGATGAGTGATGAATGTATGACTAAAGCCATGTCTGCCATGAATAATATGCCTGAAAAACAATAGTGTTTAGTATTCATTTTGGAAAATAATTGAAGGATTAAATTTTTTTGAAAACCGAAAAGATTTATAGGCTGATATGGATTTTCTATGATTTTTTGAAAAAAAATATTCTCCAAAAGAGTAGTTTCGCGCCTTCGAGAAGATATTCATGACAAAAAAAGCGATCTACGCTGTAGTAATTTGTGCGCTCATTGCCGGTACCAACGGCGTCTTTATCAAGGAGATGACCAGTATGTCAACTGGCCTGATCGCCTGGTTTAGAGCCGTGGTTCCTGTTTTGTTCTTATTACCCGCTGTTTGGCGAAAAGGAGGTTTGGAATTAAAAGGAAATTACAAGCATATGATCCTGGCTTCCTTTATCAATGCCGGCCGGATGTTCCTCTACTTAATTGCCTATAAATATACCTCTATAGGGAATGCGGTAGTGCTTTTCTATTCTTATCCGATTTTTGTAACGGCAATTGAAAGCCTTTACTACAAAAAACCTATTCATAATCAACAATGGTTATTCCTGTTCCTGGCCTTTACCGGAATTTTGGTTACCTATGCCGGAAAACCTTTCAGTTTTGAATCTGATGACTTTATTGGGATGCTCGCTGCTTTGGGAGCGGCAGTAGGTTATGCGATTACCGTAATGATGTTTAAAAAGGAAACCCATAATTACAGCCAGAATCAGATTGTTATGTATCAGAATATTGCCGGGGCAGTCGTCTTTTTGCCTTTTTTATCGGGCCTTCCTTCAGCAGAAATCAGCCATATGGGAATTGGCCTGGTTTACGGACTTGTAATTGGAGTAGTAGTTTTTAAATTATTTTTTTTCGGCCTCAAATTCCTTCCTGCGGCTACTGCTACCTCGCTGATGTACCTGGAGGTCGTCAGCGCTATTTTATTCGGATATTTAATTCTGAATGAGAAACTGAGCTGGAATACCTATGTTGGCGGAGCTTTCATACTTATCAGCAGCTTTTATATCTCCAGGTTAAATCGAAAACAGTCTCAGTTTCAGCCAGATTAGATTAACGGAAATATCCTTATCTTTTTTTCAGTTTAAAAATAAATCGAAAATGATAAAAAAACTGAACTGGGATACCATTCCCGTTGAAAAGGTTACCGATAAGATGGAACGCCAGCTGGTCTATGGCGAAAAAGTTATGGTCGCGAAAATGAAATTCAAAGATGGTTTCCTGGTGCCTCAACACAGTCATATTAATGAACAGGTGACCAGTGTGCTTTCAGGAACAATCCGCTTCTGGTTTGGTGAAAACAAAGAAGAAACTGTAGATTTGAATGCCGGTGACGTAATCGTGATCCCGCCAAATTTGCCACACGAAGCCCTGATGATCGGCGATGTGGAAGAAATTGATACCTGGGCGCCCATTCGTAAAGACTGGCTGGATGGCACCGATACTTATTTAAGAAACGACTCGTAATTTTATGGATTTAGGATTAAAGAATAAAATAGCATTTGTGGCAGCTTCAAGCCAGGGTCTAGGCAAAAGCGTTGCCATGGAACTGGCAGGCGAAGGAGCAAAGGTGATCATTAACGGCCGCGATAAAGACAGGCTTGAAAAAACAAAGAAAGAAATTACTTCGGCCTTTAATACCGAAGTAACCGCCCTCGCAGGCGATCTTTCTGATGCTGATGATCGCGAATGGATTGTAAAGGAAATAATTTCAAAATACGACCATATTGATATACTGGTTACTAATACAGGAGGTCCACCTTCCGGAAAATTCGAAGATCTTGAGCAGGATGACTGGGATAAGGCCTATCAGCTTTTACTTGCGAGTGCAGTTTCAATCATCCGTAGTTTTATTCCCGGGATGAAACAGCAAAAATGGGGAAGGATTATCAGTATTACTTCTCAGGCGGTCAAACAGCCGGTCGACAATCTAATTTTGTCCAATTCGGTTAGAGCTTCGGTGGTGGGGCTCAATAAAACCCTCGCCAGTGAACTTGGCGCTTACAATATCACCGTTAATAATGTAATGCCCGGATATACCAATACCAACAGGCTTAAAAGTTTGATAGATAAAAATCCGGAGGTGGAAAACGCCAAAAAGGAAATTCCTTTGGGTCGTTTTGGTGAACCTGAAGAGTTTGCCGCGGCCGTTGCGTTTCTTGCCAGCGAAAGAGCAAGCTATATTACCGGAATTTCGATTGCTGTTGACGGTGGATGGATCAAAAATATTCTGTGATGATGCAATTAGACCTGAAAGGAAAAAATATTCTGTTAACGGGAGCCTCAAAAGGAATAGGGAAGGGGCTTGCAGAATTTTTAATGGAAATGGGCGCCACTGTGGCCATTCATTATAACAGCCATAAGGCTTCTGCGGAAGAACTGGTTAGAAAATACGATACAAGTTCTCAAATTTTCCAGGCTGACCTCGAAAAGGAATCTGAAGTTTTCAGGCTTTTTGAAGAAGTCACAACCGAATTTGGAAAAATTGATGCTATTATTCTGAATGCCGGAGTTTTTCTAAAACATTCCACCGAACAATCTGCTGAAGAATGGCTGAAAACATGGAAAAAAACGATCAATATTAACCTGAATTCCGTTGGAATCTTAACAAAGCTGGGGATCGATCATTTTAGGGAAAAGGGTGGAGGCCGATTCATTTATATCGGCAGCCGGGCAGTTTTTCGCGGCGAAACTGAAGAATATCTCGCGTATGCAGCATCTAAAGGCGGATTAACTTCTCTGGCGCGATCGGTTGCACGTTCGTTTGGGAAGGAAAATATCAAATCTTTCGTGGTTTCTCCAGGCTTTACACGAACCGCGATGGCTGAGCAGTTTATCGAGCAATATGGCGAAGAACGTGTTTTAAAGGAAATCGCTTTGAACGAACTCACTAAACCTGAAGATCTGGCACCCTTGGTCGGACTCATGTGCAGCGGACTCATGGATCACGCAACAGGAGCGACCATTGATGTGAATGCCGGAAGTCATATTAGATAAGCCTGACAATGTCATTCTTTACTTCTTCCAGGACCTTATAACACTGGCTGAGCTTTTAATTCCACCTCATATGGGAACGCAAACTTTTGCAGGTCTTCGCCGGCAAGCCAGGATTTGGTATCCTGCTTTTTAAGAATCACCGGCATACGCTTTTTGGTATTGTGTATTTCACTCATCAATTCATTCGCCTCGGTGGTAAGTATGGAATAAGATTTCAGCTGATGTTTGGTCTGCGGATTTTCCCAAAAGGAATAGATCCCTGCAAAAGCGAAAATTTCCTGATCTACCGGCTGAATAAGAAATTTCTGTTTTTCCCTTCCTTTAGAATCCAGCCATTGCCATTCATAATAACCGTCTGCTATAACCAGGCATCGATTATTAACTGAATTTCTGAATGCAGGTTTTTCGCTTGCGGTTTCAATTTTAGAATTCAGGGTCATTTTTTTGATCTTATCATCCTTTGCCCAGAACGGAATTAATCCCCAGTGGAACATATCTATTTCACCGCGATTTTCGTCTATGATCACCGGAGTCTCTGAAAATGTAAAGGCATTGATCTCATCCTGAGGCGTGTATTTTTCAGGTTCAATAAATCTCGCGTCCAGTGATCTTTCCAGGGCAGAAAGTTTAGAATTGAGTTTGGTTCTGTAGCACATGAATTTTGGCTTTGTTTAAAATTAAACAATATTGAGGAACTTTATTTTTCCTTTTATTTATGGTTACCTTTAGAATTGAAGAAGGATTTTATTAAAAGTCAATAAATCAAATGGCCAGCTCGTATGTTACAAAATGTTTTATTAGAACGCGAAATATACGCATCAGAAGAACATAAAATGATGCAAAAGATGATTCAGGATTTCATTAACAATGAAATGCTTGATCAAATGGATGAATGGGAAAAAAACGGCATGGTGAACCGGGAGATCTGGGAACGTGCCGGGGAATTGGGATTGCTATGTATCGATATGCCTGAGGCATATGGTGGCAGCGGATTCGATTTCAGTTTTAGCGCTTTATTTATTGAAGAGTTGGCCAAAAAGGGAGTTACCGGTCCGGGTTTTTCATTACATTCAGATGTGGTTGCGCCATATCTTTTAAAATATGGTACTGAAGCTCAAAAACAAAAGTATCTACCCGCCATGGCTACAGGAAAAATGATCACCTCACTTGGTATGACAGAGCCTAACTGCGGTAGTGACCTTCAGGCTATCACAACAACGGCGGTAGACAAAGGAGATCATTATCTGGTAAATGGGCAGAAAACTTTCATTACTAATGGCTGTATGTGTGATATGTCTTTAGTAGCCGTAAAAACCGGAAAAGGAACAGAGAATGAAGGCATCTCTTTATTGATCATAGAAAGTGATTCAGAAGGTTTTACCAAGGGAAAACCACTCAAAAAAATTGGGATGAAAGCCCAGGACACCTGTGAATTATTCTTCGATAATGTTAAGGTTCCGAAAGAAAATTTATTAGGTGAAGAAGGTTCAGGTTTTAAAATTATGATGACCGAATTGGCCAGAGAGCGCCTTATAGTTGCGCTGAATGCTATTGGCGGTGCAGAAGGAGCCATAGAAAATACCATTGAATACACTTCAACAAGAACCGCTTTTAAAAAACCGATTGCCTCATTCCAGAATACACAATTTAAACTTGCCGAATGCGCCACACAATTACAGGTTCACCAGACATTTTTAGATCGTTGTACCATATTAGTTTCAAAACATCAATTAACAGCTGAAAGTGCATCAATGGCGAAATATTCAGCAACCGAAATGCACAATAAAGTTGTGGATGAATGTCTGCAGTTATTTGGAGGTTATGGCTATATGTGGGATTATCCAATTGCACGTATGTATGCCGATAATAGAGTTGCCAGAATTTATGCCGGTACTAATGAAATTATGAAAATTCTCATTGTTCGGGGTTTGTTTAAAGAGTTGTTCCAACAAATGAAGGCTGATAGAAAAGCCAGGCAATAGCTAATAAATGGGATAAACAGGCATCGTTCCAAGATTATATAATTGCACTATAATTTATATTATGTAAAATAGAATTTATTCTCGCTTAAATTAGGTTTTGCTCTAATCTCACCAAACTTCTACTCCTGTTCTTTCCATTCATGTACATCACCACGATACGAAATTGCATCCCTATCAGAACTGTTTACATTGGTCACCGCATTTTTATTTCCGTATAGAGTAATTCTGAAATCCAGGTTTTCGCTTCCCTGATCTGTTTCAAAAGTTATTACGGTATTATCTTTTTTATCCTTGCCAAACTGAAGGTTTTCAGGAATTCCCTCGAATTTGAATCCGCCTTCGCTATTATAACCACCTCCGGAATATCTTACTCCAAAATACGGCAGATAAACCATCACACTGTCATTAACAAATCTTATATAATTGGTGTTACCGATCAAATTAATCTGTGAGCCTCTTAAAGGAGCTGCCCAGTCATTCTCAATTTCAAAATGACGACTTTGAACAAGTTTCTGCAGATTTTCATTTTCATCAGCGTTTATATTTCTGCCGCTTCCGCAGGAAAAAATTAAGGCCAGAGTGAAAATTGCTACCAATCCTTGCAGTGCTAAAGTTATTTTATTTTTCATCCTCATCTTCTTCATTTTTTAATTATTCACTTATTAATCTACAAATTTCAGGCCTTACCGATATGAATTTTATTATATGTTTTAAATTTTTGATATCAAATATTTTTAATGTTGAAGACAAATGCCCTGTATTTCAGCAAGGCCACGAAAACGGTGGCTCCAACGGCATTCCCTATGATCGATAAAAACAGGGTTTTCAGGTAAATAAAGAGATCAATATCAGGTGAAACAAGCATCCCGCTGAAAATTTCAATATTTCCTATAATACTGTGATGTAAACCGGCAAAACCCATGACAGCAGTGATAAGATAAATAATAAAGATCTCGCCTATGGTTTCTCTTGAAGAGGTCACCAGCCAGGAAAGTAGCCCCATTAACCAACCGGCAAGCACAGAGCTTATAAAAATGGTATAAAATTCAAAATCACTGAAGTGTTGACCAATTTTAGCCACATCAGCTTCCGTGAAAATTCCCAGCCTCGGTCCTATCCACACCAGGGTGAGTGAAATTAAGATTCCGCCGGTGAGATTTCCGAGTATTACAAGTCCCCATATTTTGAAAAGACTAAGAACGCTCCTTTTATTGCTAAGAACAGGCAAAGTCAGTAAAGAGGTTTGTTCAGTAAAAAGAATGGATTGCCCAAGGATGACCAGTATAAATCCAACCGGATATACAAAAGCAATAAGTTTAAAAAGGGCTTTTTCGGGAAAATAACCACTGAAAAAATGAAAAACGGTGCCTATCAGCAAAAAACTGAACCCCATTTCAAGGCCGGCAGTAAAAGAACTTAGAAGAATACTTCTTGAATGACGGTCATAAGTTTCACAACCTTCAATGATCTGCTGCCTGAGAATTTCGCCGTGAGTCTTGGTTTTGGTTTTATCTTCACTTTTAGAAGATCCGATCTTCTGGTCGACTTTCTCCTGTTTTTTCTTTTTAATTTCTTCTTTTTTGGCCTCTGTCATAGTATAGTTTAGGAATAATAAAATCCGGCAGAATTTTCATCCTCGCCGGATCATATGGAAATCAAAATCTTTAAAATATAATTATGTTTTTAAATTTTCTTTTCTGGCGGCTTTCAAAACCTGAATTGCTTCTTCCCTGCATAACTGTATCATTTTAAATTCATCATGCCTTTGATGAGGATCAGAATTCCTATACATGCCACTGTAGGAAAAACCTCGAGTTACAGCATCCTGTGCCGAGGCACCAAAGTAAATATAATCAAAATCTGCCCAATATGCCGCACCCAGGCACATCATACAGGGCTCACAGCTGGTATAAAGAACACATCCGCTCAATTTCCGACTCTTAAGTTTCCTGGAAGCCTTGCGAATGGTACGTAAAATGGCGTGTTGAGTGAAATCGCCGGTGCAAATTACTTCACTACGGGCTTCGGCAATGATCTCTTCACCTTTGGTTACTACAGCACCAAAAGGCTTTCCATTATCCATATCTCTTCCCTCCCGGGCTAAATGAATGGCCCGGCTCATCATTCTTCGTGGAAAATCCTTTGGTATCATAGTATAATTAAGATAAGGCTTATGTACCTTCTGGAATAAGAATTTTACACATAAATTGCTTTTTACCATTGATTTTAAGGTTAAGCCGCGTAAAGCACAATTTCTTCTTAAATATTTGCTAAAACTGCCTCCACCCATTTGATATGGAATAATATTTAAGTTTATTTAGAGAAAATAAATTAGATACTATGGAAGCAATATTTGAATTTGTACAATTGGATAAGAGCGAAAACCTTGAATCTTTCACACAGAAAAAATTGAACAAGCTGGAGAATAAATATAATTGGATTGTACGGGCAAATGTCTTCTTTAAAAGGGATGAAAATCAGAAACCTGACGGATATATTTGTGAAATAAAACTGAGTGTTCCTGGACCAGAGATCTTTGCTCAATCTAATGAAAATTCTTTTGAAGCTGCGATCGCCCAAACGGTTAGCGATCTTGAAAGACAATGCAGTAAACGCAAAGCCAAAATGACCTCTCATTAAGAATTATCAGAATATTTTAAAAAACCTTCCGATTTTCAGCGGAAGGTTTTTTTATTTACCCTAAAGAAATATTTGCTTTTTAAGCCTTCAGGTTCTGCTCCTCCAGTCTTTCTTTAAATTCATTAATAATTCCGCCTTTAAGAAGAATATTCACCTGTCGTTCACTCATGCTGTGAGTGGTTTCTATTTCAACATCTTCTCCTCCTTCTTTATGAATAGTCACTTTCACAGGATTATTTTCCCGCACATCATCTTTAAAGTTTTTCAGAATGATGATGTCTCCCTGCTCTATTTTGTCATAATCTTCTTTATTAGTAAACTCCAGTGGAAGAATACCGAAATTCACCAGATTTTGCCAGGCAATACGAGCGTATGAATTGCCAATTACGGCGACCTGACCGAGATATTTTGGAGCCAGTGCGGCATGTTCACGGCTGGAACCCTGCGCGTAATTATCGCGCGCCACCACTACATGACCTCCATATTCGTCCCTGGCTTCCATTGCACGGTCATAAAAACTTTCATCGATCACCGAATAGGAAAATTTGCTAATTTCAGGTAAGTTACTTCTAAAAGGCAGTACCTCTGCCCCTGCCTTTAGTATTTCATCAGTTGAAATATTATCACCCATTTTCAGCAAAACAGGAACTTTATATTCATCTTTAATAGCTTTAATTTCAGGAAGTGTCGCGATATTCGGACCTTTTTTGAGTTTTATATCAGTCCCGTCTTCAGGTGGCGCAACAAGCATTTCGGTATTGATAATTTCAATTTCAGGATATTCAAATTTCGGATATTTCATTCCGTAAAGTTTTTCCAGGTCACGCGGATCGGTGATCTTACCTGTTAAGGCTGAAGCGGCTGCAGTTTCAGGACTACAGAGATAGACATTATCATCTTTTGTTCCTGAGCGATCTGGAAAATTTCGTGGCATGGTCCTTAAACTAATGGTATCTGAGGCCGGAGCTTCGCCCATACCTATACATCCCATACAACCAGACTGGTGGAAACGGGCGCCAGCTTTAATGAGATTGGCAAAAGCCCGATTTTCTATCATATTCTGGATCATTTGCCTGGAAGTTGGATTGATATCAAAAGAAACATCATTATTCACCGCTTTATCTTCTACAATGGCCCCTGCGATCCAGAAATCCCTTAAACCGGGATTGGCTGAAGAGCCTATCACTACCTGACTGATCTCCCTTCCTTCCACTTCGCGAACCGGCACCACATTTCCAGGGCTGGTTGGCTTCGCAATTAAAGGAATAAGCTCATCAAGGATTATTTCATCTTGAAGATCATATTCGCAACCTTCATCGGCAATGAGTTCTGTCCAGTCTTCTTCACGTTTTTGAGCTTTCAGAAATCTTTTTGTCTCTTCATCACTTGGAAAAACGGTGGTTGTCGCACCTAATTCAGCCCCCATATTGGCAATTACATGCCTATCCATCGCGCTGAGCTGCTTAAGGCCTTCGCCGTAATACTCGATCACCTTCCCTACTCCGCCTTTTACGTCATACCTTCTAAGCATTTCAAGAATGATATCTTTTGCGCTTACCCAATCGGGTAGTTTACCGGTAAGCTTTACCCCCATCACCTGTGGCATTTTTACATAATATGGCTGACCGGCGATCGCGGCTGCAACATCCAGGCCTCCAGTTCCAATTGCCAGCATTCCAAGGGAACCACCTGCAGGGGTATGACTATCTGAGCCTACCATTGTTTTTCCAGGTTTTCCAAATCTTTGCATATGCACAGGATGACTCACACCATTCCCCGGCCTGCTGTACCAAATACCAAATCTTTGGGCGGCAGAATGAAGAAAAAGATGATCATCGGCATTTTTATAATCGGTTTGAAGCAAATTGTGATCTACATATTGTACTGCGACTTCTGTCTGGGCTTTTTTTAAACCCATCGCTTCTAATTCCAGCTGCACTAGAGTTCCTGTAGCATCCTGCAGTAGTGCCTGGTCTATTTTTATCCCTATCTCGTTTCCCGGTTCCATTTTACCTTCGAGGAGATGGCTTTTTATGAGTTTTTGGGTGACATTAAGTTTAGCCATAATTATGAAGATTTTATTTTTTAAGTTACTATGATTTGCAGAAAACCTCTTTGGCTTTAACAATATCTTAGCCTAAGAACTGAGATTTTTTCACCAAATTAAGCCTTGTTCAAAATTCAAATTTCTTTTAAACTTAAAAACAGAACATGGATCCAATAGTAAAAAGAGCCATTGTAGGAGGGCTGGTTTCAACTATAGTGATGGGAACGGGAACTTTTATCCTTGGCCAGATCTCCGGCTATAAGGCCATGGAACTTCTTAAGAATTCCCTTTCGGGAATTAACATGTTGTGCAACACGGTGATCCTGGGCTCGACTACCATACTTGCGCTAATGCTTACTTTATTAGGGCTGAGCCGGGGATCTGATTCTAACCTGCATAAAAAACATTATAAAAATGTGCTTACCATCGCCAAAGCCGATACCATCCTGATCATTGCGGCGGTGATCACTTTTTTAATGCTGAATTTACCTATTAGTCAATCTGAAGAAGTTAAAAGGTCCTGGTACCAGATCATTTACTATGTTAGCCTAGGAATGGCATCGATTCTTGGCGGCGGACTTATTGCGGTAGTAACCATGCTCTACGGAACCATTTCTAATGTAATTCTTATTGTAGGTCTTGGAGTGACCGATCATCCGCTGGTTTCTACTGAAGATGCAAAAGAATCTGAAGAAAATTCTAAAAATCAATAAAAAAAGGCTGTTCTGAAGTATCCTGGTTTCTGACGGATGAACTGAATTCAAGGTTCATCAGGTTCAGAAAAGATCTTTCAAAACAGCCCTGAAAAAAAATTACTCTTAAATATAATTAATAAATTCCATATTTTCAATTCAAATCAGCTTTTACCCAGCGAA
Organism: Christiangramia fulva; assembly: GCF_003024155.1. Lineage (NCBI taxonomy): Bacteria > Pseudomonadati > Bacteroidota > Flavobacteriia > Flavobacteriales > Flavobacteriaceae > Christiangramia > Christiangramia fulva. The sequence continues at coordinate 3,243,756 of NZ_CP028136.1, forward strand.
TTCAAAATATCTATCTGGTGGCCTTCCTCAAGGTTAAAACCTGGTTTTCCTTTTCTTGGAAATAAATAGGTAAACGGAGTATCGAATGCCGCCCAGCTTTCAGCAAGGCCATAATCGTTGTTATCATTTTTCTTTTCGGGACGATGAAATGTTCGCAGATCAGAATCATATTTTGATCCTACCGCATCATCTCCCGGAAACAACATTCCATCATTAATATCTGAATATACCACCACTGAAGCTCCTTCGCTGCCGGGAAGGTCAAAAATATTGATGCCAAAACCGGTAAGCACCGGATCTTTTGCCGTGATATCCTTAGTTTTGAAATTATCTTTAAAATTATTTCTTGGATGCGCATAAATTGCGGCTCCTCCGGCATCCTCAGAAATAGTTTTTAAATCGGCATAAGCCGTTTTTAAAATTCCGTCGCAGGTGATCAGTATTCCTTTTATATTATATCCTTCCTCCACAAGTCTTTTCACGGCATCTTTCGTAGCGTCTTCCACTACATCGATAAGCAGCATATCCCTTCGGTTCAAATGCCTGATGGCATATCCCTGATTAAAATAACCGTTTTCTTCTTCTCCTTTGATGATAAAAGTATCGGGAATAAGTTTAAGAAACTTACCTTTTTCTCCCTTTTGAATAAATTCGGCCGTTTGGCTGTGAAGTACCTCCATTTTATCTACTGTCTTCATAAAAAAATAATTTTGATTGTTCTTTGAATATACAAAATGAAGCTGCGCCGGTCAAACGCTTTTTTATTTGTTTAACTGCTTTTAGGACTTAATTAACGGAAAAACCAGCGCCGCCAGATTCCCGTCGTGGCTAATGGAAACAGGTAGAGTTCCGGTTGAATCTTTCAGGTGAAAACTGGGAATTTTAAAAGTATTTTTTTCAACGGAAATCTCGATGCCAGGTAAGAATTTCCTGGAAATCAAAGATGAAAATCTCGCTTTATAATCGCTGTTTTTCGAATAGAATTTCAGAAAAAACTGGATGTTATCTTCTGCGGAAGCAATGCTGTGAATATAAATTTTTGAAAATTGAGTTTTTGAATGATAAATTTTTCCAAAGGCACGAACAATACCAGATTTCAGATCATCTGAAGGAAAACATTCAAATTTTACAGGGTTGAGTTTAGGAGGTGAATTTGTTTCCCTCTGGCGTGCCTTATAAGCAGCTTCCTTCATTGACCAGATCGTCCAAAAAGTTTTCTCAGGATAATCGCTTTCGTCTATAAATTTTTCTTCTCCCGGGGTAAAAGCTTTCTTTCGAAATCGAGCATTTAATAATCTTGAATTTTTAGAGGCTGCTTTAAAATCAATAAGATCGTTCCCGATCATCAGGCAAGTTTTTGTTGAATGATCTTTTTCGCATCGCCCACCGTTTGCATACCTTCCATAGAATCATTGTCTATTTCAATATCGAATTCATCTTCAACATCAAGCACCACGTCAACAAGATTTGCAGAATTTATCTCCAGGTCCCCGATAAAACTAGTACTTTCCCTGAAATTTTCCAGACCTTCAGGTCTTTGTACGTAAGGCTGAACTATTTTTTTTAAACGGCTAATTATTTCTTTTTCACTCATTTTTGAGGATTTAAGCAATATACTTTTTAAAGATAACAACCGCATTTACATCACCAAAACCAAAACTCGCTTTTGCTATAGTTTTAACCTCTGTTTGAAGAGTTTCACGCGGAATATTTTCTGAAGTAATTAATTTTACAATCTCCGGATGCAGATCTTCACAGTTAATATTCGGAAAAATAAAGTTGTCAGATAGCTGAAGAACAGAAGCGACACATTCTATACTTCCCGATGCACTAAGGCAATGGCCGGTCATTCCTTTGAGAGAATTGATCAGCGGAAAATCTTTTCCCTTTCTGCCTAAAGCATTTACCCAGTTCTTAATTTCAGTCACATCTCCTTTCGTTGCAGTCAAATGGCCGTTAATTCCGTCAATTTCATCCTTTTTAAGAGAGCAATTTTCAAGCGCCTTCACAATACATCGCTGCACGGCTTCATCATTGGCTGCGGTCATGCTGCCTCCTCCCCTTTGGCCGCCGCTATTTATTTCTCCGCCCAGGACTTCCGCATAGATCTTTGCGCCTCGCTTTTTAGCCGAATCCAGATCTTCAAGAAGCAAAGCGCCCGCTCCGCTTCCGGGAACAAATCCCGCTGCTGATTCACTCATTGGCCGCGAAGCTTTTTCAGGCGTGGAATTATAATTAGCAGGTAGAATTCGCATGGCATCAAATCCTCCCCATACATAAGGTCCATCATCAGCGCAACTTCCTACCAGCATTCTTTCTGCTTTTCCGCTGCTAATCCTGTCAAATCCCATTAAAAGAGCTTCGGTACCCGTAGTACAGGCAGAAGAATTGGTAGTTACCTGATTGCCACATCCTAAAATTCCTCCTAAATAAGCGCTTATTCCGCTCGCCATGGTCTGTAAAACGCTGGTACTGCCAAGCCTGCGGGTTTTACCTTCATCTATAAGATGAATCGCCTCTCTGAATTTATCTACCCCAAGAATACCAGTTCCAAAAATAATCCCTGAATTCCAGTCGGGTTTTTCCTTCTCTTCTATAAGCAATCCGGCATCTTTCCAGGCGTCTTTTCCGGCGATCACTCCATAAAAAATTCCGCTGCTGTTCAATCCGCGTAACTGCAAAGGGGAAAAATATTCCTGCAGCATTTTTTCAGAAATTTCGGGCTTACCTCCTATCTGGCATTTGAATTTCAGCTTTTCGAGTTCAGGAAAGAAACGGATTCCGCTTCGGCCTTCCCGAATCGCATTCCGAAAATCAGCCAAACCCACCGCATTGGGAGATGCAACACCCATTCCCGTAATTACCACTCTTCGTTTCATGAATTTTTTCTTAAGATCATTCCGGCGAGATTGCCCGTACAAACTTTTTCATCTTTTTCATTATACATCACTACTTCACAGCGTAATTTATTAAACCGAAAATATTTCTTTCGGGAAATCACTTTAACGGTCTCACCCGGATAAACGGGTTGAAGGTATTCAACTTCAGCAGAGGTCATGGCCAGTTTGGGCTTTTGCTTTAATTCACCCTCCTTATTCAGAAGAAAAATTCCCAGGCACACAAGACCTATCTGCGCCATGCATTCGGTAAGGATCACGCCCGGAGTAACAGGATAATCCTTAAAATGGCCTTTATAGAAATCGAGTTTTTCAGAAAAAGTATAGGTTCCGGAAACAGCATTTTCATCGATATCGAGTAGCCTGTCCACGAAAAGAAAAGGCCTGGAATAGGGCAAGAATGATAGTATTTCTTCTTTATTCACAGGCGATTTACATTAGATGTTCACCGCCGTTCACAGGAATAATAGAACCGGTGATCCAGCTCGCCTCGTCCTTGCTGAGAAGATATACCGCATTAGCGACATCGTTGGGCACAGTTAACCTTCTAAAAGGATTGTGTTTAAGCGCGTGTACCCTTAGGGTTTCGTTTCCGGGAATCATCTGGAAAGATCTGGTTACGGTGATACCTGCCTGTATGCAATTCGCTCTTATCCCATATGGTGCAAGCTCCAGGGCCATACTGCGAGTGATGGCCTCCAGTGTAACCTTTGCTGCAGAAACCGCGGCATAATTCTTCCAGGCTTTTTTGTTGCCGTCACTGGTAAAAGAAATTATTCGGGCATCCTTTGCGAAAAGATTTCTTTTAAATATTGCCTGTGCCCAATCGTAAAGGCTCAAGGCCATCGCATCTATGGTTAACTTGAAATCTATATTTTCAAGGTTTGGCTCATCGCCGGTCATAGGTTTTAAATTTCCTTTGGCAATACTGTGAAGCAGGGTTCTGATTTTACCATTTTCACCCAGGATTTCAGTGATTTTATTAACCAGATCTTCCCTGTTTTCCTGCTGAACGGCATCAGAATTAAAACTTTCGAATTTTACCCCCGATTCCCTAATTTCGTCAAAAGCTTCTTCGATATCGGGAATTTCAGACCTTCTGTCGCGATGGATAATAATGATATTCATCCCGTGTTTTGCCAATTTTCGCGCGCTGGCATAACCCAGGCCGCTGCTGCCGCCAAGTATTAACGCCCAGTAATTCGTATCTTTAAATTCTGCTACCATTCCAGTAAAATTCTTTGAGCTGAAAATCCGGGACCAAAACTCAGCATCATCCCCTGCTCTCCTTTTTGAAGGTCTCGTTTGTAAAAACGTTCCAACACATAAAGTACAGTGGCGCTGCTCATATTTCCGTATAGTTTTAACACTTCCCGGGTATCATCTATATTCTTCCCTAATTTACCAAAAAGTTCAGAAACCGTCTGCACGATCTTTTTTCCTCCTGGATGAAAGATCAAATGATCTAATTTTTCTATGGAAGAACCATGTTTTTTGAGAAAAGGATGAATGATTTCTGGAAAATGTTGGGATATGGTTTCGGGAACGGCAGGATCGAGGATCATTTGCAAGCCTCCATTAGTAAGATCAAAACCCATCAAATGAGTAGCGTCATAAAAATGATACATCTCTTCGCCCAGAATTTTAGGTCCTTCAATATTTTCTTCTGAAGATAACAGCACACAGGCCGCGCCATCCCCAAATATTGCCGCGCTAACCATATTGGCCATACTGTAATCATCCAGCTGAAAAGTTGCCGTAGGACTTTCTACGGCGATTACAGCAGCTCTTTTTCCCGGATTGGATTTCAAAAAATTGTAGGCATAGATCATCCCTGAAATACCCGCGGCGCACCCCATTTCGGTCACCGGAAGCCGGGTAATATCCTGCTTTAGCTGAAGTTCGTTTATAAGGTATGCATCTAGTGAAGGGATCATGATACCCGTACAGCTAACGGTTATAATAAAATCTAAAGAAGAAGCATTCCATCCGGCGCTCTTCAGGGATTTTTTTAATACCTCACGGCCAAGTTTCTTTACTTCGCGCACGTAGATATTATTTTTTTCTTCAAAAGAAGTATTTGTAAAAACTTCTTCGGGATCCATTATGGAATAGCGCTTATCTACTCCGGCTCCTTCAAAGATCTTCAGTACTTTTCGCCGGAACCTGTCATCCTGACCTTCCAGCCAGCTTTCAGCCAGGGGAAGAATTTCATCAGTAGTTCTAGAATAAGGTGGTAGTTCTTTTTCAATTCCGGCAATTTTTACATTCATATAATTCTTTTTTTCACAATCCACAGATACCTGAAGGCCCATTCCCAGCTAATAAAATGTTCAGCAGGCGGTAGAAATTTTTTATAGTTTTCGAGATCTTTTCTTTTAAAACCACGCAAAATCGAGGTTAAACCATCTTTTCGCGCAATTTCATTATTGATAAAAACACTGCAGAAAGCCTGAAAAGACCGGTAAGCAAAGCTACTGCGGTGAAGGTCATTGATCACCACACCAATTTTTGACTGATCGTAAAAATAGTTCATCAGTTCTATTAATTGTTCATCTTTAAAATGATGCAGTGTAAGCGTACAAATAACCATATCGAATTCAAGATTTCTGAATTCAGGCTCAAAAACATCGATAGAAAGATACTTTATTTCTGAAAAATGCGAAGATTGTTCGCGCGCAATTTCAACAGCATAAGGATTAGCATCGATCCCCGTAAGGGAAAAGCTATAATCATGCGTTCGCCCCCATTTTGCGAGATGCCTAAGAAAAGCTCCATTACCGCAACCAACATCGGCAATGTTTATTTCCTTTTTATCAATACCGGACAGCAATTTTTTCAAACCTTTGATACTGATCCTGTCCCCTCCTAAAAGTTTGTTTACCCTGTTAAGATCCTGTAAAGTTTGGCGTAGTTCACTGCCTTTCAGCTCAAAATCATCCATGATCTCGGGCGCATCGGTACGCACAGCGGTATTGATCTCTTTCATGCGATAGGATTTCCGTGGGTTTGTTTTACAATTGCCGGCATAATTCCGGGAAAAAGATCGATGATCTGCTGTGAAAAATAAGTAGCTGAATGGTTCATCAAAATCTTTTGAAGCAGCCTGCCGGCGAACATTCTTCCGTTAAATTGTTCTTTCCACCGCTCCTCATAATTCTTTTCAACTGAAGCCCTTTTAATGTCTTTTCTTTTGAAAAATTCCAATAAGACTTCTGAGGCGATTTTTGCACTATGTATAGCCATTGCCATTCCATTTCCGCAGAGTGGGTGAATAAGACCCGCGGCATCGCCAAGCATGATCACATGATCTTTTATTTGCTCTTTTGAATGGAAATTTATCTGTGCAATCGTCAGTTCTTTTTGAAAGCTCATCTCTGAATTACTGAAAAATTCCTTGAGGTACCTGTTTTTCATAAGAACATTTTTCTGAAAATCAGCAGTATCCCTGTATTTTTTAAAACTTTCAAAAGTAGCCAGGTAGCAGGCGTTTACTTCCCCGTTTTCAATTTTTGAAAGCCCGCAGTAACCACCATTGAAATTATGAAGAGCCACAAGATCATCGGGAAAACTCTTATTTTTGTAATGTGCCTTTACCGCCAGCCAATTGGAGGCTTTTTGCTGAAAACGGCGATCGAGTTTGCGATCCAGTAAAGATCTTTTTCCGAAAGCGCCCAGAACAAAATCGGCCTTAAGAATAAGGCCATTATTCAGTGAAACACTAAAGGTTTCGTTTTTATATTCAATATTTTCAACGCTTTCATGAAGAATTTCACAACCCAACTCGCGGGCCTTCTGAAAAAAATAATTGTCAAGTGTATACCTGCTAATTCCAATTCCACCAAGATCCAGTTGAGCATCGATTTTCTTACCCTCTGTGGTGCTAAATTCCAGGCGGGAGATTTCTTTTGGACCTAAACTAAAAATATCTAATCCCAGTTTTTCCAGATAAAGCTTTACTTCTGCGGAAAGGTATTCGCCACAAACTTTATGGTGCGGGAATTCATTCTTCTCAATAAGTAACACCTTGAGTTGATGCCGAGACAGATGAATAGCGGCCGTAAGTCCGGCCAGTCCCCCACCAACAATTATTATTTGGGTTCTACTCATTGGTCAAAAAAATATGAATAAAAAAGCCGACCAGGTATTTTAGCCGACTTTCTTAAATGAGGTACGTGAAATTAATTAATTCTGGTTACCTTCTTTTTCAGAGGCCTGTTGTTTGGCATTTTCTACCATTTCTTCATTGGCAATAATTGCCATTTCCACTCTTCGGTTTTTAGCGCGGCCTTCTGTGGTAGAGTTATCATATTTTGGTTGAGACTCTCCATACCATTTGGTAGTAAACCTGCTGCCGCTTATCCCTTTATCCACGAGATAATTGGTCACTGCCTGAGCACGATTTTTAGAAAGCGTAAGATTATAACTTTCGCTTCCCACACTATCGGTATGCCCTTCCACCAGGATATTGGTATTAGGATATTCTTTTAGGATACCGGCAAGTTTGTTCAGCGTTTGCTGAGACGCGTCGTTAATATTGTATTTGTCGGTTGCAAAATAAACACCGCTATTCTCATCAAAGGTTACATTTATTCCCTCACCTACCCTTTCGACTTCAGCACCGGGGATCTCTTCTTCAATTTTCTTGGCCTGTTTATCCATTTTGTTACCGATAATAGCACCGGCAGTTCCACCCACAACGCCACCAATTATGGCGCCTAAAGCAGTATTTCCTTCTCCGGTATTATTACCTATCACGCCGCCAACCACAGCTCCTCCCGTAGCTCCTATCACGGCTCCTTTTTGTTTATTATTCGCATTCTTCACGGCATCGCAGCTCAGCAGTACTGAACTTGCCAAAAGGATTACGAATATTCTGTTTATTGCTTTTTTCATGGTTTACTTGTTTTTAAATTTTTGTAAAATTCATTCTTATGGTAAAAGGAGATCCATTGAGGCTCACGGTTTGCTCCCATACCATTTGGCTGTCACTCAAACTCTTCAAATTCAATCGAAAACCCTGATTTCCGGTAGTAGATTTATAATCTTCATTGGTTGGTTTCAGAAGAAAATCATATACTCCGTTTGGGGTATTCTCTTCATCTATAGACCATATATAATAATTCGTCTGATCCTCACAACCAACACCGTTTATTGTATAAGTTCCCCTATTATTATTGGAAACGAAATCCCAGGTGCTGCCTTCAAAACAGGAAGCAGAAGCCTGGTTGAAAAGGGTAACATTGAAATCTCCGTTATTATAGGGATAAGTTACGCTTGTAAGTCTCCAGTTTCCATCAAATGTTTTACGGGCTTCCCTTGCAACTTTACTGGTTCCGCAGGAAGTAACCACAGCGGCGGTAAAAAGAATTATCAATAACTTTTTCATAGTATATATTTGGTTTTAAATAAAAAATCCAATGCACAATTCGATGAATTCGCACATTGGATCAGTATATTTTCATGCAATTATCTTCTGAATAACCTACTTAGTAAGGAAATTACTAATAACACCAGGAAAATATAGAATATGATCTTGGCAATGTCGGCTGCTCCTTCTGCAATTCCACCGAATCCGAAAATAGCGGCAATGATCGCAATAATCAGGAAAATAATGATTAAACGTACCATAATTAGAGGGTTTTAATTGATTAGTTATCTCTAAATTACAGTAGTGCCTACCAGCAGACAAAACATTATTAATACTTTAACAATGGATATGTTAAGAATTCTTAATAAAAAGGAACTATCATTTTTGAATTATTAATATTCTATTAATTCTATTAGTTTTTCTCTAAACCTTTCCTTTCCTAAATAACCTTTCTCCAGTGTTCCGGCAAAAGGAATGGGTGTTTCCAAACTACCTGCTCTCATTACCGGCGCGTCAAGTTTTTCAAAGCATTTTTCAGATATTATCGCGGCAATTTCTGAAGCGATACTGCCGAAAAGGGAATCTTCGGTTAATACAATGGCCTTTCCGGTTTTTGAAACCGATTTAATAATAGCTTCTTCATCTAAAGGCTGAAGGCTTCGAAGATCAATAAGATCGGCTTTTTCATAATTTATTTCCTCGAGACATTCCAGCGCCCAATGTACTCCGGCACCATAGGAAATAATAGTGATATCCTCTCCCTCTTTAAGTAAGGAAGCTTTCCCTAAAGGCAAAGTGTAATAATTTGTTGGGACCTCCTGCCTTATACTTCTGTAAAGCCCTTTGTGTTCAAAGAAAAGCACCGGATTGGGGTCATTTATGGCCGTGTTGAGTAAACCTTTAGCGTCGTAAGGAAAAGCAGGATAAATAATTTTTAAACCGGGAACCTTGGCAAACCAGGCTTCATTGGTCTGGGAATGAAAGGGTCCTGCCCCAACTCCCGCCCCGCAAGGCATTCGAATGACCACGTCGGCATTTTGATTCCAACGATAATGAACCTTGGCGAGATAATTCACCAGCGGATTGAATCCAGAGCTTACAAAATCCCCAAACTGCATTTCTACCATGGCTTTCATCCCGTTTATCGAAAGTCCCATAGCTGTACTTACAATCCCCGATTCGCAGATGGGAGTATTCCTGATCCTGTCACTGCCAAATTTTTCAAGAAACCCTTCGGTGATCTTGAAAACTCCGCCGTACTCTGCTATATCCTGGCCCATACAAACAAGATTTTCATGCCGCTGCATGGACTGTTCAAGAGCCTGGGAAATGGCATCTACAAATCTGATATTAACAGTTTCTGAATTTTTTTCAAAATGCTCATATTCTTTATTTTGGAATACATCATTTAACTCTTTAGTTTCATTGAAGGTAACTGGACTTTCTGCATAAGCGACCTTCAATCCGTTTTCAATTTCTTCAGTAATTTCCTTTTTAAAAAATTCTTCTTTTTCCTCATCAAGAATATCCCTTTCAAAAAGATAATTTCGGTAGTTGTCTATCGGATCTTTCTGCGCCCATTCATTCATAAGTTCATCAGGCACATACTTGGTGCCACTGGCCTCTTCATGGCCACGCATTCTGAAGGTTTTAAATTCAATAAGAACAGGCCTCGGATTTTCCCGTACATCTCCTGCAATTTCTAAGATCTTAGTATAAACTTCGAGGATATTATTTCCATCTATAATAAATGACTCCATTCCATAAGCAATGCCACGATCAGCTATATCCTTACAGCGATATTGTTCATTTACCGGCGTAGAAAGACCATAGCCGTTATTTTCAATGCAAAAAAGCACGGGCAGATCCCATACAGACGCAATATTGAGAGCTTCATGAAAATCCCCTTCGCTGGTTCCCCCTTCGCCTGAAAAGACCGCGCAGAGTTTCTTTTCTTTTCTGATCTTATGTGCCAGTGCAATGCCATCGGCAACCCCGAGCTGAGGACCCAGGTGAGAGATCATACCCACTATTTTATACTCCTGTGTCCCGAAATGGAAACTGCGATCACGGCCGTTCGTAAAACCAGAGGCTTTTCCCTGCCACTGGGCGAAAAGTTTTTCCAAAGGAATTTTTCTACCTGTAAAAACACCAAGATTTCTATGCATGGGAAGTATATACTCGTCATCTTCGAGAGCCATAGTAACTCCGATAGAAATCGCTTCCTGACCTATACCGCTGAACCATTTCGAAATTTTGCCCTGCCGCAGTAGTATCAACATCTTTTCTTCTATCATTCTGGGCTTTAGCATTTCGTTATATAATTCCAGTAAAACTTCTGAAGAAAGTTGGTTGGGCTTATATTTTATAGTGCCTGCAAGTGAGCTCTTCATATGCATAGTTGAGTTTTTGTATCTCAAATGTAACCAAATTTCTATATGCTAAGAAAAATATAATCTACCCACAGATCATTCAATTTTACTTAACTTTGCCTGTTAGACCTAAGAAACAAAACACCATACTTATGGCAATGAAAAATATTCCCAGCGTTGATCTGGCCGACTTCGTGGCGAATGATCCCAAACGCAAAGAAAAATTCGTTAACGAGATTGGTAAGGCATATGAAGAAATAGGTTTTGTAGCTCTAAAAAACCACTTTCTCAGTGATGAACTGGTTGAAGAACTCTATAAGGAAGTAAAAGCTTTTTTCGACCTTCCCATAGAAACCAAACAGAAATATGAAATTGAAGGCCTGGCCGGGCAAAGAGGATATATTTCCTTCGGAAAAGAACATGCCAAAGGAAAAAAAGAAGGTGACCTTAAGGAATTCTGGCATTTTGGACAGGAACCTTCTGAAGATGCCAACCTTACCGAAGAATATCCTGAAAATGTTCAGGTAGAAGAGCTTAAAGATTTTAATCATGTGGGCATGGAAGCATACCGGATGCTTGAAAAGACCGGAATTTATGTTCTAAGGGCGCTGGCTATTTACATTGGCCTTGAAGAACATTACTTTGATCCCTGGGTTAGCAATGGCAACAGTATTCTAAGGCCTATACATTACCCTCCCATACAAGAAGAACCAAAAGGAGCCGTTAGAGCGGGTGAACATGGAGATATAAATCTTATCACCTTGCTTATGGGAGCTTCAACAGGAGGTTTACAGGTGCTTCGCAAAGACGGTGTTTGGATAGATGCCATTCCACAGGAAGATGAACTGGTGATTAATGTAGGGGATATGCTGGAAAGACATACCAATAATAAACTGCGATCTACCATTCACCGTGTGGTAAATCCGCCGAAGGAAGAATGGGGCAACCCAAGGTATTCCATTCCGTTCTTTATGCATCCGCGAAGCGATATGAGGCTTGATTGCCTGGAAGAATGTATCGATGAAGATCATCCAAAACAATATGAAGACATTACAGCGGGTGAATTTTTGAATCAGCGCCTTATTGAAATAGGCCTGGCTAAAAAATAATTATGGCTAAGAAGAAGTTAGGACTTGAAAATTTAAGTGGATTTGTATTTTCCACCGATGAAAATTTTAATGAAAAAGAGTATCTGGAAGAAGGTAATTACGAAACTCCCGCTCCCGGTGAACAGGAACTGGAAGCTCATTTCAGCAATAAAGGCAGGGGCGGAAAAACCGTCACTATTATTAAAGGATTCCAGGGAAAAGAAGACGATCTTGCCGCATTAGGTAAAAGTTTGAAGAAGAAATGTGGCGTTGGAGGATCGGTAAAAGATGGCGAGATCATTATTCAGGGCGATGACCGTGAAAAGATAATGAGCATTCTTAGAAAAGAAGGTTATAAAGTAAAACGCGTTGGAGGTTAGCCTTCTTTAGCTCGATACAATTCATTAAATATGGAAAACAAAACCCTACACCTCGTGAACGGTGATAGTCTTGCAGAAAAGGTTACAGACCTCAATCTGAAAGGTGAAGTGATCGTTTGGCGGGAACTTTTGTGTGAAGGACCAACGCTTCAGGAAATAAATTCTGATTTTTTTAAATTGAGAAAGAAATTTCTGAAGAAAGCATATTCCATATCTGCTGAAGAATATGATAAGCGTTTTGTTTCCGAAATAAAAAGGCTGAAAGCGCTTGGTAAATTAGATGAAATTGTTCTGTGGTTCGAATTTGACCTTTTTTGCCATATCAATATGCTTGCCGCCATTAATCTGCTTAGAGAGATCCAGAAAGATGTTCCCATAACTCTGGTTTGCAGCAGGAAACTCATTGGAGAAAAAGAATTCAAACCCCTTTCGCAGTTAGACCTTAATGAGCTCGAAAATCATTATAAAAACCGGATTGACCTTACTGTTGACGATCTTGAAATCGCTACTTTGATTTGGGAATTGTACTGTAGCGATAATCCATTGAAATTAAAACCACAAATCAAGGTTAAATCTAATTTCGAATATTTATCCAGTTGTGTAAGGGCTCATGTTGAAAGATTTCCGAACAGCGTTACCGGAATAAATTCACTTGAAAAAAATGTGCTTCGCCTCATTGAAAACCACGATATAAAAAATGAGAATCACCTTTTGGGATATGTCCTGGAATACCAGGGATACTATGGATATAGTGACGCCCAAATGCAAAGGCTTCTAAAAAAACTTAATATATTCTATGAAGAAAAAGATGGCAGGATCCAGGTTTCTGAAAAAGGCCGCCTCGCGCTGGAAGGAAAACACAATTTTTATCAGGAATTAAAAAATGATGAATATTACGGTGGTGCCCGCATCTATGACTTTCTTTACGAATCTGAGACACACCGACTTTTAAAATTGTAAAATGACAATACTGGCTTCAGAGCTTATACTCAATCCCGATGGCTCTATTTATCACCTTGGAATAAAACCCGAAGATCTTGCTGATACGGTTATTGTAGTGGGAGATCCGGGACGTGTTCCTACTATTTCACGGCATTTTAATAAAATCGAAATCAAAAAGAACAAACGTGAATTTTGTACCCATACCGGATTTTATAAATCTAAACGTATTACCGTGATGTCAACGGGTATGGGTACAGATAATATTGATATAGCCTTTACGGAACTTGACGCGCTAAAAAACATCAATTTTTCTACAAGAAGGATTAAGGAAGAACAAAGTAGCCTTGAAATAATAAGGATTGGAACTACGGGCTCCCTTCAGAAAAATATCCCGGTAGATTCTTTTGTAGCCAGTGAATATGGTCTTGGCCTTGATGGTTTGATGCATTTTTACAACAGCGAGCATATTTTTGAAAAGGAAATAGCAGATGAATTTGTCAGGCAAACCGGATGGTCTACTAAAAAGGCATATCCTTATGTGGTAAAAGGAGATGGTTCTTTACTTGAAAAATTCATGAGTCCTGAAGTAAATAAGGGTCTCACGGCAACCAACTGCGGATTTTACGGTCCGCAGGGACGGGTTTTAAGACTGGGAATTCCCGATCCTGATATGAACGATAAAATTGCAGCTTTCAGCTTTCAGAATAAAGTAGTGACTAATTTTGAGATGGAGACGTCAGCTATCTACGGAATGTCGAAATTACTCGGGCATAGAGCCTTATCTATGAATGCCGTGATCGCAAACCGGGCAACCGGAAATTTCTCTTCAGATCCGAAGAAAGTAGTGGCTAATCTGGTAAACTACTGCCTGGAAAAGCTTGCCTCCTAAGAATCTTATTTAACAATATATTAAAAGCAAAGCAGGGTGGACTTTGTATTTTTGATGAAACACTTTTAACACCTATGCAGCAAACTAATAACGACCGGTTCAGGCATCGAGATCTTAACTGGTTAAGTTTTAATGCAAGGGTTCTTCAGGAAGCTGCAGATAAGATTAATCCCTTATTTGAGCGAATGAAATTCCTGGCCATTTTCTCTTCAAATCTGGATGAATATTTTCGCGTAAGAGTTTCCCAGCTCAGGCAAATTAAAAGAGTAAAAAAAAGTCTTCGTAAAAAACTGGCTTTACGTCCATCCAAAATCACCAAACAGATCATCGAAGAGGTCAAAAAGCAACAGGATGAATTCGGGGAAATATATTACGGACAAATTATTCCAGAACTTGCTGAAAATAATATTTTCATTCTTGGTTCTGAAGATTATAATCCTTCGCAGGAAAAGTTTGCCGGCAGCTTTTTCACCAAAAACATTAAAAAGCATTTAAAACCTTTGCGGCTTGATCTGTCTAAAGAAAATGAGCTTTTCTTAGAGAATGCCGTGCTCTATTTTTTGGTTTCTTTTAAGGAAGAAGATCATCTCGCCCTGTTAAAAATCCCGGTAAATGAATGCGGAAGGTTTATAATGATGGATAAGAAAAACGGAAATCACAATATCACTTTTCTTGATGAGATCATTCGCCATGAAGCCTTTCGACTTTTTCCAAAGGAAGAAATTACAGGTATTTACGAGATCAAACTTTCCAGGGATGCCGAATTGTATATCGATGATATTTATAATGGTGTTTTAGCCGAAAAGATCTATGAATCCCTGGAACAGCGTACCGATAATCAGCCTACGCGCCTTTTGTACGATGCCAGTATGCCCAAGGAAATTCAGAAGAAGATCAGAAAGCTCCTGAAACTGGGAAAAATAGATATGATGCCCGGAGGGAAATATCACAATTTCAAAGATTTCATGTCTTTTCCCGATCCTACCAGTAATCCCGATTTGCATTTTAAAAAACTGCAACCAGTTGCACATAGAGTTTTAACCAAGGCCAAAAATTATTTTGAGGTGATCAGGGAAAAAGATCAGTCGGTACATTTCCCTTATATGTCTTTTGATTATGTTGAAAATTTCCTGAAACAGGCCGCTGAGGACGAGAAGGTAACTGATATCAAAATTTCGCTTTATCGGGTCGCTGACGAATCTGTTTTGACATCTTCCCTATTGAAAGCTCTTGAAAATGGTAAAAAAGTAACGGTTTTTGTTGAAGCAAAAGCACGTTTTGATGAGGAAAATAATATCATCTGGGGAAGGAAATTTGAAGAAAAAGGAGCGAATGTTATTTATAGTTATCCCAAAGTCAAAGTACATTCAAAAATAATGCTGGTTTGCCGGAATGAAGGAGAAACCAATATGCGCTATGCCTATATAGGCACCGGTAACTTTAATAGTGAAACCGCAAAGTTATATTGTGATCACGCCATTTTTACTGCCGATAAACAAATTACAAAAGAACTTCAGCGTCTTTTTAAGGTTCTGGAAGGAGAACTTATCATTCCAAGGGAAAAAAATCTGATTATTTCGCCTTTTTCAACACGTCAGGAATTCATTAAGCTCATTTACAATGAGATCGAAAATGCCCGGGAAGGAAAAAAAGCGAAAATTACAGCTAAAATGAACAGCCTGGAAGACCAAGAAATGATTGAGCTGCTTTATAAGGCAAGTCAGGCCGGCGTTGAGATCAGGATGTTGATTCGTGGTTTTACCAGTTTGATTCCGGGTGTAAAGGGAATGAGCGAAAACATTTATGTCACCAGCGTGGTCGATCGTTTTCTGGAACATGGCAGAATTTATATTTTTGAGAACGGCGGGAATGAAGTCATTTTTTACGGCAGTGCCGACTGGATGAACCGCAACCTGGACAGACGGATCGAAGTGCTTTCACCGGTGCTGGATGAAGATATCAAAAAAGAATTCAGGGAAATCCTTGATATACAGCTCAAAGACAACGTGAAAGCTCGTATTCAGGATGCAGAGGAGAGCAATAGATATGTTCAACGAAAGAAAAATGAAAAAGCTATTCGTTCTCAGTACGAGATTTATGAATACCTGAAGAAAAAACATAAAGTATGAAAACGATTAAAATTGGCGGAGTTCCTGAACATTTTAATCTGCCCTGGCATCTCGCGATTGAAAATGATAATTTCAAAAAAGAGGATATTAACCTTCTTTGGAAAGATTTTCCCGAAGGCACAGGGGCGATGTGCAATGCTTTACGGAGCGGTGAATTAGATGCGGCGGTGATTTTAACTGAAGGAATTGTTCGCGATATCATCAATGGTAATGAATGTAAAATAATTCAGAATTTCATCGGGAGTCCGCTTATTTGGGGTATACATGTAGCTGCGGAATCAAAATATAAGAACATTGGCGATCTGGAAGGAACTAAAGCTGCCATTAGCCGGATGGGAAGCGGTTCACATTTGATGGCCTATGTGAATGCACAGCACCAGGGCTGGGATACCGACACGCTGAAATTTGAAATTGTAGATAATGTTGAAGGTGCTGTTAAGGCTTTAAAAGAAGGCCGCGCACAGTATTTTATGTGGGAACATTTTACCACGAAACCTCTTGTAGATAATCATACTTTTCGCCTGGTAGCCGACTGCCCTACTCCGTGGCCCTGTTTTGTCATTGCCGTGCGCAATGAATCGCTTCGGAAGGATCCAGAAAGGATACAGCGAATGCTGAAAGTGATCAATACCGAAACCAAAAATTTTAAATTACAGCCAAAAATTGATGTTCTCCTTGCAGAGAGATATCAGCAAAAACTGGAAGATATCCGGAAATGGCTTGATCTTACCCACTGGAGCCAGGAACAGATTGCTGAAGATGATCTAAAAAATGTTCAGGATACCCTGCTCCGTCTTAATCTCATTCCAGAGAAAAAGGAAAATTCATTTCTTATTTACTAATTTTTATTTTTTTGATCCTGAAAAGTATTTGTGCTTTTTTTTGTATCTTTAAAAGATTGATTACCAGTGAAATAAATTAAACTGGTTCCCCCCGTTGAAGAGTCTCCAAAACATTTTAAACAGCTGAAACTGAAATTTTAATTTTCAGCCCCCCTCCTGTTACCCGTTCTCCAGGACGGAAGTTTAGGCTTTCTTGTTCCCAAATAAAGACTCTCTTCTTTAAGGTGAACGTCTTCGGGTAAATGAATAATAGCTTAATAACCAAAAAATTATTATTATGAATGCCAAAAAACAACCAATCAATTATGAGGTTTGGAGAAAATTCCTATTAATTTTATTAATAGTTTTTGCTGTATCCTGCCAAAAAGAAACAGAAGATTTATCGATTGATGCTCAATCTCTTAAAGCTAAAAAGAACCAGGTCAATGCTCCTTTTGAATTCACCGGTGTCGTTTATGATATTTCAGCTACCCCTGATGGAAGTATTATGGTAGGTGTGAACTCTGGTACTGCCAGAAGTATCCAGCTTATAAAAAAGGGAGAGGTCAGGACTATGCAGGAGGTTCAGGTTAATACCGATATTCAGGGAATACAGGCTATCGGTACCGGAAACGCTTTTTTTACCACCGGGGGAAGTGACCTTGCCGAAGACGGGGAATTATACCGTGTTTCCAATGGAAATGTAAGAATGGTAGCCGATTTAGGCAAATTCGAAAAGGATAATGATCCCGATGCTTATGAAGGTATCCAATGGAAAGATCAAGAATGCGAATCAGATCCTCCTGATTTCCATGCCGGAGCACAAAATAATCCGTTTAAAGTTACTGCGCTGGATGGAAAAACGGCTTTGGTCGCAGATGCTGCCGGAAATACTGTTCTACAGGCCACTACGACAGGAGAAATAGACTGGAAAGTATTATTAACTCCTCCCCTAAATGAAAGTGGTGATTTCAAAATACTCTCAGAAAATGAAGACCTCACCTGTTATGTTCAACCTGTGGCTACCTCAGTCGCTGTGGGCCAGGATGAATATTTTTATGTTGGAGAACTTACCGGGGCGATACCCGATGGATTTCCAACTGGACTTTCGAGAGTCTGGAAAATTCGTAAAGATGCAACTCACGTAGTGTGCAATGAAAAAGTAACTTCAAACGATTATGAATTGCTGGTAAATGGCCTAACTTCAATTATTGATCTTGAAGTTGGTCCTGATGGTCTTTTATATGTAGTTGAATATGATAAAGGCAGCTGGTTTGCGTCGTTTTTGCCTGATTTTATCCAGGGCGGAAGGATTAGCGCTTACAATACAGAAAGTGGAGAACTAATTAAAGAGGTTAGCGGACTCGAATTCCCCAGCGCAATTACTTTTGACAAAAAAGGTGATTTATGGCTGCTTGAAAAAAATGTTATGGCACCTTCTGTGAGAATGCTTGATCCAGATGAATGGGAATGGCTATAAAATCTAAAAGCCGGCAAAATTGCCGGCTTTTTTTACCAGTCTATTGGTTTTTTCCCATGATTTTTTAAATATTCATTCGCCTTGCTGAAATGTTTATTTCCGAACCAGTAACCGCGATTGGCGCTTAAAGGCGAGGGATGTCCACTTGTTAGTATCAGATGTTTAGAAGAATCGATGAGTTTCGACTTTTTCTTTGCGTAACCGCCCCAGAGCATAAATACCACATGTTCTTTATCTCTTGAAACCGCTTCTATCACTTTATCGGTAAAGATTTCCCAGCCTTTATTCTGATGCGATCCCGCCTGGTGCGCGCGAACGGTAAGCGTGGCATTCAGTAAAAGCACACCCTGATCGGCCCAGCGTTCCAGATTTCCGGTTTTTGGATAAGGTTTTCCAAGATCCTGCTCGATTTCCTTGAAAATATTGACCAGCGAAGGCGGAATACTTACATCTTCTTTCACTGAAAAACAGAGCCCGTTTGCCTGCCCCACACCATGATAAGGGTCCTGACCAATGATTACCACTTTGGTCTCGTCAAAGCTGGAATGGTCAAAAGCGGCAAAAATATCTTTTCCGGGAGGAAAACAGGTGTTTGCCGAATATTCATTTTTGACAAATTCAATAAGATTTTTAAAATAGTCTTTTTCAAACTCTGGATTCAGCTCTTTTTTCCAGCTTTCGTCTATTCTTACGTTCATGAGAATTAAGTAACTTTGCGTCACCTCAAAAGTAGGGAAAATAAAAAATGTCGGACAAAGTGTTTTTTCGCTTTCGTTTAAGCAAATAGAAGTCCGAATTTTTTATTTTACCTCTCCCGGAATCGCCTAATATCGATTCCAATCTCTCCAAAAAGAGAGGTAATTGAGATAGAGGGGCTTAGCCCCCGAGAACATTTTAAAATGATATGATTAAAATTAGTTCCAGGAGCCTTGAAGATCTTGAATTTCAGGTAGTGTGTGGGCAGGTGAGCGAATTGTGCATCACCGGACTCGGGAAAGAGAAAGCCCTTAAAATAACTCCTTATCCAACATATAAAAAAACCATTTTCGGGCTGAATCAAACCAATGAGTATTTCAATTCGAAATTACAGGAGACACCCATTCCAAATCATGGTTTTGAGTCGATTCAGCAGGAAATAAAACTGCTTGGTATCGAAGGTGCCGTACTCGAGATTTCGGGATTTCGTAAAATTGCTTCAATCACTGAAACTGTAAATTCTCACCTGAAATATTTCGAAAAATACAGCGAGATCTACCCAACACTCTCTGAAACCGTTTCCCATCTCGATTTTGATACCAATCTCACCGAAAAGATCAACGGCGTGATCGATCGCTTTGGCGAAATGAAAGATGATGCCTCTCCCCTGCTTCAGAATTTGAGAAGATCGATCAATTCTGTTCGCGGGCAGATCAATTCCAGTTTCAATTCGGCGCTTTCAAATTATCATTCTTACGGCTATCTTGACGAGATCAAGGAAAGTGTGGTTGAAAATGTAAGGGTTCTGGCAGTCAAGGCCATGCATCGCCGGAAAGTGAAAGGCGGGATTATGGGGAACTCCAAAACCGGGAGTATCGTTTATATCCAGCCTGAAGCTACCTATAAATTTACCCGCGAGCTTAATAATTTGGAGTATGAAGAAAAGGAAGAGATCAAACGAATTCTAAAAGAACTGACCGAATTTGCGCGGCCATATCGAGAAACTTTGATTGAATACCAGGAATTGCTGAGTGATTTCGATGTAATCGCAGCAAAATCTAAATACGCTGAAAAGATCAATGGCGTTCTTCCCAAAATTTCAAAAGACAGGGAACTTCAGTTGAAAGAAGCTTTTCATCCGCTGCTCTATTTGAGCAATAAACGAAAGGGAGAGAAAACCTTTCCGCAGAGTATTGAGCTGGCGCAGGATAATCGTATAATTGTTATTTCAGGACCCAATGCCGGTGGGAAAAGTATCACCTTAAAGACCGTCGGTCTCCTTCAGGTGATGCTTCAAAGTGGAATGTTGATTCCCGTTCATGAATTCAGCAGGGTTTGCCTATTTAATAAAATTCTCACGGATATCGGCGATAACCAGTCGATTGAAAATCACCTGAGCACTTACAGTTACAGGTTGAAGAATATGAATTATTTTCTTCGTAAATGTGATGATAAAACGCTGTTTTTAATTGACGAATTCGGCACCGGAAGTGATCCCGAACTCGGCGGTGCCCTGGCTGAAACATTTCTGGAAGTATTTTATGAAAAAGGTTCTTACGGAATTTTAACCACACATTACGCGAACCTTAAAAAACTGGCCGGTGAACTGCCTGATATGAGCAACGCCAATATGATGTTCGACAGTACAACGCTGGAACCTATCTATAAACTCCAGGTGGGCGAAGCCGGAAGCTCCTTTACTTTTGAAGTAGCTCAAAAGAACGGAATTCCGTATAGCCTTATCAATCGTTCCAGGAAAAAAGTGGAACGCGGAAAGATCCGTTTTGACCGCAGTATTGCCAAACTTCAGAAAGAGCGGTCAGAATTGCGAAAAACCACCGACTCTTTAAAGCAGAAGGAATCGAAGGCTGCTGAGCAGAAAGATAAACTGGAAGAGATCAATTACCGTATTCAGCAAAAACTGGAAAATTACCAGGAATTATATGATTCCAATCAGCGGATGATCTATCTGGGGCAGAAACTGGACGATCTTAGCCTGAAATATTTCAATAATAAGAAGAAAAAAGAGCTGATCGGTGAATTGCTAAAGATCGTGGAGATCGAAAATTCCAAGCGAAAAAAGGAAAACGCGAAGCAACAGAAAGCGAGGAAAGCCAAAGAAATGCAATTAAAGAAAGAGGTTCAAAAGAAGATCGAACCTATCCGTGAAAAGAAAAAAGAAGAAAAAAAGAAGGAGCAGGAAATTAAAAAACAGGAAGCCAGTAAACCAAAACCAAAACTGAAAATTGGTGACCGTGTTCGGCTTGAAGACGGAAAAGCTGTGGGTTCGATCGATACTATTGAAAAAGGCAAGGCCATTGTGAATTATGGAATGTTCACCACTTCAGTTGATGTGGAACAACTGGAACTGGTGCAGGCCGCTAAAAAATAATATGAACAATCTACCTGAAAATAAGAAAATCGTGCTTTTTGACGGCGTTTGCAACCTGTGTAACGGCGCCATACAATTCATTATAAAACATGATAAAAAAGATATTTTCAGGTTTGCTTCTCTGCAAAGTGAACTGGGAAAAAATCTTTTGGCGGAAAGAGGATTGGATACTGAACAACTGGAATCCATCATTTTAATTGAGCCCGGTGTTGCTTATTATAAAAAGTCTACAGCTGCACTGGAAATTTCAAAAGATCTTTCCGGTGGTTATTCATTTTTAAAAATTTTCTTCGGAATTCCAACATTTATCCGTGACGGAGTCTATGATTTTATAGGAAATCACCGCTATAAATGGTTCGGTAAGAAAGAGCAGTGCATGATCCCTACTCCCGAACTAAAAGCTAAATTCCTGGATTAAATTTTTTCTGTGTTAACTTCAGCATCGGGATGATACTCCTCGTCCCATTCTTTTACGTTAGGCGGCCCCATCATATCAACCGATTTCGCGACCATTAATGCCACAGCGGCATCACCAGTTACATTTACAGTGGTTCGACACATATCCAGGGGTCGATCTATTGCGAAGATCAATGCCAGCCCGGCTTCAGGTATTCCGGCCTGTGCCAGTACAATAACCAGCATGACCATTCCGGCACCGGGAACAGCTGCAGAACCTATAGATGCGAGGGTTGCCGTAGCGATTATTCCCATTTGAGTGCCAAGGCTAAGGTCCATTCCAAAAGCCTGGGCGATAAAAACTGCCGCAACAGCCTGGTAAAGACTTGTTCCGTCCATATTAATGGTAGCGCCAATTGGAAGAACAAAACTGGTCACTTCTTTATGAACACCCATGTGCTCTTCTACCCTTTCCATGGTTACCGGAAGTGTTGCCGCGCTTGAGCTGGTGGAAAATGCGAGTAATTGAGCGGGGGCAATTCCGTTGATAAAAAAAGAAGGCTTATTACCTGTAAAAATCCATACAAGCAGAATATAAACCCCAATCATAAGCGCAAGTCCAATCAGAACCGTCATGGCATAAAGAGCAAGGGCTGCAAAAAGGTCGGTGCTGGGCGATTCTACAACGAGAGCCGCTAAAAGAGCAAAAACACCAAATGGAGCGGCAAGCATAATAAGGTCTATGAGCTTCAGGATCACTTCATTGAAACCATCAAAAAAATCTTTTACAGGTTTTGCTGTTTGTTCAGGGATCAGGATCAGGCCTATTCCGAAGAAAATAGCGAAAAATATAACCTGTAACATATTCCCATTATCGCTGGCAGCGCCAAAAATATTACTTGGAACAATATCTTCTAAAGCCTGTAAAGGCCCGGCATCCTTTTGTTTTTCGGCATCTGAGATTCGTACCGAGGCATCACCTTCATAACTGGCAATAAGGTCGCTCCTGGTGTCTTCAGAAATTGTTCTCCCGGGACCAATGACATTGACAAGCACAAGACCAATGGAAACAGCGATTACCGTGGTAATGATGTAGGTCGCAATAGTTCGGATCCCCATTTTCGACAATTTCGAAATGTCTTTAAGGTCAGAAATCCCCTTGATAAGTGAAGCCAAAATAAGTGGCACTGCAATCAATTTCAAGGCATTGATAAAGATATTCCCGAAAGGTTTGATCCAGTCGCTGACGAATTCAGGTCCCCAGCTAAAATTAGTAAGGATCAGCGCGAAAACAACTCCCGCTACCATTCCGAGTAAGATCTGCCAGTGCAGTGCAATTTTCCTCATATTATTAATACTGAAATTAAAGTTTTGATGTCTTATTCTGAAGGTAATAATCTGCGATTACCAGCGCGGCCATGGCTTCTACGATAGGTACCGCTCTTGGAACCACGCAGGGATCATGTCTTCCCTTGCCCTGCATTTCTACCTCTTCACCTTTGGAATTGATGGTTTCCTGCTTTTGCATCAAAGTTGCAACCGGCTTAAATGCCACATTGAAGTAGATATCCATACCGTTGGAGATCCCACCCTGGATTCCTCCGCTTAAATTGGTTTTAGTTGATTTATCGGTGTTGAAATGATCGTTATGTTCGCTCCCGCGCATTTTCGTGCCGGCAAATCCGCTGCCGTATTCAAAACCTTTCACGGCGTTGATGGAAAGCATGGCTTTTCCCAGTTCGGCGTGCAGTTTATCGAATACCGGTTCCCCAAGACCTTTCGGCATATTTTGAATAACACATTTAACCGTGCCTCCAACTGTATCACCTTCGGAACGAATCTTTTTGATAAAGTTTTCCATTTCTGAAGCGGTTTCAGCATCGGGACAACGCACCGGATTTTTTTCAATTTCCGAGAAATCGAGTTCAGAAAAATCTTTTTTCAGTTCAAGTTCCCCCACCGAAGCTACAAAAGCGGTGAATTTTACCTCTTTCAGCAGCTGCTTGGCGATACTTCCGGCCACCACCCTGCAGGCGGTTTCACGAGCCGAAGACCTGCCGCCGCCGCGGTAATCGCGAACTCCGTACTTTTCGTCATAAGTATAATCGGCATGGGAAGGACGATAGGTATCTTTTATATGCGAGTAATCTTTTGATTTCTGATTGGCATTTTTAATCACGAAACCAATGGGGGTTCCCGTTGACTTCCCTTCAAATATTCCGGAAAGAAATTCGACCGTATCAGGCTCTTTTCGCTGGGTTACAATTGCCGATTGCCCCGGCCGCCTGCGGTCAAGGTCTTGCTGAACAAGTGTGGTGTCGATTTCAAGTCCCGCAGGACATCCGTCTATAATGCCGCCAATGGCTGCACCATGCGACTCTCCGAAAGTGGTAAGTTTAAAGATTTTACCGAAAGAATTTCCAGGCATTCAAAGGATTTTGAACAAATGTAATTTTTTAAGCACATATTTGAAAATGGAATCCTACTTAAAGTTGGCATAATACTAACTCCCACACTTAAACATTTGGTAATTTATTTTTAATTCTATGCTAAGCCAGGGAAGCAGCATTTAATTCAAATTTGCAGTAAATGTTATTAATATTTTGAAAAAGAGAAAACCTGAGATAGTGGTTGTTTCAGATGTCCATTTGGGAACACTTGGCTGTAACGCAAAAGAACTCCTGGAGTATCTTAATGGAATTAAACCCAAAAAACTTATCCTGAACGGGGATATAATCGATATCTGGCAATTCAGGAAAAGTTATTTTCCCAAAGCTCATCTTGATGTGATCCGGCGCATTATCGAAATGCAATCGAAGGGAACCGAAGTTATTTATATTACCGGGAATCACGATGAAATGCTGAGGAAATTCAGCGGCACGGTTGTTGGCGGATTCCAAATCCTGGACAAACTGGTTCTCGATCTCGACGGAAAAAAAGCCTGGTTCTTCCATGGTGATGTCTTTGATATTTCAATAAAAAATGCAAAATTCTTAGCTAAATTAGGCGGTTGGGGTTATGATCTTCTAATTATCTTAAACCGATTTCTTAACTGGTTCCTGGTAAAAAGAGGAAGAAAAAAATATTCACTTTCCAGGAAAATCAAAAATAGTGTTAAGGAAGCAGTCAAATTTATTTCAAAATTTGAAAAAACCGTAGCTGAACTTGCAATCGAAAATGGCTATAAATATGTGATTTGCGGACATATTCATCAACCCAAAATGGTTCGTAAAATCACTAAAAACGGAATTTGTCTTTACATGAATTCAGGAGATTGGATCGAGAATCTTACCGCACTGGAATACAAAAATAAAAAATGGAACCTGGTCTATTACCAGGAACTTCAGGAAAAAAAGCGGCAGGAAAGACATAATCTCACCGCCGTTACTGTATTATCCAAAAAGTAATGTCTTTATTTACCGGAATGTTTTTCCAAGATCTCATCGGTCAGGGAAATGAGCGTTTCCATATCAAAGGGTTTGGAAAGAAATTCAGTAGCGCCGGCCTGTTTGCAAATTTCATTAACGTTGTGAAGTGCCGACATCATAATCACGGGAATATCGGCAAATTCCTCATCTTTTCGAAGATCGGCACACACATCTGTCCCGTCTACCCCCGAGATGAGCTTATCAAGCAGGATCAGGTCGATATTATTAGACTTTATATTTTCTTTCGTCTTTCTTGGCTCCTGGGAAACCACCACCTGGTGCCCGTTAAATTCAAGAATATCACGCAACATGAATCCTATAGTTTGATCATCATCAACAATCAATATATTCGCCATAATTTAATTTTGTTCTAAAGGTAAAGTGAAAATAAATTCAGAACCTTTTCCAGGTTCACTGTTAACAAAAATTTCCCCGTGATGCCTGTGAATGATCTGTTTTGAAAGGTAAAGACCAATTCCAAAACCCGAATAAGTTTCTTCATTTTGGGATGGAACCCTAAAAAACCTGTTAAAAACAAGCTTTTTGTCTTTATCGGAAATCCCGATCCCAAAATCCTTTACTCCCACTCCAACATGGTTCCTGTCCGGGTGAAAAACGCGGACCTCAATTCTTTTATCGTCACCCGAATATTTAATGGCATTGGTAATTAAGTTTACAATCACCTGCCCGATCCTGTCTTTATCTGCACTCACATTGCATTCGCAATAGTGATTTAATTCAACCCTTAAATTTTTATTTGTATAACTAAAATCCTCTATGATCTCTTCCACCAGGTCGTTGAGAAGAAATTTTTCAAGTTTCAATTCCATCTCATTTTGCTCAATTCGGGAAAGATCAAGCATTTCTGAAATCAGCCTGATAAGCCTTTCTATCTGGCCTTCTATACGATTAAGGTAAGGTTTTACAACCTTGTTCTCTTCAGTCTCTTCTCCAAGCATAGATTGCAGAAGTTGAATATATCCTTTAATTGAAGTTACAGGAGTTTTTAATTCATGACTTACCAGTTTAAGAAAATCTTCTTTTCTTTTTTCTTCTTCCTTCATTTTTTGAATTTCGATGGCAGAAGAAATCCAGTATTCCACATTCCCTTCCTGATCCTTCAGTGGAGCGATTTGGCAAAGATGCCATTTGTACTCCTTATTTTTATCTTTAATTCTACATTCAACTTCAAATGGCCTTCCCGATTTTAATGATTTTTCCGCAATTTCCTGGATATTTTGCCAGTCTTGGTGATGCAACATCTTACCGGGTTCTTTTTCAATAAGTTCATCAAGACTGCGTCCTGTATAATCCAGCCAGCTTTGGTTATAATAATAAGAATTTCCATTTTTATCAGAAATACTGATCTTATGCGGCATAAAATCTGAAATACTGCGGTAAAGATCTTCACTCTTCTTTAACTCCTTATGAAGAACAGCCTGAGAGCTTACCTCGTGGGCGATAACCGCCACTCCATAGATCTTTCCATTTTGATCCCGTTGTGGCTGGTAAATAAAGTTAAAATAAAGAAGTTCTCTCCCGCTTTCCCTGCTAATATACACGGGCATTTCATAGCCGCGCCTGGCCTCTCCCTTTTCATAAACCTCCAGAAGAAGATTTTCCAGGCCCTGCTCTTTTATGTCGGGATGAGCTTCAACCAGTGGTTTCCCGATAATATCTCGTGATTTATTCCAGAAATTGAGAACTGCATCGTTTGCGACTTCTATTATAAGATCCTCGCCTTTAAGTAAAGTTATCATTGAAGGCGAAGAGTGAACCAAGGTTTTATACTGGTGCAATTCAAAAGCATCACCTTTATCTAATTGTTCTTTTAGATATTCGTTTTCCCTATGACTTTTTGATAATTCCTTTTCTAACTCCTTAATTCGAAGTTCCTCGGTCATTTAGATCTGTTTAACTAATTAGTTTCCCGGTGTTGAGAATTTTTAAAAGTATAGATTTTTTAACCGGAAACTAAACATTTAAGATTTTCTTAATATGATCAGGCAAGGGCTTTTTTCAATATAGAAATAGGGTGTTCTGCAATTTTGCCGGTACCGTCTTTTATCTGGTGTCGGCAACTGGTGCCATTAGCCGAAATGATTGTATTTGGCCCTGCTTTTCTAACTGCGGGAAAAAGGGAATTTTCTCCAATTCGCATACTCACCTCGTAGTGTTCTTTTTCGTACCCGAAAGAACCCGCCATCCCACAACAACCCGAAGGAATGATGGTCACCGTATAGTTTTTCGGAAGGTTTAACACTTCGAAAGTACGGGAAGTATTAGAAAGCGCTTTCTGATGGCAATGTCCATGAATCTTCACCGTGGCTTTTTTCTTTGTAAACTGATTTTCAGAAATATTGCCTTCGGAAATTTCCATTTTCAGAAATTCCTCAATTATAAAACAATTTTTAGATAATTGGAGTGCCGCTTCTTTATCATCAGCCAGGCGAAGGTATTCATCACGAAAAGAAAGAATCGCTGAAGGCTCTATGCCGATAAGAGGCGTGTCATTGTTGATAATATCTTTGAAAATCTTCACATTTTGATTAGCAAGAGCTTTGGCTTCGGAAAGAAATCCTTTTGAAATATAACTTCTTCCGCTTTCAGGATGATCAATAATTTCCACCTGATAATTCAGTTTGGCCAAAAGCTGAAGGGCATCCTTTCCAATTTTTACATCCAGGAAATTGGTGAATTCATCACAGAAAAGATAGATCTTTTTCACCGGATTTTTCACCTGAAACTTTTCCATATTCTCCCTATAATACTGCCTCAGTGTTTGTTTGGAAATTACCGGCAATTCCCTTTCCGGAGCTATTCCAAGGAATTTTTTTAGCATTCCCGAACTCAGCTTGTTTTTCATAAAATAGCGGGAAATTCCGGGAGTTTTTGATGCAAGGCTGTTGTAATGAGAAATATTAGCAAACATCCTGTCTCTCAAAGAAGGCTTATGCGCTTTATGGTATTGATACTGAAATTCGGCTTTTAAACTGGCCATATCAACATTGGAAGGACATTCACTTTTGCAGCCTTTACAGCTTATGCAGAGATCCAATACTTCCTTAAGTTCTTCATGATCAAACCTGTTTGCCTTTTCTGAATTGGTCAGGAATTCCCTTAAAGCGTTTGCTCTCGCCCGGGTGGTATCTTTTTCATCTTTTGTAGCCCGATAACTGGGACACATAGTGCCCCCGGCTTCCACCGATTTACGGCAATCCCCGCTGCCGTTACATTTTTCAGCCAGCCGCAAAACTCCATCGGCATCTGAAAAATCCATAATAGTTTCGATCTCCGGTTCTTTTCTTCCCGGAACATAGCGAAGGGAAGTATCCATGGGATCGGTATCCACGATCTTACCGGGATTAAAGATATTGAGAGGATCAAAAACTGTTTTTACCTCTTTCAGAAGTTTGTAATTATGAGAGCCGATCATTTTTTCAATAAATTCAGCTCTTACACGTCCGTCCCCATGTTCCCCGCTCAAAGAACCATTGTATTTCTTTACTAAGGCTGCCACCTCTTCGGTAATTTGCCTGAAAAGCCTGACATCCTCTTTTTTCTTAAGGTCCAGAATAGGTCTTAAATGAAGTTCCCCGGCACCGGCATGTGCATAATAAACCGCCTGCTGATCGTATTTCTTCATGATAGCCGAAAATTCATTGATATATTCGGCTAAAACAGGCAGAGGTACAGCGGTGTCTTCAATACAGGCGACGGCTTTTTTGTCACCTTTCATATTTCCCAGAAGGCCTAATCCGGCTTTTCGTAATTCAAGGGCGAGATCTATTTCGTCACCAAAAAGCACAGGATTCGCATAGCTTAATCCCGATTTATCAATTGTAGAAAGAAGCGCCTCAACCTGTTGTTGAAGGTTTTCTTCAGAATCTGCCCGTAGTTCCAGCATCAAAATTGCCATTGGATCACCTTCAATAAAAAACCTGTTTTCGCGATATTTCAGGTTTTGGCTGGTACAGTCCAGGATGACCTTATCCATCATTTCACAGGTGAAAAGGTTGTGGTCCATCACCGGCACCACCGCCTGTAAACAATTTTCGATATTGCTGAAATGTGCGGCGACCATAGCCGTGTACTTTGGCGGAAGCTTATCAAGCTGCAGGGTAATCTCAGTAATAAAAGCGAGGGTACCCTCACTTCCCGAAATAAGTTTACACATATTAAAGGCATCTCCTGTCTCAGTAAAAATTTCTGACCGCAGCAACTCGTCAATGGCATATCCGGTATTTCTCCTGTGAATGCCGGGATCTGGGAATTCTTTTTCTATTTCCTTTTTATTTTCTTCGCTGGAAAGAATATCATTAAGCTTGCGATAAATTTCGCCTTCGAGAGATTTTAATTCAAGTTTCTTGTCATATTCAGCTTTCGTGAGATCTTTGAATTCAACTTCAGACCCATCGCTTAGAAGGCATTTTAAGGAAATTAGTTTCTCCCTGGTGGTGCCATATTTAATAGAAGTTGTCCCGCTGGAATTATTACCGGCCATTCCTCCTATCATACAGCGATTGGAGGTAGAGGTATTCGGACCGAAAAAGAGTTGGTATTTGCTTAATTTTCTGTTTAGATCATCCCGTATTACGCCCGGTTGAACAGTAACTTTTTTCTGCTTTTCGTCTATTTTAACAATATCGGTGAAATGGCGGGAAACGTCAACAACTATTCCGTTTCCTGTACACTGCCCTGCCAGGGAAGTTCCTGCTGTTCGTGGAATTAGGGAGGTACCGTTTTCGGCGGCAAATTTTATTAATAGTTTCAGGTCCGGGACATTTGCCGGATAACATACTGCCAGAGGCAATTCCCGATACACCGAGGCATCAGTGGCATAAATAGACCTTCTAAGGGAATCATCAAAAAATTCACCGGTGAGTTCTTTTCTCAGTTGGTTGAGGGCGCGCTTAAAATCCATATCCAAATTTAGAAGTTTTTGCGATTTTGACTTAACAGTTTTTTAATTAATATTAACAATACATTGACGGTGGAGAACGTTTTTGTAATACAAATCGCATTAAATTTGTCTAAAACTAAAACGAATCGATCAATATGAAAAAGGAATTTCTTATTGCAGCTTTCTTCTTTGGAGCTGCATTTTTTTATGGTGCATATGCCCAAAGTATTTCAGAAAACGCCCTGGGGTTAAGAGTGGGTGGTGGAAATAGCTTTGGTGCAGAAGTCTCTTATCAAAGAGAGGTGGGCGCTGAAAATAACCGGCTAGAATTTGACCTTGGTTGGAGAAATGACAGTTATTATGATGCCATTAAACTGGTGGGACTCTACCAGTGGGTATGGAACATCGATGGAGGTTTTAACTGGTATGCCGGTGCAGGTGCCGGTTTAGGAAGCTATAACGATAACCGGAATGATAATCTTGATAGACACGACGGAGCTTTTGCTTTAATCGCAGGAGATATTGGAATTGAGTATAATTTTGATTTTCCGTTGTTGTTATCCCTGGATTTTCGTCCTGAAATTGGATTCTCAAATTATGTGGAAAGCGATGATTTCGCTCCAGACCTGGCTCTTGGAATAAGATATCAAT
The DNA here is from genome assembly GCF_003024155.1 of Christiangramia fulva. NCBI lineage: Bacteria > Pseudomonadati > Bacteroidota > Flavobacteriia > Flavobacteriales > Flavobacteriaceae > Christiangramia > Christiangramia fulva. Next base: position 3,274,591 of record NZ_CP028136.1, read on the forward strand.
TTTAGATTTTCTTAATTTATAGGTTTAAGAAAGGGAAGGTGGAGATTGTAAAAAATCTCCACTTTTTTTTATGCCTTCTCTAAAGCTTTTTCATAGAGAGCTTCGTAGAGAGGAACTATTTTATGAATATCAAATTTCGCGGCAACTTCTCTTGCCTGCTTCTTAAAAAGTTTCAATTTTTCTTCGTTCTCAAGGATAGAAATAGCATCCTTAGACATGCTTTCAATATCTCCAACATCTCTAAGATAACCCGATACACCATGAATATTAACTTCAGGCAAACCTCCTGAATTAGTGGAAATTACAGGCACTTTATTAATCATTGCTTCAAGTGCTGCAAGTCCGAAACTTTCGGTTTCTGAAGGCAGTAAAAACAGATCAGAAAAACAAAGGATCTTATCGATCTCATGACTCTGACCAAGAAATAAAACCCTGTCTGAAATATTCAATTCTTCCACAAGTTCCTCAGCGGCTTCTTTTTCAGGGCCTTCACCAACCATCATCAGGCGAGCCTTTATTTTTTTCTGAATATTGAAAAATATATGGATCACATCATCAATACGCTTCACTTTTCTAAAGTTACTAACATGTGTAATGATCTTTTCATCTTCATCTGCCATTATATCACGCTGACAATCGGTAAAACCTATTTGTTCATACTTTGAAATATCTATAAAATTGGGAATCACTTCAATCTCTTTTCTGATGTTGAAAAAGCGCAGTGTATCTTTTTTCAGATTTTCAGAAACCGAAGTGACAAAATCGCTGTTATTGATACTGAAAGAAACCGCGGGTTTATAGAAAGGATGATTTCCAACAAGGGTGATGTCGGTTCCATGAAGCGTGGTTACCATAGGCAATCTGATTCCGTATTCCTCAAGCATTTTCTTCGCCATATAACCCGCATAGGCATGAGGAATGGCATAATGTACGTGCAGAACCTCGATCCCGTAATGCCGCACCACATTCACCAGTTTGCTGCTTAAGGCAAGTTCATAGGGCTGATAATGGAACAACGGATATTCATGAACATTCACCTCGTGAAATCTGATATGACTGGAGATCTGCTCCAGCCTAACCGGTTGTTTGTAGGTAATAAAATGCACTTCATGGCCACGCTTAGAAAGAGCCAGGCCTAATTCAGTAGCTACGACACCACTTCCGCCGAAGGTAGGATAACAAACAATGGCAATTTTCATCAATCAGAAATAATAGATTCGTAAATAACTTTTTGGATGTTCGATCTAATATCGGCGTGAATGAGCTTTCGATTATTAGAATCAGGATACACCCGGTTCGACAAAAATATGTAAACGATCTCCTCATCGGGATCGGCCCAGGCAAAGGTACCTGTAAATCCGCTATGGCCAAAACTATTCATGGAAACACAGTTACAGGTAGGTCCTGCCTCTGATAACTGAGGTTTGTCGAAACCTACGCCACGCCTTACACGCTTTTTGCAATAATAACAGGTATTATAACTGTCAATGATTTCTTTTTCCAGGAATTCCTCTCCACCGTAATGGCCTCCGTTAAGGTACATCTGCATAATTTTTGCCACGTCATTGGCAGTGCTGAAAAGTCCGGCATGACCTCCAATACCTCCCTGCATGGCCGCTCCCTGGTCATGAACATAACCTCTAACCAGCTGGTGCCTCCATAATTTATCATTTTCGGTAGGGGCAATTTGCAAAGTATCAAAACGCGTAAGGGGTAAATAGCCGGTATAATTTGCGCCCAAAGGCTGATAAAGCCTTTGCTGGGTCACGATTTGAAGAGAAGTATGAAAATAGGCTTCCAGGTAATATTTTAGAAGATAATAAGGCAAATCGCTGTATTTATATTCGAGCCGCGGCTCAAGCTTGCTATCCCTAATGGTTTTTATGATGGTATCTCCAATATCCTTGCGGATATACATGTTTTTGGCTACATGCGTATTGAATTCGGGGGAAGGTTCACTACGATAATAGAGATCTGAGGGTTCATTGCTATCATGATCTATGGTAGAGATATAAAAAGGAATCCATGGCAACAGCCTTGCATAGTGCATCAGCATATCCTGAAGCCTGATATTTGCCTTATTTGAATCTTTAAATGAAGGAAACATCTCACTCAACTTTGTGTCAAAACTTAAAACTCCTTCTTCATCCAGTTGCATTACCAGCGGAAGTGTAGCCAGGATTTTCGTGAGCGACGCGAGATCGTATATCGTGGTATCAGTTACAGGAATTTTTTTATCATAGGTTTGATATCCAAAATTCTTTTGATAGATCACCTTTCCTTTTCTTGCCACCAGAATTTGTGCTCCGGGAGTCATTTTTTCATCGATCGCATAATTGATGATACTATCAATTTTTTTCAATTTTTCGGAACTCATGCCAACCGTTTCCGGACTTCCATAGGCAAGACGGTTGATGTCTTTGGTAATATATCCCGTGCCTTCCGGAAATTCCCTCCCAATGCTCACAGGTAACTTTCCTTTCGCTGGCAAAGCTCCAAAAAGTATCTGCGCTACTTTCTGCTGGGCAACAGGATGATTTTGATAACCCACTATAACTCCTTCTATATTCGAAAAACTCTTTATATCGAGCAAAGCATAAGGCCTGGCAAATAAAGCAAGCAGTGTTTTGTTCCTGCGGGCGATCTCGTGGAGCCAGCTCAATTCCTTATCACTGAATTTATAGGAAGCCCAGGGATTATTATCGGGTTTATGGTAACCCACAATAACATAGGAATACTGATCAAGTTTCTCCTGTAAATCTGAAAGTTTTTCAGCTTTTACCCAATCTACTTTGGCATATTTTCTAAGCTCCTTCAAAAACGGACTTCCATCTGCATTCCCAAAATTGACGTAAGCGATCTTCTGCTTTTCCAGGTTTTTAATCGGTACGACTCCCTTATTATTCTTTAATAGTGTGGCGGCGTTTTCAAAAAGATCTTCAAGAAGCGCTTCATCCTGGAGAGTGTTAAGATCACTAATTAAGGAAGTTGTATTTATAGGCTGAAAATTATTGAGCCCGGTTTTATATTTGGCATAAAGAATCTTTTTCACTGAAAGTGCCAGCCGATCTTCAGAAATAATTCCCTGATTATAGGCTTCCATAATATTATCTGATGCCTTTGAAATATCCTCGCTCATCAACAGCACATCGTTCCCAGCCAAAAATGCCTGCAAATCTACTTCACCCGGTTTATTTCCTTTTGCAACTCCTTTCATATCAAGGGCATCGGTAAAAATGAGTCCATTAAACCCCATCTTTTTCTTAAGAATTCCGGTAATGATTTTTTCTGAAAGAGAGGCCGGAACAGATTCATCGGGCTCCAGGTCCGGGACGCTCAAATGAGCCACCATAACACTGTTTAAGCCCTGCGGAATAAGCTTTTTATATGGATAAAGCTCCACCGAATCAATCCGTTCTTTTGAAAAAGTAATGGTGGGAAGGGTTTTATGAGAATCTGAATCGGTATCCCCATGCCCCGGGAAATGTTTGGCGGTACTGAGAAGACCCGAATGTTCCATGCCTTTCATCATTGCCAGGGCCTTTCTGGTCACATTCTCTTTGGTTTCGCCAAAGGAACGGTTCCCGATGATGGGATTATCAGGATTCGTGTTGATATCTACTACAGGTCCAAAATTGAACTGAATACCCAGGCGTTTGGCATGGCGACCAATCGCCGCGCCGGTACGTTGGATAAGGGTCTCATCCTCTATTGCGCCGAGGGTCATATTCCAGGGAAAGGCAAAGGTACTGTCAAGTCTCATTGCAAGTCCCCATTCAGCATCCATTCCAACCAACAAAGGCACTTTGCTCAATCCCTGAAACTCATTGGTAAGCTGGGCCTGCTTTACGGGGCCTCCTTTGGAAAAAATGATCCCGCCAATATGTTCTTCTTTTATGAGCTTCCTGATAGTATCAGCCTCAGTGGCTGCATTTCTTGACCAGATATTGGCCATAAAAAGCTGTCCTACTTTCTCCTCCAGGCTCATAGAGTTATAAACACTGTCAACCCATTTTTTCTGGGCGACAAAATCATCGGCTCTTAAAGGATTGGTGACCTGTGAATTAACGCACAGGGATAAGAAAATAAAAAATAAAAATGTTAGCGATCCTCGGGCGTGCTTCAACTTCATTTAATTCATAAAACGTTTGTGCCAGCTTTGGGATGCCGGGACTTCCCAGTCTGAAAGGTATTCGGCTTTATTATTTACAAGGTTGTTAAAAACAATGGTCTTCGAAGAAACAGATTTCTGTTTGGCCATTTTCCGGAAATCAGAAAGGCTTTTATAGGCAATGAACTCTCCCAATTTATAAGAGACATTCATTTTATCAAGAAGATCCACATTATATTCCTTTTCCAGCTGCTGAATAAAATGCACTGAAGCATCTATGGAACATCCGGAAGCGGCATTGAGCTCCTGGTCAAGAGCAATCACGATAAAACGCCTGTATTTTATCTCATAGGAGGCTTTGAGATTTGCTCCGTGAACGGTCCATTTCTCAATAAAATCATCCAGTTTATTAGAGATCTCCTTTAATTCTTCTTCGGTAAACGGGCGATTAGCCTGGTAAATCCATACCCGTGAACTATCGGGTAAACTTTCAAATGGTACTAACATAAGGGGTCAAATTGAACTGTTACAAATCTAATTTTTTTAGTTGTGAGCTCAAATACAGTACCACTATTTAACGTTTGTAATTATAGATCTTCAGCGTTGGCGATCATTTCGGCTACATCCATTACAGCAATACTGCCTTCTTTCTCTTTACTTTTAACGCCATCAGTGAGCATTGTATTGCAGAAAGGACAACCGGCAGCAATAATTTCAGGATTTACATCCATGGCCTGTTCGGTTCTTGCCACATTTACATCCTTTTTCCCGGGTTCAGGTTCTTTGAACATTTGTCCTCCACCGGCACCACAACACATGGCATTTCGCTTGCACCTTTTCATTTCCACCAATTCCACTTCAAGCTTTTCCAGAAGTTCCCGGGGAGCTTCATATTCATTATTGGCGCGTCCTAAATAACAGGGATCGTGAAAGGTGATTTTCTTTCCTTTGAATTTACCGCCTTCCACTTTCAATTTACCTTCTTCAAGAAGCGATTTAAGAAATTGGGTATGGTGTACTACCTCATAATTTCCGCCCAGAGAAGGATATTCATTTTTTATGGTATTGAAACAATGCGGACAGGTAGTGACGATTTTTTTTATTTCGTAGCCATTTAGAACTTCAATGTTCATGGCTGCCTGCATTTGAAACAGGAATTCATTTCCCGAACGTTTCGCAGGATCTCCGGTGCAGCTTTCTTCTGTTCCCAAAACGGCAAAATCTACTCCGGCCTTGTGCAGTAATTTTACAAAGGCCCTGGTAATTTTTTTGGCGCGATCGTCAAAACTTCCGGCGCAACCTACCCAAAAAAGTACTTCGGGAGCTTTACCTTCAGCCATATATTCGGCCATAGTGGGAACTTTTATTGAATCTGCCATAATTTGATATACTTTAAATAATTCAAAATTTATTTTTCCTGGGCCCAGTTAAGACGATCCATTTGGTTATAAGGCCAGGGAGCACCATTATTCTCAATATTTGTCATGGAAACCGCCAGTTCATTCGGTGCAGCACTTTGCTCCATCATTAAGTAGCGTCTCATTTCAATAATTATAGACAGCGGATCGATTCCTACGGGACAGGCTTCCACGCAGGCATTACAGGTGGTGCAGGCCCATAATTCTTCCCGGCTTATGTAATCATCCAGAAGCTGCTTCCCATTATCTTCATATTTGCCTTTTTTATTGATGATCTCCCCTACTTCCTCCAGTCGGTCCCTGGTGTCCATCATAATTTTTCGTGGAGAGAGCTTTTTGCCGGTTATATTGGCAGGACATTCGGAAGTACAGCGGCCACATTCCGTGCAGGTGTAAGCATTCATCAATTGCACCCTTGTTAGATCGAATACATCAGAAGCACCAAATTTTTCGGGCTCTTCCTCCCCTTCTCCTTCAGCCGGAGCCGCAAATGGATCGGCATTTGGATCCATCATCAATGCCACTTCTTTTTTAACCGATTCAAGATTGTTCAATTCTCCTTTTGGTTTCAGCTTTGAATAAAAAACATTTGGAAACGCCAGCAGAATATGTAAATGTTTTGAATAATACAGGTAATTCAGGAAAAACAAAATACCTAAAATATGCAGCCACCAGGCCGTTCTTTCAATGATGATAAGCGTGGAATTACTAAAGCCATCTATCAGCGGCATTAAAAAATTACTTACCGGAAAAGCAGCGCTCATATCGGTATTTAACAAATAATGTGGAGCTCCATTCAATTGTAACTGGTGATCGGCGGCATTCATGGTTAGAAAAAGCACCATAAGCACCATCTCGAAATAAAGAATATTATTGGCATCGTTCTTTGGCCAGCCTTTTAGTTCATTTCCCCAGAATCGATAAATGCGAACGACATTTCTTCGGGTCCAGAATAAAATAACGCCTATAAGCACCAGCAAAGCCAGGATTTCAAAACCTGCAATAAGGATGTTATAAAAATTTCCAAGGAAAGAGAAAACACGGTGAGAACCAAATACCCCGTCTATAATGATCTCGAGAACTTCAATATTGATAAGTATGAACCCAAGGTATACGATCACATGCAGTATACCTGCGATTGGGCGACGAACCATTTTACTCTGGCCCATCGCTACGCGGGCCATTTTCGCAAAACGCTCTCCTTTATGATCTGTACGATCTGATTCCCGACCTAATTTGATATTACGGGTCATCCGCCTGATATTCCTGGTAAAAAAACCAATACCGCCAATTAGGGCGATCACAAAAAGAACTTGTGCAATAATATGCATTCGATGCGTATTTTAGGGAATCCTATTCTTCTTCTTCGTAAGGTTCGGGATTTTTGCCGAAAATAGAGAAATGAACGTATCGTTTAGGATTCAGTTTAACGTCTTGGAGTAATTCTTCGAGCTGTCGGGTTGCCCGGTCCAGATTATTATAAACGGTTTCATCATTGAGCAGTTTACCCGCTGTTCCCTCTCCATTGTTAAGTTTATCGGCAATTTGCTGAAAATCTGCCACCACGTTTTCAAGATCTGTGGTCATTTGTTTCAGATTCATCTGGCTGAGCGTATCAGAAAAATTATTGAAATTGGCAGACATCTCATCGAGATTGGTAAATGTACGGTCCAGTTTATCAGAATTGCCGGAAACAATTTCATGAAGCTCATTAGCAGTTTGTCGAAAAGAAGCCACTGTGGCATCAAGGTTTTTAAAAGTACCTCTTATATTTCTGCGTGTGGAGTCGTTAAGCACCTCGGCAATGGCCGTTACCATAGAATCAGCACTTACTATGGTATTTTCAAGTTTTTCCTGTAGCGGAGAAAGACGATCGTTCACCAATTCCATGAGACCCTCTTCCTTTTTTCCCTGAAGCGTATCGCCAGATTCGGCCATTCCAACACTTTTGTCATATTTTGGAATAATTGCCAAAGATTTCCCGCCAATAATATTTCCTCCATAAATTTCAGCAATACTATTTTCGGAAAAGGCAAAATCATTCTTTACCGTAAAGGTTACCAGCAGCTGCCCCTTCTGGTTTAAAAAATCAATTTTGGTTACCTGTCCAACCTTTAAACCATTTATGGTAACTTCAGAAGATGGTGAGAGTCCTTCAACATCATCATAAACTGCATAAAAAGTCCGGCTATCCTCTAGAAGGTTCTGGCCCTTAAGGAAACTATATCCAACGATAAGAAGAACTATTGCTGTAATAGCTAGCACGGCGGTTTTAACCTCTCTGGAATATTTCAAAAGCAAATTTTTTAAAGGATAACCACAAATTTAGAAATAAAATTAGAAAAGCCGTTCTAATTATCCTGAGATTTTAAGGCTTCTTCGAGGCTTACTTTCTGGTTGTTTTTAAAAGCAACTATATAACTTGTGGGATATCCTTTTCGGATCGCTTCCCTGTGTAGTTCCTGAATTTTAAGGTAATCTGACGTGCCTCCGTAATAATATTTATAAAATTTGCCTTCTTTTTCTCTTTCGACATTTTTCAAGCCTTTAAAATTATAGGGCGCGGTTTCAAGCTTTCGCGACCCGGCAGCCAATTGTACTTTAAAGGTGACGTCTTTATAAACCTGGGAATTGCCTCCATGGGAAGTGCTGTTACTTTCGCCTTTATTAACAGCAATATCATCTATAACATCCAGGTTTATGGTATGACTGTAATCAATAATAGCTTCTGAAATTGCCTTTGCCATCTGGTCCTGTCCTCGATTACTATTAAGATATGCTCCTTCCTGATTATTGGTCAAAAAACCGGTTTCTACCAGAACGCTGGGCATATAAGTTTGGTGCAGAACAATAAGCCCCATTTGTTTTACCCCGCGGTCTTTCCGGTGTAATTTATTGGTGAATTCTTTTTGAACCAGGTCGGCCAGTAAAATACTCTGGTCAAGATATTCCTCCTGCATAATAGTAAGGCCAATATAAGATTCGGGGGAATTGGGATCGTAACCCGCATATTTCACTTCGTAGTTATCTTCGAGGTAAATCACCGAATTTTCTTTTTTTGCGACCTCAAAATTGGTTTCATTCCTGTTTAATCCCAGTACGAATGTCTCGGTTCCCGAGGCCTGTGATTTGTGGGAATTGCAGTGTACGGAAACAAATAGATCGGCATGGGCCTCATTTGCAATTCGGCCTCTTTCAAACAATTCCACGAATACATCGGTCTTACGGGTATAGATGACCTTGATATTATTATATTTTTCCAGTTCTTTCCCGATTTTTAAGACAATACTCAGGGCAATATCTTTTTCTTTATAACCATTACCCATATTACCCGGGTCTTTTCCACCATGACCGGCGTCGAGAACCACCACAAAAGGGTTCAAAGAGGGCGGAACTTCAGCTGCCTGGGAGTTTTTTTGAAGGGCAATAACAAAGAAGGTGAATACGAAAAAATTAAGTAAGTTCGTTCTCATAAAAAGCTAACGCTTAAACTGGGGTGAATATTTTAATTACTATTTTCCTGCTCTCAAAAAAGTAAGCTGAAAAAATATACGTAATTTTGGCCCTCCAAAGAGCGAGCCGTACCATACAAAAATAGCACTTAAAGCATTGCAAACAAATATCCCGAATACTCTTTTTTGCTTAGTTTGTACGTTGTTGTTTTCCTTCGCACTTCAGGCACAGGAAGGCCAGAATAACTCTATTCCTGTAAAAGCCAAAGATACGGTGGTGCCTGCAATGAACACTGAAGAGATCAATCTTGCACTACAGCAAAAAGATACGGTAGTAAAAGATAGCGTTCGGCCACCGCAACTGCTAACTGATGTTGTAAGTTATACTGCTTCCGATTATATGAGGCTTAGCCCGCGAGAGAATAAAATGTACCTCTACAATAAGGCTAAAGTAGTTTACGGAGATATGACGATCGAAGCAGGCCTCATTGTGATCGATAATGCGAAAAATGAGGTTTTCGCTTATGGAATTACCGATTCTACAGGCACTTATATACAAACTCCAATTTTTACACAGGCGCAAAAAACTATCGAGCCAGATTCCATTAGGTTCAATTTCAAGTCGGAAAGAGCCCTGGTATATAATTCCCGTACACAGGAATCGGAATTTCGGGTGAAAGGACAGGTTACCAAACGCGAAAACGATTCGGTTTACTTCATGAAAAATGTTCGTTTTACCACTTCTGAAGATATCGATAATCCGGAATATTATTTCTATGCCCGAAAGATCAAATTTGTGCCAGGAAAAAAAATCGTATCGGGACTCGTCAATATGTATATCGCCGATGTGCCAACACCTCTGGCCTTACCGTTTGGCTATTTTCCCATGACCGAGGAACATACTTCGGGATTTGTAATCCCGTCTTTTGGTGACAGCCAGTTTGGTTATAACCTTCAAAATGGAGGTTACTATTTTGCCATCAGCGATTATGTAGACCTCATGGCACTGGGTAGTTATTATACCAATGGTTCTTATAATATGGAATTTACCTCGAATTATGCTTTAAGGTATCGCTTTCGCGGAAATTTCAGCTTCAGGTATGAAAAGCAGTTCAACAGCCAGCGTGGTTTTCCTGATTTTTCTGAAAGGTCCAATTACAACATCCGCTGGTCGCATAATCAGGATGCGAAGGCCAATCCTTCTTCCAGATTTTCAGCTTCGGTGAACCTCGGAAGCAGCCAGTATTACCAGGAAACGATCAACCAGAGCAATACAGGTAACTTCTTAAATAACACCCTTAGTTCTTCGGTTTCCTATAGCAAAACTTTTCCGGGGGAACCGGGCATAAATTTAAGTCTGGCGGCAAGGCATTCTCAAAATACCCGAACGCAAAGCATAAATATGAGCCTTCCTACCATGCAGCTCAGTATGTCTCGCATCTATCCTTTTGCTCCAAAAGTAGGTGCGAAAAAAGGCTTGTTTGAGAATATTAATTTACAATACAGTTTGCGTTCCGAAAACCAGATCCAGACCACCGATTCTTTATTTTTTAAACCTGAAATGTTCAGAGATGCAAGGTTTGGCGCCCAGCATTCCATTCCTATTTCTACCAATTTCAAGCTTTTTAAATACCTAAGCGTGAGCACCGGCGCCAATTACGAGGAGACCTGGGTTACCAAAACCTATCAGCAGTCATTCAATGAAGTGGAAAACCGGGTAGTGCGTGACACTGTTAATGGATTCGAGGCTTACCGTACCTACAATTTTAATGCGAGTATCGGTACCACGATCTACGGGATGAAAAGTTTTGGGAAAGACAAAAAAATTCAAGCGATTCGTCACGTGATGCGGCCTTCCATAAGCTACGGAATTAATCCCGGTTTTGACCAGTATTACGACACCTATGAACGAACCAACCCTGCAACTAATCAAATTGAATTAGTAGATTATTCCAGATTCGAGGGTACCTTGTATGGTGCTCCCGGAAGAAATTTTTCAAGTTCCATTGGTTTCAGCCTTAGTAACACTCTTGAAGCCAAGGTTCGATCAAACGACAGCACTGCCACAGAACCAAAAAAAATAACCTTACTGAACAATTTCAGCCTGAGTACAAGCTACAACCTTGCGGGGGATTCCCTGCAACTGTCCCCAATTGCACTGAGGGGCTCCATTCCCATAATCGATAAAAAGCTGGATATCAATTTTGGAGGAAATCTTGATATCTATGCTTTAAACAATAATAACCGGAGGATCAATAAACTGAATATCGAAAATGGAGGAAGCCTCTTCCGCCTTACGAATGGAAGTGTGAATTTTGGTTATTCCTTCTCCAGTAAGGATTTTGAGGGCGGCCAAAAAGACACCGATGAAATGGACAATGAAACCTTTAGGAACGGTGGTCGACCTGATGATCTTTTTGGAAAAAGCACCGATCCTTCTGATAATTATAAGGAGGAAGATCCTTTTGAGAAAAAAGAGAAAAACCCGAATAGCGATTGGTACCACTACAAAATTCCATGGGATCTGCGACTGGCATATTCCCTGAATTACAGTAATAATGCCCGGCAAGATCAGATCTCTGCCCATTCTCTGATGTTTTCGGGAAATGTGGAACTAAGTCCGAAATGGCAAATTGGAGTCAGTTCGGGATATGACCTGGTGAACCAGGGATTTACCTTCACCCAATTAAGATTTGCACGAGATCTGAACAGTTGGATCATGAGTTTTAACTGGGTGCCTTTCAGCAACCGGAAATCCTGGAATTTCTTAATAAGGATCAAAGCGAGTGTCCTAAGCGATATTAAATATGAAAAAAGACGTGTAAGGGACAGACAGTTGTAATTTCAGGAAATTAAAAATTTAAAAATAAGTATCATGAAAAAAATAATTAAAACCGAAAAAGCTCCGGCTCCCATTGGTCCATATAACCAGGCCATATTTGCCGGAAACACCTTGTATGTTTCAGGACAAATTGCCCTTCATCCCGAAACTGGGGAACTTCAAACCTCCGATCTTGAAAAAGAAACCGTGCAGGTACTCGAAAATTTAAAAGCGATCCTTACCGAAGCAGGACTGGGAATGGAAAACATCGTGAAAACTTCCATTTTCATCAGTGACATGAACAATTTTGGTAAGATCAATGAAGTTTATGGCCGCTATTTTGATGCAGAAACAGCTCCGGCACGGGAAACCGTAGAAGTCGCGAACCTTCCCAAATTCGTAAATGTTGAAATTAGCGCAATCGCTGTAAAACCTTAATTATACCAGGCCTTTTATCAATAATTTAGCGGTGGCGGGATTTGTTGCCAGCGGCACGTTATGCACGTCGCAGAGCCTCATAAGCATAAAGATATCCGGTTCATGAGGGTGCTTGTCTAAAGGATCCCGGAAAAAAATCACCATATCTACCAGCCCTTCAGCAATTCGAGCAGCTATTTGGGCATCACCACCGAGCGGCCCGGAAAGTAATTTTTCTACCTTGTAACCTGCTGCTTCGGTTTTGGCTCCCGTGGTTCCCGTTGCAATAATGTTGATATTTTTAGAATGAAGAATCTCCTGATTTTCATTCAGAAACTGGACCATTTCAGGCTTTTTGCCATCGTGGGCTATGATCGCTATAGTTTTCATTAGGTCGAGAGTATTTCAGAAATTCTTAAAAGATCTTTATTGATCGTATGTTTTCCTTTCAGGGCTTTTTCAAGGCTGCAGGATTCTATATCGTTATTGATAAGCCCCACCATCAGGTTTTTCTGTCCGTCCAGCAAAAGTTCCACTGCTTTCACCGATAATCGGCTAGCCAGCACCCTGTCAAAACAGGAAGGACGGCCTCCCCTTTGGATATGTCCCAGAACGGTAACGCGGGCATCGTAATACGGCAGGTTTTCGCGAACATAATCTGCAAGTTCAAAAACATTTTTTCCAATTTTATCACCTTCAGAAACTACCACGATACTAGAGGTCTTCCCTGCCCTGCGGCTGTGCTCGAGGGAATTAAGAAGTCTTTCCAGACCGAGATTTTCTTCAGGAATAAGAATTTCTTCTGCTCCGGCGCCAATTCCGCTGGTAAGAGCAATAAAACCGGCATCGCGCCCCATCACTTCCACAAAAAACAAACGGTTATGAGAACTTGCCGTATCCCTGATCTTATCAATCGCTTCAACCACTGTATTGAGCGCCGTGTCGTAGCCAATGGTATAATTGGTTCCGTAAATATCATTATCAATTGTGCCGGGAACGCCCATCACCTGAATGCCATGTTCTTCGCTTAGAGCAAGTCCGCCGCGAAAAGTACCATCTCCACCAATTAGGATCATCGCGTCGACTTCATCTTTTTTAAGATTTTCAGCGGCCCGGCTACGGCCTTCTTCGGTCATAAATTCTTTTGATCTCGCAGATTGTAAAATGGTGCCTCCGAGGTTGATAATATTTCGCACGCTTCTCGCATTCAGTTCCACAGACTCGCCATTTATCATTCCCTGGAATCCGCGATAATAACCCACGCAGTCAATATGGTAGTAAGCGCAGGCTCTAACAACAGCCCTTATCGCAGCGTTCATTCCCGGTGAATCCCCGCCGGAGGTCATCACACCTATTTTTCTAAGTCTTTTGCTCATAATTATTCAATTGATCAATAAAACTACAAACTAAATTTGAAGAAACCAGATGGAACAACCGCTTTTTACAGGCATTTAGCCGAAAAATCAATTTTGGTTGACCGAAGGGAAATTAATATAATCAGGTACCAGGGGTCTTTCTGCTTCCTTATTTTCCGCTTCCGGGGAAGATGGCTTTTCGATCTGGGTATCGGCAATTTTCCGTAGAAGCTCTTTAAAAGTATTAAAATCAACAGAATACGACAGACCTATCCCCTGGGTAAATCCAATTTCTTCGCCAATAAACTGGATATCGCTCTCCCGGTTAAAGATCTTTGCGCGCAGGCTTCCGTCTTCATTCAAAAGAAAATCGATCTCCAAATCACCAATAATTACCGATTCGGTGACCCCTCCAATAGGAACGCCCACCTGTCCGTTAATTAGAACTCTGTCTGATATCTGCGTGGAAAGTGTCAGACCAAATCTATCTACGGTTTGTTGGTCGGGTGTGCGATCGCCCTGAACGTAATTTACTCCCACCTGGAACTTTCCGTCTTCATCAGAAAAAATGTCATTTACTATGCTCGAAGCCCGTTCAGCCAGGGTTCCGTAGATGGCGGTACCACGCAACCCGAATTCACTATAAAAAACTCCCTGAGTCAACAGGAAAAGCGCCTGCAGCTCTTTACTGGCGCGGTCATCTATTCTATACTCAAGTTCCGACTTCACGGTAGAACTGGCATTTGGAAAATCAATATCAAAAGTAATATCGGGCTGCTCGATCTGGCCCTGAAGATTAATAACCACGTCTACAGGAAGTTTCCTATTAACCGAGGGATTTTCGAGCAGAACTGCAGGATTCGCATTCAGCGAATATACCGCGCTTACATCGAGCTGCGCCTCCAGCGGGTCGCCATCCCAGTTGATACTTCCTCCCGACTCTACCTTGAAAACCTTCTGGACAAGTCCCGCGTATTTGAAGTTATAAACTCCTTCATACACGATAAAATCTCCCCACATATTGAATTTGCCGTTGGTATTGATTTCCAGCAGCAAACTTCCCGCTCCACGACCTCGCAAGGTGCTTCCGCTGGTTTGGTCTATCACAACCTCCACCTCGGCATCTTTGGTAATATCAAGATCAAAGAACATTTCAAGTCCCTTCACCTCGGGTATTACGATCTCTTTTCCCGCCAGTTTTGCGGCTTTTTCTTCTTCGGTTAAAAAATGGATAAAAGAATTATCTCCTACCGATTCGGTATCATTTAAAGGAATTTTGAAAACCGTTCCTCGTTCTGTCTGCGCATTTACCTCGAGCACCAACTGGTCTGTAGGCCCGTTGATACTGGCTTCCCCATCTATAAAGGCGGTTCCGTAATAGAGTGCGTCTTCATCTTTATCGGTATCCAAAACAAGAAGACGGTCTGTTGAAAGCTTAAGATCCAGAAACCACTCTGAAAAATTCTTATGAGAAATAGTTCCGTTCAGTTTTCCTTTCGTTTTATACTTGGTATCGATAAGAGTAATATCATCAAAAACGAATTGCTGCTTGGTAAGATCTACCTCTGCATTTTGCTGAAAATTGAGATCTACATTCAAATAGGGGATTTTCAGGCCCGCCTGATTTAGCTGGAGACTACCTGAAAAATTGGGATTCTTGTAATTTCCGTTGACAAATGCCCTTCCGGAAGCAAATCCGCGAATATCGGATAGCACATCTTTACCAAGAGGACTAAAGGCAGCCAGATTAAGCCTGTTCAGGTTCACCTCAAGATCAATGCTCGGTTCCTTTCCGCTTACATTTATATCACCTAGCGCGCTTAAAGCTTCCACATCTTTATTCCGAAGGACGGCATTTACCGCGTAATTGGTAAGATTTTCATTTCCTTCCACGTTCATTTTTAAATTTCCGAGGTAAATATCATTGACATTCAGCGAATCAATGGTCATTCGGGTATTTGGATAGTAGGCGCCATTTTCCTGAAGAATATCCAGATCACCATTGAGCGTTCCGGCAAATGCAAGACTGTCGATATCTGGGGTGATCTTGGCGATATCCACATTGTCAAATTCCATTTTGAAATTTTTATAGGTAGAATCCCGCTTGGTACCACTAAGCCTTATTTCTTCATTTTCGTGTTTCATGACGAGTGAATGGATCGTGAAATTGCGAAACTGGTTATCAAAAACGATCTTGTTATTCTTATTATTTGATTCGTTTACGTACCAGACATTATCCTGAAATTTAAAATCAGATTTCTGAATGCCTACAACCGATTTTCCATTTTCATTAATTGTATGGAAAAGGTTAAGGTTGAAAACATCATTATTTTTCTTTCCACCGCGGAATTCTGAACGGATATATAGGGTATCCCGTTGAGTTACATTAATAAAACTGAATTCAGAAAAATTATAAAGATCGGTCGCCACACTGTCGGCCTCAAAATAAGTATTGTAAATCGGACTGGTATTATCGACCTGTAAATTGATATTTTCGGCCATATTTCCAAAGAGATCGATCCTGGGTGATTTGAACGTCAATTTGAATTCAGATTCATTCGATTCTACCCGTCCCTTAAGAAAAGTATTTGGCGCCAGATGAATTTCGGGGAAAAAAACCTCTACAATCTGATTATAAATATCAAAATCAAACTCCATATACTGGTTCCTCGTAGTTGTCTTCGGCTGATAATTGGTATAAATACTGCCCAGCGAATTTTCAAAGAGGTTCGGAACTTCAGAAAGCTTAAAAACACCGGTTATCTGCCCGTTGATTACATCAGGCGAACTGATCTTGATCGTTCTAACCGGGCCTTCAAAACTTGAAGAAATACTGAGATCTTCAAAATAATAAAGGTTGTTTTCATTTTTATAAGAGGTGTTCAATAAATAAATTGACCCGTAAGCATCGTCTATACTGGTCCCTTTCATATTCATGATCACATCTCCCTTGAAAATAGCTGTACTGTCGCGGCTTACAAAATTTAATGCGTTCAAATCAGCATATTGTACGGATGCTTCAAAATCGTAATTATTGATATCCTGAGAAAGATCGGCTAAACCATTGAATTCCATTTCCAGGTTTGGGTCTCTGGAAACGAGATGGCCGTTAAAAACCGGATTTTTGAGAGTTCCTATCACGCGAATATCTGAATAGGTATATCCATTGAACCGAATCTTTGCAATTCGGCCCTGCAGTTGAGTATTTAAATTTTCGCGATCAAATCCTTTACCGTCAAAATCGATATTAAAAGAGGTCTTTCCTAATTTTTCCTTATCGAGGAGCCGCCCAATATTGAAATCTTTGAAAATAAGTTTTCCTTTATAGTGGGCGTTGGTGTCGCTATTGAAATTTTCGAGGATAAAATCAGCATCTGCCGAGCCTAATTGAGTGGTCACGACCACGTCGGCATCTAAAGAAGAATTGCTGACCACCGTTTTACCTTTTAGGTTCAGATTTCCGAAATCGGTTAAAGTTTCAGGTAATTTTCCCTTTAAAGGCCCCGGTAAAAGATTGATGAGATCGTAATAATTGCTGTTGAGATCGGCGAAATCTCCATCTAATAAAAAGTCTTTTGGATCTTTTGAAAACGAGCCTTTCACACGCAATACGCCCTCGACACTACTGCGATCCATCCCGTGCATTTCGAGGTTTTCAAGCAGAAAATTATTCAGCGTTCCCGAAAGTTTAGTTTTGAAAGTGATCATTTCATCATCTCCAAAACCATCATAAAATGCCTGCAGGTCATTGCTGGAGATCTTACTCTCTCTGAAATCGGCATTTACCTGCACGAGATTTTCAAAATCGGAAAAATCGCCTGAATTATAATTAAAATGCAAATCAGCATCTACAAAAGACCCCGGGGTTTTTAATTGCATATCAACCAGGCGCATACTCTGCGGATCATAATGGAATTGCGTGGAAAGATTTTCTATTTCCAGTCCGCGATGCTCATAACCGCTGAGTTTTCCTATATCTATATCGATATTCTCATCATTGATCTGCAATTCATTCGCATAAATATTTAGGCTGTCGATCACCAGCACATCTTCCTTATCAAGATTTTCATCATAATAGCTATACCGGCTATCAACAATTTGAACATTCCTGGCATTTAATTTAAAGGGCGCAGCTTCGCCTGAAGGTTCTTTTTTAAGCTTGTGAATGAGCACGCCCAGATTGTCGCGGTCTTCGCCCTCGTAACGCCGCATTTTCATATTAAGGCCTTCAATACGGGTATTTCCAAGATTGGGAGAATTATTAATAAGATTTCGGATACTGAGAATGGAGGTCTTTATTTCCCGCGCCGTAAAAAGGGTGTCTTCATGATGGTCTTCCACATAAATATCCTTTAGCAGAATATTCCCGGAATACCCGAGCTTCACCCTGCCAATACTAATGTTTACATCATTGTTTTCACGTAAGGAATCCGTAAGTTTTTTGGCAACTGAAGTTTGTACAGCAGGTATGGAAAATACGATCAGCAGAATGATAAAAAACAAAAGCAGTGCGACGACTGTTCTTATAAGTATTTTCCAGAATTTTTTGATATGCTTTTATGTTTTAACTTTGCGTCTAATTTACAATTTCTATGCCCATTTTTTCTGATGACCAACCAAAACATTCACATTCTGGCAATTGAATCGTCCTGCGATGATACGGCTGCAGCTGTACTTTGCAACGGAAAAATTCTGTCTAATATTGTAGCAACTCAGGAAGTTCACAAGCAATATGGTGGTGTTGTTCCTGAACTTGCCTCGCGAGCCCACCAGCAGAACATCGTTCCGGTGATCCACCAGGCTTTGGCGAAGGCAAATATCGATAAAAAAGAGCTTTCTGCAATTGCTTTTACAAGAGGCCCGGGACTGATGGGTTCGTTACTGGTAGGCACCTCTTTCGCGAAATCCCTTTCAATGGGCCTCCAAATCCCTCTTATTGAAGTAAATCATATGCAGGCGCATATCCTAGCTCATTTTATCGAAGAGGAAAATTTCGACAAACCAGAATTTCCGTTCCTGGCCATGACCATTAGCGGCGGACATACTCAAATTGTAAAGGTCAATGATTATTTCAACATGGAAATAATAGGCCAAACCACCGATGATGCGGTGGGTGAGGCTTTTGATAAAAGCGCTAAAATTATGGGACTTCCCTATCCCGGCGGTCCGTTGATCGATAAGTATTCAAAGGAAGGTAATCCAAAAGCTTTTCCATTTCCCAAACCAAAAGTAGAAGGACTGGATTTCAGTTTCAGCGGATTTAAAACCGCGGTACTTTATTTTATTCAACGAGAAACTAAAAAAGATCCTGATTTTGTTGAAAAAAACCTGAAGGATATTTGTGCTTCTGTTCAGTACACTATTATTGAGATTTTAATGGATAAACTGAAAAAAGCCGTAAAACAAACCGGGATAAAACAGGTAGCTATCGGCGGCGGAGTAAGCGCCAACAGCGGGATAAGGCAGGCGATGAAAGACGCCGAGAAGAATTTAGGCTGGAAAAGTTTTATTCCCAAATTTGAATATACTACAGATAATGCCGCTATGATCGGAATTGCCGGTTATTATAAATATCTTTCCGGGGATTTTGCCGACTATTCGGTTACTGCCAAATCGCGATATAAGTTTTAAAATGCAGCTTTTCTTTAACCCTGAAATAACTTCTAAAGATTCCCAGGTCTTATTTCCCAGGGATGAAAGCAGGCATATTGTAAAAGTTTTGCGAAAGAATGAAGGCGATCTTCTTAATATCACCAACGGAAGAGGAGATTTCTTTAAAGCTGAGATCATACAAGCCGATATAAAACAATGTGTCGCTAAAATTATTTCTTCTGAAAAAGAACCGCCACCGCCTTATCACCTGCATTTGATGGTCGCTCCCACCAAGATGAACGACCGGTATGAATGGTTTCTTGAAAAGTCTACTGAAATAGGCGTTCAGGAAATTACCCCGGTCATTTGCGATCACAGCGAAAGAAAAGTGGTGAAACTTAATCGGTTTGAAAGGGTGTTGCAAAGTGCCGTAAAACAATCGCTTCATTTCAGGATGCCGCAGCTCAATGAACCCCTGAATTTTAAGGAAATTATAAGTAAATACAACACCGGAAACCGGTATATTGCCCACTGCGAAGAAACTCAAAAGGCCTATCTTCAGCAAAAGATCAAAAAAGGAGAAGATGTTGTTATTTTAATTGGTCCTGAAGGAGATTTTAGTTCCGGTGAGATTGAACTCGCAATAAAAAATGGATGGATCCCCGTAAGTCTGGGAGACAGCCGCCTTCGTACAGAGACCGCAGCAATAGTGGCCTGCCATACAGTAGCCCTTCTTAATCAGGAAATATAAAAAAATGAAAAAATTACTTTTTCTGGTCATTTTTCTTTGTGCCATGCTACCGGGAAAGGCACAGGAAATCGCCTTGCTTAAATACAATGGCGGCGGCGACTGGTATGCCAATCCTACTTCCCTGCCCAACCTGATCAAATTCTGCAATTCTCATATAAATACACAAATAGATCCAAAACCGGAAACCGTTGAACCCGGTAGCTCAGATATTTTTCAATATCCATTAGTTCATATGACGGGCCACGGAAATGTGATTTTTGATGATAATGAAGTTGAAAATCTAAGAACTTATCTGTTAAGCGGCGGATTTCTTCATATTGATGATAACTACGGAATGAATAAGTACATCCGCAAAGAGATCAAAAAACTTTTTCCCGATAAGGAGCTCGTTGAGTTACCTGCGAATCATCCTATTTTTTCTTCTGAATTTCCTTTTCCAAATGGATTGCCAAAGATACATGAACATGACGGACTGCCACCACAGGCGTTTGGTATTTTTGAAAATGATCGCCTGGTGCTGCTTTTTACTTATGAAAGCGACCTGGGAGATGGCTGGGAAAGCGAAGAAGTGCATCACGACCCGGAAGATGTGAGGTTAAAAGCTTTAAAAATGGGTGCAAATATTGTCAAATATGTTTTTGAAAATTGAGCTCACAGTTAACTCATAACGAAACCGACTTTGAAAAACAGAAATTTCCGCTAATTCTCGTAGCCGATAATATTATTGGTGAAGCCAATATTGGCAGCCTTTTCCGCCTATCCGATGCCTTCGGGATTGAAAAAATCGTTTTTTGTGAAACCGAACCCAATATGAACAGCAATCGTTTAAAAAAGACGGCACGAAATACTTATACTTCTGTTAATTATGAGTTCAGAAAATCAACTGTACATTATATTCAGCAGAAAAAAGAAGAAGGCTTTACGGTGATCTCACTCGAAATTGCTTCAAACAGTAAAGATTTGAGGCAATTTCAATATTCCGCTTCAGAAAAAATCCTGCTGGTTGCTGGGAATGAGAGAAATGGGATTAGCGAAGAAATACTTAAGTTGAGCGATAAAATTTTTCATATTGAGATGTTTGGAGATAACAGCAGCATGAATGTCGCGCAGAGTGTGGGAATTGCTTTCTATGAAATTACACGCGCTATGAGTAATTTCTCCAAGAAATAATATATTTACCTTGTGAAAGCACACGATATTGCCAACGGAATATTACGAGCGACAGGCATCATGATTGGTGTGGTGCTTCTTTTATTATTCCTATATGAAATCCAGTCGGTACTTGTTTACATCGCTGTTGCTGCCGTAATTGCATTAATTGGCAGACCTGCGGTTATATTTTTGAGACAGCGGCTCCGGCTACCCAATCAGATCGCTGTAGTGATCGTTCTTTTGCTGTTTCTGTCGGTATTTGTTGGTCTCATCTTCCTGTTCGTACCAATAATAATCGAGCAAAGTCGTAATCTTGGCCAAATAGATATTGAAGCATTTAAAAGTGATATTAATGATCTGAACGATCAAATAAATAATTACCTGGGTGTGGAAGAGATCAATGTTCTCCAGGCTTTTAGAAGAAGTGAATTCGTGCGAAATTTCGATTTGAGCCTGATACCAAAATTTTTAAACAATGTTTTCGGAATACTTGGAGCCGCGTTGATCGCTATATTTTCTGTGCTTTTTATCTCTTTTTTCTTTTTAAAAGATAGTAAACTGATGCTGCATAGCATCCTGGTTTTTGCCAATCACGGAGAGGAAGATAAATTTCAAAGAGTATTCAATAAAATCAAAATTTTACTTTCCAGGTACTTTGTAGGTCTGACCTTGCAAATCCTGGTCTTATTCATTCTTTATATCATCCTGCTTTCCATATTTGAGATCAACAATCCTATTGCCATCGCCTTTATTTGCGCAATTTTAAACCTTGTTCCCTATCTGGGGCCCCTGGCCGCCGGAATTTTAATGGCTTTATTCGTGATTTCAAGTTTTCTGGGAGCCGATTTCAGTACGGTAATCCTGCCGCGAGTTGTTTATGTAATGCTTGGTTACTCCATTTGCCAGCTTATCGATAATTTTATTTCACAACCAATGATCTTTGGAGCCAGTGTAAGATCTCATCCCCTTGAGATTTTTCTGATCATCCTTATTGCCGGGCTATTATTTGGTGTGGTAGGAATGGTCGTGGCCGTGCCTTTCTACACAGCTTTAAAAGTGATCGCCAAAGAATCGCTGAGTGAGTACAAGATCGTAAAAAGGTTAACCCGTAACCTTTAATTATGCTGAACAGGGCGCTTTTAAAACCTGAAATTGCGAAATTTGTCTATGAAAACAGAAAAAATGACCTTCCTTCTCTTATTCTGAAAGGCAGCCCTTTTACAGAAGTTACCGTTCAGGAACTGGCCCAGCAAATACAGGGTGTGAAGATCGCTGAAAAAAAGTTTCCTGAATTTTATCAAAATAGGCAAATTATTTATCCCCCAAAACTCAATCTTGAGCAGACTTCTTCTGAAATTACTGCCCAATACAAGGCTTCACTCGTTTCCGGGAAAAAGGGAATTGATCTTACCGGCGGACTGGGAATAGACTCTTATTATCTTTCTAAAAATTTTGAAGATTTTACTTATTGCGAACTGGATACACATCTTTCAGAAATTGCAGCGCATAATTTTGAAGTGCTAAACGCAGGGAATATCAGGACGCTTAATCAAAATTCTCTGGAATTCTTAGCAGTCAAAAATGAAATTTTTGATGTTATCTATGCCGATCCTGCCCGGCGGGACGAACATGGTGGAAAAGTTTTTAAACTGGAAGATTGTATTCCCGATATTCCCTCAAATCTTCTGTTGCTTTTTGCTCATACCAATACTATTTTGCTTAAAACCTCCCCTATGCTCGACTTCAGAATAGGAATGCAGGAATTGCAGCGCGTAAAGGAAATTCATGTGGTGGCTGTAAATAATGAAGTGCGGGAAGTGTTATGGATTTTGGATAAAAATTTTACTGAAGTAAATCCTTTGCTGAAAGCGATCAATTTTGGTAGAAACCGAAAAGAAGAATTGGCCGGGAAACTGGAAGAAACAGGAGAAAAAGCAGAAATATCCCGGCCCCTGAACTTCCTTTATGAACCGAATGCAGCAATTATGAAAAGCGGATTGTTCGACCTGGTTGCCGGTAAAACCAAAACTAAAAAGCTCCATCAGAATTCTCATTTATTTACTTCTGAAGAAAATTTAGAATTCCCGGGCAGAAAATTTCAAATAACTGAAATTGAACACTATAAGGCTTCTGATCTAAAAAAGAAGTTGAAGGGTAAAAAAGCAAATATTACAATCCGAAATTTTCCTGAATCTGTAGAAGATATCCGTAAAAAGTTCAAAATTAAAGAAGGCGGTGAAGATTATATTTTCTTCACAACGAATCTTAATGAGGAGAAAATAGTGATCTTCTGTAAAAAGATTTAATTTCTAAGATCTTTGAAAACCTGTGGTTTCCTGCTTGTTTTTGGAAATCGGATGCTATTGATTTCTTCAAGAGGAATTTTCTCAAAATCAGGCGTGACGTGAAGTTCCGATTTAAAATGCTCTTTTAGCGATTCGATTTCGGCGCTTTGTAGTGTATCAGGGATCAGGATCTTCAATTTGTCATTAGAAAGTTCATCATGGCTCGCCTCTATGAGAAAACTTTCCAGTTTTCCGTAACTGTTGAGCGCTTCAATAATATGCTGCGGATAAATACTGGTTCCTTTCAACTTAAGTTTTTGTTGTTTTCTTCCAATTACCGGCCCTAACTTTTTAGTGTTTCTCCCACATTCGCAGGCAGAATTTGTGAAAGTCAGCATATCACCTGTCGCGAAACGAACCAAAGGCATGGTTTGTACTCCCAAAGGCGTCACCACAAGCTCTCCTGTTTCGCCGGGAGCTACTTCCCTGCCCTGTTCATCTACGATTTCAGTATAAATAAGATCGCTTAAAACATGATTTCCCTTGTGAAATTCACATTCTGTAAAGGCAGTGGCCATTTCGGTAGACGCATAGGTAGAAAACAGCTCAATTTCCCATTTTTCAGTTATTTTTTTTCCAAGGGCATTTAATCCTCCATCCCCGGAGCGCAACGGTTCCCCTATGCAAATTGCTTTTTTTACAGGGGAATTCTGAATATCGATTTTGTTCTTTACAGCATAATCTATTAATTTCAATAAAAATGATGGAACGGCAACCAGAACTGTTGGCTGAAACCTTTGGATACTTTCCCACTGGAGTTTTGGCAATCCGCTGCCGGTTCTAATTATCCCCGCTCCCATTTTGCGAAGTCCTATAAAATACGCCATACCCGCCATAAATCTACGATCGAGAGTAGTGGTAATTTGTACGATATCTTTTGAAGTTACGCCCGCTATTTCAAAAGATCTTTGCTCATTTTCCGCGAGACGGTCAAGGTCGGCATCGTTCAAAGCAAAACTTACAGGGCTTCCCAGCGTGCCCGAAGTGGTTACCAGGTCAATAATTTCGGCTTTTGGAACCGCAATGAAGTCCTCATTAAACCGTTGAAGGTCTTCTTTCGTGGTAATAGGAATAGTTCTGAGATCATCAAAAGATTCAATTTTTGAAATATCCACTCCCCTTTCCCTAAAAATTAGCTGATAAAATGGTGAGTGCTCAGCGATATAAAGCAGCTGTTTTCGTAGAAGCGCAAACTGTTCTTCCTCAATTTCCTTTTTATCTCGAAAATATAAATCCTTCATTTTTTCAGTTTTCGATAGCTTTTCCTGATCATTTTTTCCAGCATTCGCTTATCCGGCAAGGTAGTCACTTCTTTTTTTGAAGCGAGTTTGAAATTAATTACGGCTTTTTTATAATCGCCGTGCTTATAATTGATATTTCCGGCAAGAAAATAGGCTTCCCAGAACTGGGGATTTAATCGAACAAGTTCTGCACCCGTCTTTTCTGAAGGTGTTTTCCCGGAATTTAGATCTTGTATAACCTGAGACTCTAATTTGCGATATTGCTCATAATCCCTGTACTTTTTTGTCTTCAGAAAATCACTTGCCGGGATAAGCGCAGTATTATCGGCTACACTTTTTGAAACATTTCCTTTTTCAAATTTCTGAAATACATCATCAAGGTCATAGGCGACAAATTCGCCCATTTGATATGGATTGGCAGAAACCCAAACCTTTCGTTCCTCAGGTTTAAAAACGATGCCGTGATGCGCGAGTAGCTGATTTATAGCCTTTTCGTTCCCCAGGCCAATAGTTTTATCATGCAAACCTTTACGGTCTCTAAGTATGGCGACTGCTTTCCCGGGAGTAAGTTTATCGTTTTCATCCAGTAATTCATTCATTCTGTCAAACCGGTATTTAGAATGACTTTCTAAAATCGCCTTTTTATTGCGCCGATCATCTTTATAGGCGTCGCTTTGGAAATGATTACTGCACACCAGTTTATCGTTATTTTCCACTTTATAAACCCCAAAATTTTTCGGGGAAACTTCAATAAGAACAGCTTTTCGTTCATCACCGCTGCCCACCATGATCGATTCGGAAACAAAGACTTCTCTATTCCTGGCTATTTGGATGGCTTCATCAATATTTGAAGCATACTGAAGGATTTCTCTTGAAACCAGGGTAACAGGAGTTTTTGCCATCAGGGGAATTTTTGATTTTCCGGCATTGATGGTCACGGTTATTCCTTTTTCGTTCATCCCGCTTACCGCTCCAATCATTCCACCCCAGGTATAGGTCATGAAATTATAGCCTTTATCGGGATTATAGAAAGCCGCAATTTTTTGTTTTCCGAAGTCATCCCCGGCATAAAAATCGAAATTCCTTCCTATAAGTAATTCTCCATCTGCGGTTCTGTCGTTCCAGGCAGCAAAAGAAGTACAACCCACCAGCATTAGATCCTGCAAGGCGTGCCCGATATCGTGCGCGCCGTGAAAATAAAGCATCCTGATATAACCGGGCGCAAAATCATCGTATTTATGAAGGCCGTAGCGGGAAACGCCATAAATTTCTTCTTTGTACTCTTCGGGGACATAGAGATACATCTTACGGTTAAACCAGGAAACCACTTTTTTAAGAAATCCCCGATAAGACTCGGAGGGTACTACTTCCGCGAGTTTATTCATAAAAGCCTCTTCCTGGTGATGGATGAGTTCGCGGGTAAGATTGCCGTTGGCTACTCCCATTTCCAGCGGATTTCCTTCTATATAAAGCTCCCAAATACCGTGAGAATTTTGAAGTAAATTGTTTTTTCCAAGGCTATACCAGGTATCGTTGTGTTTTACGCGATTGGTATCAATCTTTTTAATTCCGGAAATATCGGGCCGCTGCTCCAGGGATCGTTTTACTCCGCAGGAACTTAAAAGAACAATAAAAAAAACAGCTAATAAGCGGATTTTCATTCTAATCGGCTTTTTGAAAAACGAGAATATTGTTTTGACGATAGATAATTTCAAAGTTGAGATCAAGCAGCCAGCGCGATGGAAATTCGGTGTCGGCGAAAATGACCTTTTTAGCATTCCTGCCGATCAGTTCCCGTAAAGCAGATTTATTTTCATAATCGGCATTTACAATATACACCTCAAAACCTTCAAGTTTTTCAATCTCATCAGTAAATTCAATATCAGAAATATAGGATGCTGGTGTATTTGCCGCTATTTGCCTTTTTTCCTCCTCAATTTCGAGTCCGGTGATCTTGCTATTCGGAAATTTATAGTGCAGAAACAAGGCTAATTCACCCTGGCCGGAATTGATGATCCCTATGCTTTGACCATCTTCGATATACCGGCTGATGCGCACAAAAAGCTCCCTGTTCTGTCTGAAATGCTTCCGCGCACCGGCTTCCACCGATTTATAATGATAATTATCGAGGACGGATTTTTTGCGGTATAGCTTTTCAGTTTCTGAAATATCTTTTCTGAAATAATACGGGATATTCGCCAAATAAATGGGAGCTTTTCCTTTTTTAGCCCTGTCAAGAAGAAAGGCGCGAAAAATTCTTCTTTGAAGAATAAAACTCACAGAAACCGCCATTATTACACCAATTATCGAAACTATGGAGATGGATCTCAAAGCCGGGTGTTGTGCAAATATGAGCGCTCCCATACCTAAAAGCGTGGTAATTACCGAAAGAAGGATAGATGTCTGGTAAGTTTTTAAATCGAATTCACCGGTTTCATATTCTTTTAAACAGGAATTGGTAATAAAAATACTGTAATCAAGGCCGAGCCCAAAAATAAAGGTTGAAATGATGATATTCAGGATATTGAACTCAATATTTAAAACCGACATGATCCCGAGAGCGCAGATCCAGGTAACCGCTATGGGCAGCAAGGTTAAAAGACTGAGTTCAAGGTTGCCGTAGAACAATAAAAGGATCAGAAAAACGGCGATTATGGAGTATCCGATCAATTCATTGAAATTTTGACGAAGATGGCCCAAAAAGCTCTGATTCATTAATTTGCGGTCAATGGCCACTACTCCATTGGAGTTTTGAAAAACGTTTTCAATTTTTTCGGCGTTTTCTTCTTTAAGGCTTACCGTATTTACCACGGTGGCAAAACCATTCTTTTCTGAAATAAAATCATCGAGATACAGGGAGCCCGCTTTTTGATAATCATCAAGATCGATGGGATAAAAATGTTTTTTCATCTCATCATAAAAACAATCGAAACTTCTAGGTTTAAAACCAAATTCAGAAGAAAAATTTAAAACATTTTCTTTAACCCTTTCCCGTTTTGAATCGGTCCAGAAAGTATTCCAGTGTTCAATTCTGCGATTTTGCGTGTTAGTAGAGAGAATAACGCCGCCAATGCTGCTGAAATTTTCAATTAATCCTTCATTTTTAAAATTTTGGAGCTTTTTGTAAAGCTCGTTATTTTCCTGCAGGGCGTCATCTACCGAATTCCCATAGGCCACCAGGTAAAGTGTTTTTTCAGATCTGCCGGCTACTTTAGAGATACTGTCTTCCAGCTGCTTTATTTCCTTTGGCTGATAGTTAAGGCTGGAAAGGTCGTTATTGAATTTTACGTTACTGAAAAAGAAAAGACTTCCTAAAAATAGGATTATTAGTCCGTAAAAAAGAGGTTTTATTTTTGAATAATCTTTAGCCGCGATCTTATCCAGGAAAGTTTTTTTCAAATTTTCTTCCGCAGGATTATAAAGCAAAGGAATGAGTACTAATGAAAATAAGGAAGACAACAGTACGCTTATCGAGGCGAAAATACCCAAATCGGTGAGTGCTTCGCTTTTTACGAATAAAAGACAGGCAAAAGCCACTGCGGTGGTAAGGCTGCTCATCAGGATTGGCCTACTTACATCTTTATAAAGCTTTTCGACATCTGTATTATTTCGAAAATGCGTTAAAATATGCAAAGCGTAATCGATACTAATCCCTAATAAAACCGCCCCGATCCCAAGAGATATGGCGGAAACACTTCCTTTAAAAATGCTTAAAAAGGCAATCGCCGAAACGCCTCCAATGATACTTGGAAGAAATAAAAGTAAAGGCACGTAAATTTTCCGATAGAAAAAAAGCAGCAGCGCCAAAAGCAGAATAAAGGCAATACCAAGGGTCCAGATAATATCCTTTTTAATTCTTTCGGCATTAGCAAGGGAATAAAGAACACCTCCAAAATAATCAGAATGAACCCCCTCGAATTCAGAATTCAGCTCACTTGTTATTTGATTAAGTTTATTAACGAGAATCTTGTTTTTACCTGTTTCAGAGGAAGGATAAACAGGGTCCAGAAATAAAATAATATGGTCTCTGTTTTCGCTGATCAGATAATTATTATAGATCCCAAAATCATCACCGGTTTGAAGTTCCCTGAGCTTTTCGAGTCCGAGATTGGTGAAATTAAGCGGATCTTTAAAAAAATAATTCTTTGTGAAAAAGCCGGTTGGAGCCATTAAACGGCGGTATCCCCGGGAAAGATAATCCCGAATGCTATCGGGTTGAATACGGTTCGACATCTCCTCATAATCCTGGTTATCAAGAAAAATAGGGAGGTTATCATACACAAAAGTATATATGGCATTAAGGTCTTCATCGGGAACTTTTCCGCGGATATCCTTAATGTATTTTGGAAGCTCATCTTCAATCCTGCTGGTAAGATGATCGGCATACGAAACCAGGGAATCAGGAGAGATTTGATCATTTTGAGCAGAAATATCGATGATGATCTTATCTGAAAAATTGGTAGTGGAAAGGATCTTCTGAAGTTTCTTTTGTTCTTTTCCCCTTGGAACAAGAGCCGTGATATCTTCTTCCAGGCTGATATTCCACGCGAAAAAACCAATAAAACCAAGGTAAATTAATACAAAAACAAGCCCCAGATAAGGACGCTTTTTAAGAAAGCTGTAAATATTATAAAAGGCTTTATGCATTAAGGTTTGACCACCTGCTTTTGGTTAAAGACCGAAAATAAAAAATAAAATACAATCCACATTCCAATTGCTGTCACAATTGCAAGTGCGATACTTCCGGTAATATACTGCCAAACTCCCATAAAAACATCATTCCCGTTCTCAAATCGCTGTAATTTGAGTCCCCAGTCAAAGCCTTTTCCCGAGATGAACGATCCGGCTTGGTAACTTGCATAGACGATAATAGGAATAAGCGGTGGGATACTGATATTCGAAAACAGAAAAGCGATGACCTTATTCACCCTGAAAATCGCTGCAAGAACAAAGATTAGTAAGGTGTGCAGGCCCCAGAATGGGGAAATTCCCACAAATACTCCCAAAGCAATGGCGGCAGCCTTTTTATGCGGTGGTTCCTGGCTTTTGATGATATCTTCTTTCCAGAATTTGCGAAAACCTTTTTTCCTGAAATCCTGATATTTATTGCGGGGATGTACATAGAAAAAACTCAGCAATACAAACCACATATACAATAAAACGATACGTACAATATCCCAGAATGGCCTGAAATGAGATATTCGATCGTCTTTTTGATAGAAAACTTTGATGGGAATGTTCTTAACTTCCACTTTTTTCCAGGCCGCTTTCACTAAGATCTCTATCTCAAATTCGAATTTCCAGGTGATAAGCTTTAAAGAATTCACCAGTTTTACCGGATAAAGGCGATAACCGCTTTGCGTGTCATTTAGTTCAATACCGGTAACCACGAGAAACCAGAAATTTGAAAAACGGTTGCCCTTACTGCTTTTTCCCGGAATACCATCACTCCCCATATTCCGGTCGCCCACCAAAAGCAATGGTGGATCCTTTTCATCCCTGGATTCCAGTTCAGTTAAAAAAACATCAAGATCATCAGGATAATGCTGCCCGTCAGAATCAATGGTGATCGCGTAATCGTATCCCAGATCTTCTGCAAATGCGAACCCGGTTTTAAGGGCAGTGCCTTTTCCTTTATTTTCGGGATGGGTTTTACAGGAAATTTCAGAATTATTTTCTAAAATACTGGCAGTTTCATCGGTAGAACCGTCGTTGATCACGATAATATTGCTGGTATACAGTTTAAGATCTTCAAGGAATCCGCCAAGGGTCTGGGCATTATTATAGGTAGGAACAATAACGCAGCAATTAAGTTTCTCAAACCTTGACTGGAATACCGGCATACTATTATCTAAAAGAGTCTATCTGCAAAAATATTATTTATTTACAGAGTAACACAGGAAGCTAGGTTGAATTTATTTTATTTTGTATAGAGAATTGATTTTAAGAACAATACCGCTATTGTTCTTAGCTATTCCTTTAAGCTTTACATATTCACCAGCTTCTTCCGCTTCTGTCTCCAGAATAAGTTCTTCATCGGTAGTGGGATCACAAACAGCCATGAATTTTACATTATTGGCACGTTGCATCTGGAGCTTTTTTCCGGAAATTCGTTCAGCTTCTTCCTTGAACAAAAGCATCAAAACAACGCCGGGAGTTACAGGGCGGTCCGGAAAATGGCCTTTATAGATTTCGTGATCTTTGTTAATGGAAAGACGGGTATGGTTTTTTCCTTCTTTAAAAGAGGTTTCTTTAAGCTCGTAAAAGTTCTGTAAAATCATTCTGAAATGAATTTACCACAATATACTTCAGTTTTGAAAAACAGCGGGTGAGATAGGTTGATTAATTTCGATATTTTTCATAGAAATCTCAGTATAGTCCCCGGATGGATCGATAAGTCGTACCGATTTTATAAGCTGATTTTCATCAAAATTGAGCCATATTTCCTTAAACATGGAACTTAGGTGAGATTCATTCGGAACAATTCGGGCTTTGATCTCATTATTTATCCTAAAGAAATTAATCCTGAAATCCTTGTCGGCTTCAAGGATCTTTCCGTTAAGGCTTCCGGCAATAAGTTCACCAATCTGGGCGAAGAGTTTATTTCCTGAAAGATCAACTTCTGAAAGTTCTCCGTTTTCCAGTAAATAAAGCTTGGAATCTTTGAAAAGAACCTGATAATCATAGGGAGCTGTATATTCCCATTTCAGCATATTAGGCGATTTATAATAAACCCTGCCTTTGCTCTGTGGATTTTCATCCATCATTTTCATGTGCTTCACCTGGATGAATTCAGCGGAAAAACTGTTAATATTATTCGCTTTTCGAACGACAGCCGACTTAAAATTACTCTCAGCGTTTTCCGATAAAGGATTCTGCGAAAACATGGAAATACTGGCGAGGAAAAGGCAAATTTTAATTATACGCATCAATTTCAAATAATTTATCGGGACGTATGGTGCCGAAGTTTTGTTGTTTTAGAAGTACCAATAATTGTTCCAAGATTGCTGGCGTTTTAGGCATATTATCATGTAAAAGGATTAGATCTCCAGATTTAACTTTTCGTGTGATCCTTTTCAGGATAACATCATTTGATTTTGTAATCGCGTCATATGGCCTGATGCTCCACCCAATTACCGTATGCCCTGATCTTTGCAGAGCTTTTTTTGTTTTCGGATTAATTATTCCGAAAGGCGGCCTGAAGAGCTTCATTTGAACCCCTCCAATTTTTTTGGCCACTTTATCACAATGTATAATTTCCTCGTAGATCTTTTCACTGCTGATAAACCCCATTTTTTTTGTATGCGAATAAGTATGATTCCCTACGATATGCCCTCGTTTAATAATTTCCCTGAAAATATCGGGATTTTTCTCAATTTCCTTTCCAATACAGAAAAAAGCTGCTTTTACATTGAATTTATCAAGAATATCAAGAAGTTCTAAACTTATGGTTGTTGGCCCGTCATCGAAACTCAGGGCAACCTTTTTTTCAGTGAAATCTTTGCGGGAATTATAAGATTTGACAAAAAAATTAAAGCGAACATTCGTGGAGAGCACGAGCATACAAAGTGCGTAAGCAAGGATCACCAGAATTACAGGCCAGAAAGGCCAGTTTTTAAACAAAAAAAGCAACAGAAATGCGATGCCTGCCAGGAAACTAAAGCGGTTTATTAATTTATAGGTCAATGCTTTGTAAGAGAATTAATCCGTGATTTCTGCCAAGATATTGATTATAAAGCAAAATATTCCGGGGAGAATTACATTTTGCGCTATTAAGTTTAAGGATTTCAGGGATTTTCCCGGTTTTCAGGATCTTTGAAGCCAGCCATAGACCATAAGAAGAAATTGTGTGATTATCACCTGCCAGATGTTTATAGGCAAGCTGAAGTTTTTCAGAAAACAGATTTTCTACGCCTGAATAATAGCCATCGTACCTTGAATCCCCATTTTTTCCCAATAATACCAGGTCAATATCATCTTCGGAAAGCTCATTTTCTAATATGAAATCTTTTATTTTCCGATCGATTTTTTCAGGATCAACCGAATTGAAAATTTTCACATCTTTAATTGCAGCATAAGTATTTGGAGACGCCGAATTGCCTAAAAGGAAAAAAGCAGCAGCTTCTGAAGTTATTGTTCCTTCTGAATTCTCTTTGAAGAGATCTGTATTTTTTATTTGCTGCTGTTTCAGCTGATGATCATAATATTGAAAAGATGTGGAGGTTTCAGCGATTTCCTCTACCCCGCCGACCAGTAAATTCTGAAAGTTTTCATCTTCCGCCAGTATTAAAGCATCGGCAAGAGCGCTTTCAAAAGAAGCCGAATTTTGAGTGAAGGTCATATTATAACCAAAACACTTCAAACTGAGAGCAATTTGACCGGCGACGGTATTGTGGGTTGACTGAATAAAAGAAGTTGGGCTAAGAAGTTCTTCATTGCTATCGAGAATTTGTTCGAGGAATTTTTCGGTTTCCTGCATACAGCCCTGGCCTGTGCCAACGATTATCGCGTCGGGTTTCTCAATTTTAACTTCTTCAAGTACTTTTTTTGAACATACCAGACCCATTTTTACCGCTTTAGACATTCTTCTTAAAAGCATAGGCTTAATAAAAGCTTTATACTCCTGGTCCAGAGCCGGTAAAATATTCTGGTGATACTCAATGATAGAGGCACCTTCAAAAACATCTTCAGGTTGCGGGGAAATGGCAGCGATCGCATTTATAAAAAGTCTACCCATCTTTTTCAAAAATTAAAGAAGTACAATTACCTCCAAATCCGAATGAATTGGAAAGAACCTTTTTAACTCCTGCGTTCCTAAAAACGGCAACAGGTGCAAATCCGGTTTCGCTCATTTTTTTAGAAAAATTCAGGTTTGGATACAATTCCCCGTTTTGAATAGCGAGTAAACTAAAAACAGCTTCGACAGCTCCCGCAGCTCCTAGAGTATGCCCGGTAAAAGATTTTGTTGAACTAAATGCCGGAAGCTTTTCTCCAAAAACTCGTTTTAGGGCAATACTTTCAGAAAGGTCATTATTTCTGGTTCCGGTGCCATGAGCATTGATATAATCGATTTCCGAAATCGATATTTCTGCTTTCTTTAAGGCTTTGGAAATTGCCCTGAAAGCGCCTTCACCATTTTCAGAAGAAGCTGTTTGATGGAAAGCATCGTTGGCATTTCCGTAGCCCGAGATTCTTCCCAGGACGCTTCTACTTTCAGCTAACTCATCAGATTCCAACAAAAGATAAGCAGCGGCTTCGCCTAAATTAAGGCCGTTTCGATCTTCATCAAAAGGCCTGTTTTTTTCCGCGGAATGGATCATGAGGGAATTGAAACCATTCAGCGTAAATCTTGTAAGGCAATCGGTTCCGCCTACGATGACCCTTTTTGCCTTGCGGGAAGCTATCATCCTGGCACCAGCCATAATTGCATTCGCTGAAGAAGAACAGGCTGTACTGATGGTCGTAACAAAATTGGAAAGATTAAAATATTCGGCAATTTTTTCGGTAGTGAAACCGGGATGTTGCGCCTGTATAAATCGGTTTTTTTCAGAATCAGCCGAATATTCGCGATAAAAATTTTCGGTCGCATCGATTCCCCCCACGCTTGTGCCCGAAATAAAAGCGGTTTCTTCAGGAAAATTTTCATATCCTGAATTCTTTAGAAGTTCCTTTACTGCAAGGGTACCTAACAAAGCTGCCCGGGTATAGGAATGATTTATCGGCAAATTCAGCAAACTTGCAATCTCCGAATTGGAAAGCTTAATTTCTCCAACTGGTAAGCTGTTATGCCGGGTTTTAAGAATTTCAGGAAAACTAAGACCAGATTTGCCATTTTTCAGCGATTGGTGGTTTTCTTTCAGATTGTTTCCAATTGAAGAAACTATTCCAAGGGCTGTAACGGCAATGCCTTTCATATTTTATTTTGTGCGATTTTCTTCAATAAAAGCCGCCATGGTATTGATAGAATTGAAAATTTCCTTTCCCTGCTGGGGATCGGTAAGTTTAATTCCGTAGTCTTTTTCAAGAAGCACAATTAGTTCCAGGGCGTCAATACTATCAAGCCCAAGTCCCTCACCAAAGAGCGGTTCGTCGTTCTCAATATCGTTAACCTCCATAT
Organism: Christiangramia fulva; assembly: GCF_003024155.1. Lineage (NCBI taxonomy): Bacteria > Pseudomonadati > Bacteroidota > Flavobacteriia > Flavobacteriales > Flavobacteriaceae > Christiangramia > Christiangramia fulva. Next base: position 3,309,363 of record NZ_CP028136.1, read on the forward strand.
CTTCGAGGTTTAGCTGTTCAATAATACTTTTTTTGAGTTCAGTATGTAGGTCACTCATGGGAAGTTGAATATAATTTCTTTAGAGATTCTTCATTAAAATCATACCTGCCAGACTGGGCGATATGGCACAAAAATACATCATATTCGTCATTGTGCAAGTCAATCCAGCCGCAAAGCGCCTCGGGATTATTACTTTCTTCAAAAAGCGCTGAAGTATAGCCGGTTATAAGATTCGCATCGAAGCTTTCCTTTATAAAAAACATATTTTCAGAATTCAAACTGTGGCGGATACTAATTTCTCCAAGAAGTATGTTTGGAAGCGTATATACAAATAATGACGGCGACGGAAAACCATTCATAGAATCATAAAAAGCAAGATCGGTTTGAAGGCTGGAAGCCGAATTGGAGAGCACCAGCGCAGTTTCCTTATCAGGCCGGTGATGCAGGAACAAAACTTCGGTGGCGAGAAATGCCAGTTTTGAAAGGGCATCCATTTTGAAGAATTTGGTATAATTAATTTTCAAATGTCTGTAAAGAGATTTCAGAAAATGGTTCAGATCAATTTCTTCAGTATTTTGAAAAAAACTATCCCCGTTGAGGAAAACCTCCCCATTTTTCAAAGAAATCCAGCTCCTGATGTAATGCTTTTTCATGATCCTGATATTTTCTTAAAAAGCATGGCGATATTACAGCCTCCAAAACCCGAGGCGGTTTTTAGAACAGTCCTGATTTCTATTTTCTTATGTTTCCGGATAATATTCATGGGCTGGGAAACCCCGTGTTGAGAATAATTAAGCGAAGTAAAAAGCTCGTTGTTCAGCAAGGAATATTTCGCGAAAATGCTTTCCAGCAAAGCCGACGATCCCAGGCTATGACCAAAATATGCTTTTAGGCTATTCACAGGGACATTCTGAAGTCCTGCACGTTGAAAGGCGATAGATTCCATCTCATCATTATAGAAAGTTGCGGTACCGTGAGCCGATAAATAATCAATTTGTTTTGCTTTAATTTTATTGCGCTGAAAAAGTCGATCTATACTTAGGTAAAGTCCTTCCCCTGTTCGACTTGGCCCCGAAATATGGTTGGCATCATTAGCAGTACAGGCATCTATATAAGCTACTTTTTCAGTTTCAGCTTCGTCCGGGCCAACGAGTACAGCCACCACTGCTTCTCCCAGGCTTATTCCGGAACGATCATTGGAATATGGCCTACAGGGAAATGAACTAATTGCCTGTAAAGACTGGAATCCTGCTAGCACAAATTCTGAAACAAGGTCCCCTCCCACCACAATTACATTTTTAAATTTGCCTTTTTTCATGAAGGCATCGGCGGCTTTAATTGCAAGTCCTCCCGAAATACAGGCGTTGGAAACAACAATAGCATCCTGTTCAAAATTGAAAAATTTAGTGACCAATTTGGCCAATCCCCATAAAAAAAGACGCTCTTTCGGGAAATTTACTTCGCCTGCCTGGTCAATATTTCCTTTGGTTGTGGAAATTATAAGTCCGAGACCGGTCTGGTCCAGCTCCGGGTGTTGGTCCAGCACTTTTTTTATGGCAATTAGCATCAGCTTTTCCAGCTTCGTGTAAGCTTTAGGATCACCTAAAGAAGTAAAAATATCATCGGTTTTTTCCTCGGAAATGATGCCGGCATAATATCCTTTCGGAAAAAATTTTGAACCCAATTGAAGATCAAGAGCCGATTTTTTCCTGCGAACAGCGGCAAGATTATTTTCTGTCCCGAAACCAAGCGGGGAAATAATATAGTCGCCTCTAAGGTAATTGTAAATCATTTATTCGATTCCCATTTTTTCTTTCCAGGAGCTAAAAAAAGTTGGATTCATAAGTACGAGGCCTTTTTCATCGGTAAATACCTGAACGGTTTCCCCTTTGCAGATAAGCTGGTCCCGGCAAAAAATTTCATATTCAAAAATGATCTTCGCTGCTTTCGAGTTGATAAATTTAGAAACTACTTCGAATTCATCGCCATATTTTAAAGGTAGTTTATGCTCGCAAACCGATTTTACAACGGGGGTTGAAAACCCTTTTTCCTTTACATCAAGGTAAGAAATACCATATTTTTTACCGAAATCCTCCCTTCCCTCCTCAAAGTATTTCAGGTAATTCCCATGCCAAACGATCTGCAGCGGATCGCATTCGTGAAAACGAACGCTGAGTTTTGTGCGGGTAATCAGGCTCATGCAACGCTAACAGTTTTCATTTCGGAAGTAGCGATGACTTCTCCCCTTTCATTTTCGGTACGCGCCGAAACCGAGGTCACATTCATGATCTCATGAAGAATTTCCACATAAGTGGTAAGGGTTTCGCCAATTTCAGGCAGATTATAAATTTCCACGGTTTTAATCACACCGATAAATCCGGTTTCCGGCTTGTCTTTTCCAGCCAGGACACCACGATATCCGCGATGAAGGGACATGCTTTGTGCCATGTGTTCAATAAGTCCGCTTTCAGAAAGCCTGTTCTCATCAAGAAGTACATTTTCCCCGGGGATGGTAAAGCCTGTCTTGCCTTCAAGGGCAGTGTATTCAAAAAGTGTATCCACAAAAACAAAAGGATCTTTTTGCGGAATAAGTTTCCTGACCTCTTCGGGATCGGTTATAGGATGTTGAAGTAAATTTTCTGACATATTAACTAAAATCGTTCCAGTAATCGTAATAATTATACCACTGATGCGGGTATTTTCTCACCATTTTTTCAAGATCTTCAAGATAAGATTTTAAAATTTCCTGTGCACTAAATTTTGAAGGTTTATAGGGTCTGGCATAAAAATGATAGTGAAAATTCTTCTCGCGCATCAAATGAACGAATAAAACCGGGATTTCATTCCTGGCCGCCAGTTTAAACGGACCCTGCGGAAATTTTACCTTTTCGCCCAGGAATTCAGTCTTATAGATTTTGGAATGTTTCAGGTAACGGTCTGCGGCAAAAACAAGTAACTCATTATTTGAAAGTGCTTCTTTCATTAAAAAAATATGGCTCAGGTCTTCCTTAAGAACAATTATTTTTACTTCAGATTTACCGGTTATGGAGTCCAGATAACTCTTTATTTGCCGGTGCTCAAAATCGGTAACTACAAGATTTACCACTGCATTTGAATGTCTTTCAGAAAAAAAATGTTTGGCAAGGTTAAAGTTGCCGATGTGGGCGGTTAGCAAAATCCCTCCTTTCTTTTGTGCCAGCAGCGCTTCTATATTTTCCACCCCGTCAAATTCAAATGTAAATTTATCGCGCAGGCCTGAAGTAATCGCGACCCGGTCTAGCTGAATCCTTCCAAAAGTAAAATAGCTCCAGTAGACATTCAAAATAGAAGATACCAGGCTGTATTTAAGCCTTTTCCTGAAAAGATAGTAAGTGCTTTTGGTAGAATTAAAAGAAAAAATAATAAAATAGGCAGCCACAAACAGCAAAACGAAATAGGCTGCGTACAGGCCCAGTTTTTTGATAATAAAAACGTAGATCTTAAAGCCTAAAAGAGTTCCGCGAGATTTACCTTTCCATCCTGCCATAAATTCAGGAATATAATCCTCCGTTAATATTGATCACTTCACCGGTAATGTAAGACGATTTTTCGGAAGCCAGGAAAGAAACCAGATTCGCCACTTCTTCAGGATTACCAAAACGGTTCATGGGAACCAGTTTTTGAAGTTCTTCCTCATTAAGATTTTCGGTCATATCAGATTTGATAAATCCAGGAGCCACCGCGTTTACGGTAACCTTACGCTTCGCGATTTCCTGCGCCAAAGCCTTGGTTGCGGCAATTACCGCTCCTTTAGCAGCCGAATAATTTACCTGACCGGGATTTCCTTTTAAACCGGAAAGCGAAACCATGTTGATGATCCTTCCGTAACGGCTGCGCAGCATATCTTTCAGAACCGCCTGGGTAACATTATAAAATCCGTCGAGATTTGTTTTTATCACTGAATTCCATGCCTCCTGACTGGTCCAGATAAAAAGTCCGTCTTTGGTAATTCCGGCATTATTTACCAGAACTTCAATTTTTGCCTCCCGATTTTCAGATTTCCAGTTTTCAATGACCTTAGAAACGCCATCAAAATCGCTCACATCAAAAGGAAGCAGGCTGCATTGTACACCAGTTTCTTCAATTATTTTTGCAGTAGCTTCAGCGGCTTCTGAATTAGAATGAAAATTGAGCAGAATATTAAATCCGTCTTTCGCAAGCTGAATGGCAACGGCTTTGCCAATTCCACGAGAACCACCGGTTACCAGCGCATATTTCATATTAGTAGGCATCGTTATTTTTCAAAAAAACTTTCAATTCATCCAATTCCTTATACAATGGCCGGTCTTCTTTAATAGGCTTAATGATCTTTCGGAAATCCTTCATTTTTAAAAGACTTACAGAAGATAATTTTTTGTCGATTTCAAGATATTCCAGTGCCTGAACAATAGTCGCCATCTCAACAGCAAGCACTTCAAAGGCATTTTCAATAACCTTTTTGGTCATTAAGGCAGAATTTGTTCCCATACTCACGATATCCTGGTTATCATTATTATTAGGAATACTATGCACATACATCGAGTTTGAAAGCATCTGGTTTTCAGCAGTGGTCGAAACCGCTGTAAACTGTGCGCCCTGCATTCCAAAATTGAGGCCCAGTTTTGCAAGGTTCACGAAGGGAGGCAGGATATTGTTTAATCGGGAATTCAGAAGATAGTTTAACTGTCTTTCAGCAAGCATGGAAGTTTTGGTCATTACCAGCCTTAGTTTATCCATTTCGAGAGAAACATAATCGCCGTGGAAGTTTCCGCCGTGATATACATGTTCGGAATCTACGTCGATAATAGGATTGTCGTTGGCTGAATTAACCTCTTCAATTAAAATCTTAAAAGAATTCTGAAGGCTGTCATAAACCGGTCCTAAAATTTGAGGCACACAGCGCAGGCTGTAATATTCCTGTACTTTTTCCTCGAAATAGAAATTTTTATCGGCGTCTTCATTATACAAATGTTCATTCCGATCACGGGTCAGACCGGAATCAGAAAGATGATTTCTCATCATTTCGGCAATTATTTGCTGGCCTGAATGCAGTTTTGCTGAATTTAACTCTTCTGAGAGATGATCGTCATAAGCCTGAACGATCTCATTGATCACAGAAGATGCAAAAACGCTCCAGTTTAGCAGGCGTTGAGCATGAATAAGATTTACGATCCCGATTCCCGTCATCGCAGAAGTTCCATTAATGAGCGCAAGGCCTTCACGAATCTTCACCTCGATTGGAGAGATATTCAATTTTTCAAAAACATCTTTAGTAGAGACTCTTTTTCCCTCAAAAAAAACCTCGCCTTCACCTATCAATACAAGGGCAAGCTGTGCCAGCTGCACCAGATCCCCCGATGCCCCTACTCCGCCATGCTCAAAGATCACAGGGGTAATATTTTGATTTAATAAGGCTACCATAGTTTTAGCTACGGAAGTATGGATACCCGATTTCCCGAGACACAGGGTGTTTAACCTTGCTAGCATCAACGCCTTAACAGAGATTTCATCTAAAACCCCTCCGGCTCCCGTGGCATGACTCCTAATTAAATTATACTGAAGCTGAATTCGGTCTTTATCTTCAATTTTATACTGAGCCATGGGCCCAAAACCGGTATTCACGCCGTATATGATCTTATTTTGAGAAAAATCTTTTAAGAAATCAAAACTTTTTTCCAGCTTTGAAATAGTTGAATTATCAATTTCAACAGGTTCATTTTCAAAAAGAACCCTGTAAAAATCTTCAGCAGTAAGTGCTTTTTTGAAGTTGAGCATAAGCCTTCTTTGGAGCAGAGCTATTTATTTTAAGGTAAATGTTAACGTTCTCACAAATGTAAAATTTTTAAAAGGAAATCATTCATTATTCAGAGCTACTTAAACTAAAAATGAATTTATTTCAATTTCAGTGAAAAAGTGTCTCATGGCTAAGCCGGGTTTTTTCTCCTTTTTATAAGAAAAAGTCAGGTTTTTCAAAGATCGTTCAAATAGTTTCCTATCAATTTCTCTGGGGTGCATCACCAGCCTTTTTTAGATTTATAAAACCCGGTGAAAATTTCAATTCTGAAGATAAATTTTTCTGTATGTTTGTTTAAGGATGAAGCAGCAAATTACAGATATTCTTATTATTGGCGCCGGCCCGGGAGGTATGGTGGCAGCAGGTTATCTTCATGACAAAGAAATTTCAGTTAAAGTAATTGAAAAACAGAGTTTTCCAAGGTTTGCCATTGGCGAAAGCCTTATTCCGCGATGTATGGACAATTTCGAGGAAGCCGGACTTCTTTCCGCAATTGATAAAAAAGGATACCAGAAAAAGTTTGGTGCACGATTTATCAGAGGAAATGAAACAGCGGAGTTTAATTTCAGCAAAAAATATGGTGATGGCTGGGACTGGACCTGGCAGGTTCCCCGAGCCGATTTTGACAAAACTCTTGCTGATGAAATTCAGAAAAAAGGCATCGATATTTCTTTTGAGACCGAAGTTATTTCCGTGGAAAAGGAAAATGATGACCTCTGGAAAGTTATCACCAAAAATAAGGAAGGGATTTCCAACAAAATCCACTCCAGATTTATCATTGATGCCAGTGGTAACGGAAGGGTTTTGGCAAAACAATTCAGATTGGAAGCGCCTCCGGAAATATATGACCATTCCTCTATATTTACACATATTAAGGAAACAGGTCGCCCAAAAGGAAAGGAGGGTCAACTCATAACTTTTGAGGTGTTAGATACCGAAACCTGGTTCTGGTATATTCCATTTTCAGATGGCATGAGCAGTATCGGTTTTGTAGCTCCAAACAAATGGTTTGAGAACTTCGAAGGACCTGAGGAAGTGCAGTTTAAAAAAATGTTGGAAAAAACTGATTATTACAAAGGTCGATTTGATGATCATCAACCAATTTTCAAACCGGTTAAACTTCAGAATATATCAAGAAATGTGTCCTCAATCTATGGAAAAGCATTTGCGCTTACGGGGAATGCCGCTGAATTTCTTGATCCTATTTTTTCTTCCGGCGTTGCCTTTGCCACAGAAAGCAGCCTACTCGCTGCAAAACTTGCTTTAAGAGAGCTTAATGGAGAAAGTATTAACTGGGAAGAACAATACAAAAATTATATACAAAAAGGAGTGAATGTATTTTCGGTTTACGTTAAAGAATGGTATACCGGCAGGTTGCAACGCATCTTTTTCTATGACCATCCAAACGAATCTATAAAAGAGCAAATTTGTTCTGTACTGGCAGGCTATGTTTGGGATACCACCAATCCTTTTGTGAGGAATGCCGAGAAAATGTTGTGGAATCTGGACTATTTTATCGATTTTGAAAAAAATAAAAAGAACAATGTTTCTTCTTAAATTTCTGAAGTAAAGAATTTTATCTTTTAGCTTTCCAAAATTGAAAAATATAATCGCGGAAAAAAGAATAAAAGGTTTGGAAGGTTTGGATGTAAAAGTTACATTTGCATCCGCAAAAAACATTGCGACGTTCATTGAACATTGGAGAGGTGGCAGAGTGGTAATGCAGCAGCCTGCTAAGCTGTCATCCTTTATTGGATGCCCGGGTTCGAATCCCGGTCTCTCCGCTGAGATTTTTAGTCTGCGGATTTTTATTCTCTTTTTCTTTTGAAAAAACCGGGATAAACTTCCTCCGCTTCCCGGCTGCTTTTTAGGTGATTTGGAACGGAAAGGACTAAAAATATTGAATAATAGCTTCAGCTATTTCGGGGTGTAGCCCTTCGACAAAACTCTTACAGAGATTTTGCTCAGGATAAACTCCGCCCGGTTCCCGGTCTACTTTTATTAAGCATTTGGAACCTGAAATTTTGAATTTTGAATAAAATAGCATCAGCTATTTATTCGGGGTGTAGTCTCTCGACAAGCTCGAGATGAACTCCGCCCGGTTCCCGTGCTACTTAATTAGTTGTCTGGAACCTGAAATTTTGAATATTGAATAAAAATTGCGACAGCAATTTTCTCGGGGTGTAGCGTAGCCCGGTTATCGCGCCTGCTTTGGGAGCAGGAGGCCGCAGGTTCGAATCCTGCCACCCCGACGAAAGTAAGCCTTGCACAAAAGTGTGAGGCTTTTTTGTATTCGAAATTTAAAGAAATTAGCCGCTGTCCCCCGAAGCTTCGGGGCTGCCACCCCGACCAAATCCAAGCTCTGAACGAAAGTGGGAGACTTTTATTTATTTCAAGATATTCAGTTTACCTATTTACAAAATTATGATGCTGAGTGGCGGTAAAATAGTCCCTGAAAACCTGGTTTAATTCCTGATTCTCACTACAGGCTCTCATTCCCAGGGCCGGGTAAATTTTAATAATTGCTTCAGAAAGATTTCTAACAGAATTTGAGGCTGATTTATGGATTTCCTCAATTTTATTACCTCCTATAGGCTTCTTTTTTGATATAACAGCTTCAAGTTCCTCTGCATAGTTAAACAACATCTTATCCGCAATTTTCAGTTCATGCATTAACATATCCAGGTAGTTACATTTTGTCAGATTTTTAGCCTCTTTATGAAAATGATGGGCCATACCGATATAATTAACCCATAAAGTAAGATCAGCAAACACTCTAAAAGGTAGTTGGAAAATTGCTTGAGGCTGATGGAATCGGTCATACTCAAAGCTATACTCCTCTCCCACCAGTACATCATGTACTTTAAAAGAGTTTGTAAGCGTTGCCTTAAGTCCCATTGCCCGCCAGTCTGATATGATCGTTATCTTATCTTTTGGCAGAATAAAAGAAAGAAACTTCTCTGATCCATCTTCATTTTTCAAAGGAACGCCATTTTCGATGATACTGGCATTCAGCGTGAAATGGCTTAAATAATGTGAGCCGGTAGCATAGTTCCAATCCCCGGAAATCCGGTATTTTTCGCCAACCTTTTCGGCAGTCCCTTTTATAGCTCCACTGCCTCCAAGACAGGTAGCTTTTGGGTTGTTAAAGATTTTCTTTATGGTTCCCTCCTTCAGATTACCCACAAAATAATTGGCTCCGCTGCATAAAGTGATCGTCCAGCCAAGACTTCCGTCAATTTTAGAAACTTCGCGGAGCATCTGAAGTCCTTCACTGAGGTTCATCTCCAGGCCGCCGTAGGTTTTAGGCACCCAGATATTCCATAGATTCTCAGATTGGATCCAGTTTAAAATATCAGCGGTAAATTCCTCAATTCCGAAACATTTTTCTCTAAGCTTCTGCGTATTCATTATTTTCCTGATTTTTTAACAACCTTCTCCATTTCAAATAACCTGATATACCTACAAAAAACAGAAAGACCGTTAAACCTGCGTAGATATAGAGTTCTTTATAAATTAATAAAGGGATTGAAATGATATTGCTGATATTTAAATAAATCCAGTTCTCCATTTTTCGTCTTGCCATAAGCCACATTCCGGCCCAGGCAAAAGCACTCACTATGGCATCCCAGTATGGAACATCTGAATTTGTATGGGCATTTAACCAGTAACTCATAAATATAAAGCAACCGGTGACAATTAAAACCGCAATAAGATGTTCTCTTTTATGGGAATAAGAGATAGGTGTATGTTTCTTTTCCTTTCCAAATTTCCAGTAAAACCATCCGTAGATGCTCATTGCGAGATAATACAGATTTAACAAAATATCTGCATAAAGCCGCGATTGATAGAGCACCCATAAACTAATAAGAATGGAAATTATTCCGAATAAGTAATTATGAATGTTATTTTGGCGCGCCAACAGAACCTGAATAACGCCGAAAATGGTTCCTATGGCCTGAAGCCAGGTTAAATGCATAAAAAAATCCTCGTACATTGTTTAAATTTTAATCAATGAAATGAGGGGATGAACCAAATTGAAGAAAACTTCAATAATAAATCCCTACGCCAGTATTATCCGGATCAGGTGTGAAGCATAGCTTCCGGGTATCATCTCAGCCTGCGTAAAGCAAGCACCCCATTGTAGTTTCAAAAGTACAAATATCTTCTTAAAATTCAGGAATATTCATGTTTAGGATAAACTATACTTTTATTTCTGGTTTCCCATACATAATCCACAAATTCATTTTTTTCAAAAAGGGTAATTTGTTATCCTTTCCTGGCTCGGTGACGTTTTATTATTCCAAGCAAAACCCATAAAATTTACAATTTCGGACATTTTTATCCTTTTTTATGATAAAGGTCATATTATCTCTGAATTCCTTTTTTGAATTTTGGAAAATTAAAATTTAAAAAACCTTAATCATGGAAATTTCAAGAGAGAAAACTGTTGCCAGTTATGTGACCCAGAACATTAAAACCGCTCATGTTTTTAAAAAATACGGTATAGATTTTTGCTGCGGGGGTGGAATAACCTTGTCAAGAGCATGCGAAAAAGCCGGCGTTGACCCCGAGTTATTGGAAAAAGATCTTTTAGCTACAGAAGAAAATGCGTCAAGAAATATAAATTTCAACAGCTGGGAATTAGATTTTCTTAGTGACCATATTATTAATTTCCACCATGCCTATGTGGAAGAAAGCATTCCGCTTTTGTTCCAATATGCCGCAAAAGTAGCCAAAGTACATGGAGGACATAACGAAGAGCTTATCGAGATACAAAATTTATTTTCTCAGGTAGCTACCGAATTAAGTGCTCATATGAAAAAAGAAGAACTGGTACTTTTTCCTTTCATTAAAAAACTTGTAAAGGCTGAACGCGAAAATACTCCGGCTCCGGTTGCGCCTTTTGGCTCAGTTGATAATCCTATCAAAATGATGGAAGCTGAACATGAAGAAGCCGGGGAAATAATGAAAAGAATTGCCATTTTGAGCAATAATTATACTCCTCCAGAACATGCCTGCAATACCTATCGCGCTTTCTACGCGAAGCTGGATGAATTCGAACAGGATCTGCATCAGCATATACACCTGGAAAATAACATCCTCTTCCCAAAAGCCCTGAAAATAGAACAAAAGTTGAAATAACAAGGAGTTTGTATATTTAATGATAATCAACAATTGGATTATCGTATCCTATTCCTTAACCCAAAAATTAAATAAATGTCTAAAGAAAGAAAACTCTGGACAAGCTTTATTGTAATCGTAGGAGTCTCATTTGCCGTATTAGGTTATTTCGGATTTGAAATTTACCAGAAAGCACCTCCCCTGCCCTCCAAAATTGTAACCACTAACGGATCAATCGTTTTTGAAGGTCAGGATATCAAAGATGGACAGAATGTCTGGCAAAGCATGGGTGGCCAGGAAGTTGGCTCCATTTGGGGCCATGGTGCTTATACTGCACCCGACTGGACTGCAGACTGGCTTCATCGTGAAGCCTTGTTTATCTTAAATAAATGGGCTGAAGATGAGCAAAATACCTCTTATAAAGATCTAAGCAGTGAAAAACAGGCTGCCCTGGAACGCAGGCTCCAGGAAAAAATGCGTAAAAACACCTATAATGAGGAAACCGGCGTCATAACTATCGATCCTGTAAGGGCCGAAGCTGCAGCCTATCTTTCCTCTTATTACAAAGGTTTATTTATGGAAAATCCCGAGCTGGATGAGTTGCGGGATGCCTACGCCATTCCTAAAAATTCTATTAAGGATGAAAACAGGATGAAGCAAATGAGCGGATTCTTTTTCTGGACGGCCTGGGCTGCGGTTACTGAAAGGCCCGGTTCAGATATAAGTTATACGCATAATTGGCCTTCAGAAAAGCTTGTTGGAAATAGAGCTACCGGCGATTTGCTGATCTGGACTGGTTTCAGCATTATTCTTTTGCTCTTCGGAATAGGTTTAATGATCTTCTACCATGCAAAAATGAAGGAAGAAGACCATCCCGAAAGACCTGTGGAAGATCCGCTGATGCAACAAACCATCACTCCTTCCATGAAGGCAGTGAAAAAATACCTTTGGGTAGTTAGCCTGCTCATTCTTGTGCAGGTAAGCTTTGGAGTCATCACGGCCCATTATGGAGTTGAAGGGGAAGGATTTTACGGCTTCAAACTGGCAGATTTTCTTCCTTATTCGCTTTCCAGGACATGGCATTTGCAACTGGGTATCCTTTGGATCGCAACAGCCTGGCTTGCTACCGGATTATATATTGCCCCGGCGGTTTCAGGAAAAGATCCCAAATACCAGAAATTTGGAGTTAATTTCCTTTTTATCTGCCTTCTCATTATTGTTCTTGGTTCAATGGCCGGGCAATGGATGGGTGTGATGCAAAAACTTGGTCTTGTTGAAAACTTCTGGTTTGGTCATCAGGGGTATGAATATGTAGATCTTGGACGTTTTTGGCAGATATTTTTATTAATCGGACTTTTTGTGTGGCTGGCTTTAATGGTCAGACCTTTGATCCCGGTAATTAAAAAGAAGACCAGTGAAAAGAACCTTTTGATCATGTTCCTGGTTTCATCAGCGGCAATCGCTCTTTTTTATGCTGCAGGACTCATGTGGGGACGCCAGACGAACCTCGCTATCGCTGAATACTGGAGATGGTGGGTAGTGCACCTTTGGGTGGAAGGATTCTTTGAAGTCTTCGCTACCGTGGTCTCTGCATTCCTGTTCGTAAGACTTGGCTTGTTAAGGACCAAAACAGCGACTTTAAGCGTCCTCCTGGCAACCATTATCTTTCTTTCAGGCGGAATATTAGGAACTTTCCATCACTTGTATTTTAGTGGCACACCTACAGCTATAATGGCTATTGGCGCTACTTTTAGTGCTTTGGAAGTTGTTCCGCTTGTATTGATAGGTTATGAGGTTTATGAAAATTACCAGCTAAGTAAGGCGACCCGTTGGATAAAAGATTACAAATGGCCAATTTATTGTTTAATATCAGTGGCCTTCTGGAATTTTCTGGGTGCAGGGATCTTCGGATTTTTGATCAATCCTCCCATAGCGCTTTATTATCTACAGGGATTAAATACAACGGCAGTACATGCTCATACAGCTTTGTTTGGAGTATACGGAATGCTTGGTATTGGCCTGATGTTGTTTGTTCTTAGAAGCCTCTACCGATTGAAGATATGGAACAATAAATTGATCGCTTTTTCATTCTGGTCGATTAATATTGGTTTATTATTGATGGTCTTATTAAGCGTTTTACCTATTGGTTTGCTGCAAACTGTAGCCAGTGTGAACGAGGGAATGTGGTACGCTCGTTCTGCGGAATTCATGCAACAGCCGGGTATCAATACCCTGAAATGGCTTCGCGTCATTGGTGACACCATTTTCGCTATAGGTTTAGTGGCCTTTATCTGGTTTGTATTTACGCTGAATTACAGTAAAGACCGCAAAGATGTTGTAGGAAAATAACATTTTCAAAACCTCCAGTTAAAAGAAACCGCTGCCTGAAAACAGCGGTTTTTTCGTTTTTGCTTTTTTTGAAAATAATTTCCTTCTTCTAAATTGGGCAAAAAATGCAGTATTGTTTACCTGTTTAATAAAAGTTATCTTCGTTCAGTAAATTTTCTATTGAAGTTGAAATTCCGCCATTCCATTGTAACGCGTTTTGCCCTGTTCTTTACGGCGCTGATCATTTTTTCTATCCTAGTATCGGGTTTTATCGTTTTTCAGAAAGCTTCAGCGGTTATTATTGATTATTCGAAAGAAAATCTGAAGCATTCTTCAGAAATGGCCGAACAATCATTTTACTCCTTATTAAAAGAGGTTTCTAATGATGTGGCTGTAATTGCCGAAAGTCCTTCGCTGAAAAATTATATCAACAATCCTTCCGAAGAAAACAGCGGCGATGTTGAAAATCTTTTCCGAATAACACTCGAAAATAAAGAAGACTATTTCCAAATTCGATATATCGGGATCGAGAATAATGGAAAAGAAATCATTCGCTACGAAAAACTGAATGATAAAGTTTCTAAAGCAGATACACTGCAGGAGAAAGGCGACAGGGAATATTTCCTGGAAACCCTGCATATAGCTCCGGGAGAATTTTACTTTTCGCCCATTAATTTGAACGAGGAATATGGAGTGATCAGCGATCCGCCAACGCCCACCCTCCGAGCGGCCAGTCCCATCTTCAATAATAATGGAAAAGTCATGGGTGTACTGGTGATCAATGTTGATATGAGCCGGTTATATGCCAAATTCAAACAAATTTCCAGGCAATCGTCCCAATTCTATTTAGTCGATAAGAACGGACAATACCTGTATTCTCCAAACCGGGAAGAGCAATTCGCTTTGCAAAAACATACCGATCATAATTTTTTTTCAGATTATAATATTGTTCTGAACCAGGATCATCATTTTGAGCTGGTAAGGAATGGCTCACAATCTTATCTCACCTATCTGAAAGAACTGGAATATTTCAGGGGGAAAAGAAAAATATACCTCGTTACCTCCATTAAACAGAATATTCTTTTGGCAAGTGAGCGTGCAGTGCAGCTGTATAGTTTGAGGACCCTGCTTTTGGTTTGTATTATTTCAATTCTTATATCCTGGTTATTTACCAACTTTTTTTCAAAAAAGATCAACCAGATCACAAAAGCCATCAGTAATTATGAGAGCGATCCGGGAAGTGAAATTATGCTTCCTGTGAATAGAAAGGACGAAATTGGGGTTTTGGCCAATTCTTTTCTAAAAATGAAAAAGAGGATCAACAATAATGTTAAAGAGCTGAATACCGCACTTAAAAAAGAAAAGCAGGCAAAAAGGCAACGCGATGAATTTTTACAGAATATGAGCCATGAACTTAGAACTCCCTTGAATTCAATTTTAGGGCTCACACAAATCCTGCATAAACAGTCTACGTCTGAAGCTCAACGAAATATTATTGCTTCCCTTGAAAAAAGCGCTAAAAATCTCGCAGGTCTGGTTTATGACGTACTCGATCATCAAAAACTGGTGGAAGGCAAATTACAAATTGCTTATAAACCTGTAAATATCGCGAGATTACTTAAAGATATTCATTCTACCTACCAATTTGAGGCACTGCAAAAAGGATTGTCTTTTTCTTTGGTGATCGATAAAAAGCTGGAAGAAAATAAATATCTAACCGATCCCCTTCGGCTTTCACAGATAATCACAAATCTCGTTGTTAATGCCGTAAAATATACAAGAGAAGGAGAAATCAGTCTTTCAGCTGAAGTAAAAAGCGGTAAAAATGCGCGTTTGGAAATAAAAATCAGCGATACGGGAATAGGCATATTAGAAGAAAATCTTTCGCGGATCAATGACCGGTTTTTCAGGGAAAAAGAAGAAATGGACGGGAGGTTTGGCGGTTATGGTTTGGGTCTTTCTATAGTAAAACAGCTTACAGAACTTTTTGGAGGTTCTTTAAAAGCGATTTCGGCAAAAGGAAAAGGTTCAGAATTCACTATTAATATTCCTGTTGAAAAGGTAAACGTAAAAAAGAAACTTAAAAGCAGTTCCTCGCGCTATATCCTTCCCAAATTCAAAAAAACCTATAATCTGCTGTATATTGAGGATGATCTTTCATCGGCTGAAATGATGAAGTATATACTGGACGATGATAAACTTCTTATTAAAAAAGTCGATAAAATTGAAAGCGCAAGGGAAATTCTGGAAAATGGCCAGGTAGATCTTGTGATCAGTGATCTTATGCTGGAAGATGTAAACCTTACAGATATTTTAAAGGAATGGATTTCTTTCCAAAAACTGAAGGCTCCTATAATTGTGCTTTCAGCTCTGGAAGCTAAGGAAGTTGAAAAGATCACCTCACTTTATTTCCAAAAGCCTTATGACATTTTTCACGTGCAGGATCTTGTTTATTATGTACTTGGAAAAAATGAATTTCAGGCGCCCGATCTTTCAAATATCTATAATAATTATGATCATGATCCTGAGAAAGTATCAAAGGTTCTAAAACTTCTGCACGAAGAATTTGGAACTTACCTAAAACGTATAAATGATGCTGCTGAAAGCAAAAATCAGAAGGATTGGAAAGCCATACTTCATAAACTTGTGGCCAATCTTAATAATTTGAAGCTTTCCCGTTTAAAAGAAACCATCCCCGAGGAGGTCTCTGAGCTTGATGAAGAGAAACTGGAATTTATCCGGCAAAATTTTGCTTATTGCCAGTGTTGTTTCCGAAATGAACGGCGATTTAATTTAAGAGATCGATCTTTTTAAGAAGGTCTTTTTCGAAGCTGTGACTTACCGGCACATGATCTTTCCCGATCTCTATGGCTTTGCTGTCTATAAAATCGATTTTATTTAAATTGACAATATAGGAGCGATGTACCTTCTGAAAATATTCCGGAAGCTTCGGTTCCAGATCTTTCAGGGTCATTAAGGTTAAAATTTTCCTGTCGTCTAGAACAATGGAAATATAATTTCCTTCAGATTTAAAATATTTCACCTCATTCATCCTGATTTTCACCAGCTTATTTCCTTCTTTCACAAAAAGCCTGGTTTCCTGCTGCTGATTTTTGGAAAGATAATTCTGAGCTTTTTTAAAACCCTGAAAGAACCTTGAAAAATTTAGTGGTTTGACCAGAAAATCTACTACCTGATCATAATTATAAGAATCTGAAGCGAAATCTCTGTTAGATGTCACCATGATCACTGCAATGTTCTTTTCGATGGTGTTCAGGATATCTTTTCCGGTAATATCGGGTAAGTCAAAATCCAGGAAAATCAAATCGAAAACCGAGCTGTTTATCAGGTTTATCGCTTCAAAACCAGAAGTAGCGGTAATTACATTATCGATATCATCAATTTTACTGCAGAAGTGTTCCAATAAGTCACAAATTAAGGGATCGTCATCGACTATCAGGCATTTCATAGGCTCATCAAATAAAAGAATACTTTCATCAACTAATATACCTATTTCATATAAAATTTCATTTTCAAGCCTAATAAATCATTAGTATTGAGATAAACTAAATTACTTATGAAAATTAAATTACTATTATCTTCTATTTTAATTACTCTTCTAATTTTCCCCTGCAGTGCGAATGATACTGCAGGAATTTTTAAGAAAAAAGATCCGATTACAGAAAATGAACCACGAGGAAAAGACAATGTCGCGCATCAATGGGCCTACCTTACACTTTTGGGAACCGCTCATGATACTGATATAAATACCCCCAGACCTACAATCACTTCAAGATACATCGGACTTACTTTCACTTCAATGTTCGATGCCTGGACGCGGTTTGATGACAAAGCGAGTCCGCTATACCTAAAAGGTGTTGAAAGGCTTCCTGAAGCAGAGAGAAATCTTAAAAATAAAGAGATTGCCATAAGTTACGCGGCCTTCAGAACATTAAAAGAGTATTATCCTTTCGATACAAAAATGTTTCGTGATAAAATGCTGGAATTAGGTCTCGATCCTGATGATATGTCTCTTGATCCCACTACTCCGGTGGGTATAGGAAACCTGGCCGCAAAGACTGTCCTGGAGAGAAGGATGCATGATGGTTCCAATCAATTTGGAGAAGTAGAAGGTTCAGATGGAACTCCTTATTCCGATTATACCGGGTATATGCCGGTAAATGATATTGATAATAATATCGACCTTAAAAGATGGCAGCCTAAATATTTCATCAATGAAAAAGGGGAAAAATACAACCCCGGTTGCCTTACTCCTTACTGGCAAAAGGTTGAACCACTTTTATTAAAAAAAGCCGATCAGTTTCGGCCAGGACCACCACCAGAAATTGGTTCAAAAGAACTTGAAAAGGAAGTACAGGAAGTGGTTGATCTACAGGCAAATTTAACTCCTGAACATAAAGCACTTGTTGAATTTATGAGGGATGGGCCTCTTTCAGCACAACAGGCCGGACACTGGCTGGTATTTTCTTTAGATGTGTCAACCCGCGACCAGAATACGCTGGATGATGATGTGAAAATGTACTTTTATGTCGAATCTGTAGCCTTTGACGGTTTCATAGCCTGCTGGGATGCAAAAATGTATTACGATTTTGCTCGTCCGTTTGCACTGGTACATGCCTATTTTAAAGATAAAACCATTAAAGCCTGGGGTGGCCCGGATAAAGGCATGATAAAAATGAAAGGCCAGGACTGGAGGCCATATTCACCTGCTTCCTTTTTATGCCCATCTTTCCCCAGTTATGTTTCCGGACATAGCACCATAAGTGGTGGCTGTGCTGAAGCTCTAAGACTATTTACGGGAAGCGATAAATTTGGAGCCAAAGTAAAAAGAATCCCCGGTGAACTAACGGAACCCAATAATGTGAGCGATCCTGTTATACTTGAATTCCCGACTTTTACCAAAGCAGGAGAAATGGCCGGAATTTCGAGAGTAATGGGCGGATATCATATTCAATCTGATAATGTGGAAGGATTAAAACTGGGAAGAAATATCGCGCGTTATAATTATCAGAGATTTCTTGAGCTTATTGGCGAGAAACCTGCGGCCTCTAAAGATGAGATGAGAAGCGAATAAAGAAAAAATCTAGCGATTATGGGAATTAAATTTCAAAAAAAGAACCTTTTGCTAATATCAGTTGGGGTAGTTTATCTCTGGTTCGGGGTATTAAAATTCTTTCCTCATCTAAGTCCTGCAGAGGCCCTGGCCAAGAATACAATTGAAGAACTAACCATGGGAATAATCCCGCTTAATATTGCAATTATTTTGCTGGCCATTTGGGAAACTGCTATCGGAATCATGCTTATCCTGACTATTTACAGGCGTTTTGCAATAAGTATAGCTCTTTTGCACATGGTGCTCACTTTTACTCCGTTTATATTCTTTTCTGATGAAATATTTACCAATGGAGCTTTTATTCCTTCCCTGGTGGGACAGTACATCATAAAGAATATTATAATAATAAGTGTTCTGGTAAGCTCTTATTCAGATTCAAAAACTCCAGAAGTCTCCCCTTCTTCTTTCGCTTATAAAAGTTTAGAACCTGAAACGGAAATTTGAAAATTTAAACCTCAATGACTTCGGCTTTTGAGGTTTATTTCTTTCTCTATAAAACCTCCTTTTAAAA
Source organism: Christiangramia fulva (assembly GCF_003024155.1). Classification (NCBI taxonomy): domain Bacteria; kingdom Pseudomonadati; phylum Bacteroidota; class Flavobacteriia; order Flavobacteriales; family Flavobacteriaceae; genus Christiangramia; species Christiangramia fulva. The sequence continues at coordinate 3,328,272 of NZ_CP028136.1, forward strand.
AAAAGATAAATCTGCTTTTTAACTGATCTTTGATTCCGTCTGACTTCATTATTTCAAAGGAATAGCTAAAACCACCCGCCTGCGATCACTTTTAGGCTTTTGATAACATTTCTTTTAAAGATGTTCAGATTCTGGGCCGAATTTTAGCCTTAATTTTGGCCGAACCAAAATAAAATTGTTATCAATAGATCTGTAGTAATTCTAGGAATTGCCCGAATGGCCGATGCCATGGGCAATTCTTTTTTGATTGTAGTACTCCCTTTGTACATTGCCAGCAATGGTGTTGGCGGTGAAAATTTTGGACTTTCTGTTTCTTTTATCACCGGACTTGTCCTGGGGCTTTTTGGCTTGATTAGCAGTTTCGCACAACCTTTAGTAGGCCGATTATCTGATAAAGCCGGGAAGCGAAAACTCTTTGCCGTGGGTGGTCTCCTCCTATTTTCCATCGCCAACGCATCTTATACCTATGCCGATACCTACTTAAGCATCATTCTGGTAAGGAGCGCCCAGGGCCTTGCTGCCGCTCTTACTATTACTTCCAGCGTCGCCCTGGTAAGTGAAGTTAGCGTGGAGGAAAATAGAGGTAATAATATGGGTATCTATAATACTCTACGGCTGGTTGGTTTTGGTGCCGGACCTTTACTGAGCGGATTACTTTTAGAAAACGGACCTTATAAGCTTCCTTTCTTCGGAAAAACTGATGGTTTTAATACAACTTTTATCATTGCTTCACTTGGGGCAGTAATTAGTATGCTGCTGGTAGCACTTTTTGTTCATGATCAAAATACAGAGAAATCAAATGAACCTATTATTTTCAGGATTCTTTCGAAAGATAAAAGCCACTGGCTTGACCCGATTTTTGCTTTAGGCCTGGCAACTTTTGTTATGAGTTTTGGTTTTTCCATTTTGTCTCCTATTGAAACTGAAACAAATCAAAGACTAACCCAGGGAGCTTTCATGTTTTCCCTGGAATTTAGCGCGATGATAGGAGCTCTGGCCATATTTCAACCTTTGATAGGGAAAGCAAGTGACAAATATGGAAGGAGAATCTTTATTTTTATTGGCCTACTCTGCCTGATTCCCTTTACTTTTTTCCAGGGACTGGCAACCCAACCATGGCATCTCATTCTTTTCAGGGCTTTACAGGGCATCAGTGCTGCCATGGTGTTTTCTCCCGCATTGGCCCTGGCCGGAGATCTCGCCGAAAAAGGACAAACCGGCTCCCGACTCGCCGTAGTAACGATGGCTTTTGGTTTAGGTATTTCTTTGGGAGCTTTTGTTTCCGGCTATACCATTCGATTTGGATACATAGCGCCCTTCATCATTGGTGCGGTCATGGCCGCCCTGGGAAGTTTAATTGTCTATACCCAGGTACCAAAAAGGAATCCGCAAAAAAACCAGAATTGATTCGCTTAAGTGCAATAATATTAAGCCTGAATTGTAAAAATCCGGATACTTTTTTTGCTTATTCCTCAGTAATACTGCTGAAGACCATTTGCCTGAATTTCCAACCCGTCTGATCATCAACAGGCCCCTGAGTTTGTTTCATTAAAATCCCTATCACATCGGTAACCGGATCGGCAAAATACTGGGTATTAAAATAACCACCCCAGTCAAAAGTACCTTCACTTCCCAGGCCCCCTTTAGCTTTACCCTTTTCACTAACCAGCCCGAAAGCAAGTCCGTAATAATTTTCAGGACCTCCAAAAAGATCTGCAGTTTGATTGGTCAGGATCATTTTTACGGTCAACGGGCTTAGTAAACGATGACCGTTGTAAGTACCATTATTCAGATACATTTGAAGAAATTTCGCATAATCAAGAGCGGTACTCGATAAACCTGCACCTCCTGAAAAGAAAGTTCTGGCTCCTTTTTTAGGATATTCAGGATCATAATAAGGAGTAGCGCCAAAATTTTTCCACTTTCCGTCTTGCTTTTCCTGAACCGCTACCAGTCGATCGGCCTTCGATTCCGGCAAATAAAAATAGGTGTCATTCATGTTTAGAGGTTCGAAAATCCTTTCCCGCAGAAACTGGTCAAAAGACTTTCCTGAGATCACTTCAATAAAATACCCCAGCACATCAAGACCTTCAGAATAATACCATTTTTCTCCAGGTTTAAAATGAAGCGGAAGCTTTGCCAGCTTTTTTTCATTTTCCTTTAATTTAACAGGCCTGGTCGTAAAAGCATCAACAATTCCGGCCTTGGCGAAAATTTTCCGATAACGCTCATCAGGATCTATCATGCCATAACCAATTCCCGAGGTATGAGTAAGCAAATTTCTAATGGTGATCTCCTCGCCTGCAGGTTTCGTGGTAAAACTGGAGTCGGCTTCATTAAAACTTTCAAGTAACTGCGGATTTTTAAATTCGGGGATATATTTTGAAATAGGATCGTCCAGCTGAAATTTACCTTCTTCCCATAACATCATGACAGCGGTGGCGGTAATCGCCTTGGTTTGGGAGGCGATCCGGAAAATTGCATCTTTTTCAAGTTTTTTCCCATTCGCGTTTGCCGAACCGAAGGCTTTGTATAAAACTATTTTTCCATCTTTCGCGATCAGGGCGACTGCACCCGGAATTTTCCCTTCATCCACACTCGACTGAAGCATATTTCCGATCTTTTCGAGCCTTTCAGAAGACATTCCTACAGATTCTGGCTTTGCGGATTCTAGATTTTGAACGTTCTGAGCAAAAAGAAATAAAGAAGTAAAAAGAAAAGTAAAGGCTAGTAACTGAGTTTTCATAAGATTAATTTGAACCTGAATTTAAGAAAATTTTTAAATCATCTTAAATAATTAATACTTTAACAATAGTTCAATTCAAATATTAAGGCATTCACATCAATAAAAGTATATAATTGATTATATTGTATAAGTTTAGTTGAATCTTAAATCTTTCAATCATGGAAAAGTCAGCAATCATTTCTAAAGGGCGTTGGACTCCTCTTTTCTTACTTGCTCTAATGCTCTTCTTTTCCTTCGCAATCGTTGCCCAGGAACAAAAGGAGTATGTAGAATATAAAGGAGAGGTGGTCAACGACCGAAACGGAAGGTCAATATCTTCCGCTTACCTTGCACTCAACAACAGTAATATTTCTACCATCACCAATTCTGATGGAGAATTCTCGCTCAAAGTGCCAAAAGATCTTACAGTGGCGACAGTTACAATATCGGTACTTGGTTTCCAAAGTAAAACCCTTCCGCTCAATTATTTTAAATCTGAAGATACCGAAATCAGGCTTGCAGAAACAGTAGAAGAACTTGCCGAAGTAAATCTCTACCAGGCCACCAATGCTAAGTTGCTGGTAGAAGAAATGCTATCCAAGAAGGATGAAAACTATCTGTCAGATCAAAGTCTTATGACTTCCTTCTACCGGGAAACCATCAAAAAAGGCTGGAGTAATGTCAGCCTTTCCGAAGCGGTGGTGAAAATTTATAAAACACCATATAATTCGCCCAAAAAAGATTTGGTAACGCTTTATAAGGCGCGAAAAAGCACAGATTATGATAAACTAGATACTATTGCTTTAAAACTTCGTGGCGGCCCATTCAATACACTTTATCTTGATATGATGAAGTATTCGGAATATGTGCTTCGCCCTCAAATGGTAGATAGTTATAATTTCAAAATGGATGAACCCACCAAGATCAACGATCGTTACACTTATGTTGTTGATTTTGCAGAACTTGATCGTTCTGATCCCTGGTATTATGGCAAACTCTTTATAGACGCCGAAACTTCTACCCTTGTAAAGGCAATTTACAGCTTAAATGTTGATGACCGGGATGCCGCAGCAGCAATGTTTGTAAAAAAGAAACCAGGAGGTTCCAAAGTTTATCCTATTGAACTTAATTACGAGGTAGATTATGCTCAAAATAACGGTAAATGGCATTATGCCTATGGGCGCGCTCAAATGGAGTATGTGGTGAACTGGAAAAAGAAAATATTTAATTCCAGGTATAAAATCAATAGCGAAATGGTGGTTACCAACTGGGAGAAATACAGTGGTGACGACTGGAAAAAACGAAATGATCTCATTCATCCTAATATCGTAATGGTAGATGATGTCTCCGGTTTTTCAGATACCGAATTCTGGGGAAGCAATAATATAATTGAGCCGGAAAAATCTATACAGAATGCTATAGATAAGATCAAGAGAAAAATAGATAGGCAGTAATCGCAGGAAATTTAAAGGTTTTTGTCGATCTAGTTAAAAAAAGCTGTTTGAAAAGGTCTAATTTCGTCAGACTTAAAAATGACGATTTAACCGACTCTTTTCTAACAGCTTTTTTCTTTTAATATTCCAGATTTAATCCTGATTGTGCATGAAACGCTGCTTGGCCAGGAGTTCTTCTTCGGTTTCCACGTGATCTTCATCAGGCACACAGCAGTCTACTGGACATACAGCGGCACATTGAGGTTCTTCATGAAAACCTTTACATTCGGTACATTTATCGGGAACGATATAATAAATTTCATCACTTACAGGTTCCTGCGCCTCTTCGGCATTAGCTTCCTTTCCGTTAGGAAGAACAACATTCCCTTCAAGATCAGTACCGTCAGCATACCTCCAGTCATCTGCTCCTTCATAAATAGCGGTGTTCGGGCATTCCGGTTCGCACGCGCCACAGTTTATACACTCATCGGTTATAACAATTGCCATAGCTTTCTTTTTTAATAAATTTAATTCCTGGCAGTAAAACCCACACTACTTTTTGTAAATTTTATGGTTTTAATCCTCGGAAATTTTAATTTCGCTGCACAAATTTAAAGTGCACTACTTTCATAACCAAATATGAACATGACAATTGCTGAACATAAATCCCATCTTATCGTACTTGGTAAATTTCTGGGGCAGTTTGGAATAAAAGAATCTGAAAAAGCTGAAAATATTCCCGGAAATGAGCGGTTTTTTAATGAAATGGATCATAAAATAGACCAGGCGGTCCATTATAACGGCTGGTTTACCCGTGAAAATGTGATCTTTTCCCTTCAGCAATGGAGCGAGGCACTTTCTCCTGAAAACCTTGATAAATGGCTTAACCGCTATGATTTCAGCAATAAAGGCGGTAAAACCGTAGGTATTGTAATGGCAGGAAATATTCCCCTGGTGGGATTTCATGATTTTATTAGCGTTCTGGTATCCGGGCATAAAGTTCAGGTAAAACTTTCGGGAAATGACAAACAACTGCTTCCGCTTATAGCTGATTTTTTGATGCAATTAGACAATCGATACGAAGAACAGATCCAGTTCACTGAAGAACGTTTAAATAATTTTGATGCCGTGATCGCGACAGGAAGTAATAATACCGCCCGTTATTTCGAATATTATTTCCGCGACAAACCCAGTATCATTCGTAAGAACCGTAATTCTGTCGCTGTATTGACCGGAAAGGAAAGTAAAGACGAACTCGCTAGGCTCGGCGATGATATTTTTCGGTATTACGGCCTAGGCTGCAGGAATGTATCCAAACTATATGTCCCCCAGGACTATGATTTTAAAGATTTCTTTGAAGCCATTTATGAGTGGAATCCCATTATTCATCGGGATAAATACGCCAATAACTACGATTATAACAAGGCGGTTTACCTAATGAGTGAATATAAGATTTTGGAAAATGGATTTTTGATGCTTAAGGAAGACGAAAGTTTCGGTTCACCTATTGCCACACTTTTTTATGAATTTTATAAAGATGAGGAAGAACTCCGGAAAAATCTTTCAGAAAATGAAGAAAAGCTACAATGTGTGGTGAAAAAAAATCCCGGCGAAAAGGAGATCGGCTTCGGAAAAACTCAGAAACCTGAGCTTTGGGATTATGCCGATAATGTAGATACCATTGAGTTTTTGTTAAAGCTCTGAAGCCATAATTATCATTTTAATAACAGCTTTTCCTCCCATTTTTAGCATCTTTGTGTTACTAAATCAACTCAGGATTTTATGAAAAAACATAATTTCAGTGCAGGCCCCTGTATTCTTCCACAGGAAGTATTTCAGGAAGCCTCACAAGCTATTCTCGATTACAATAATTCAGGTTTATCAATATTAGAAATTTCGCACCGCAGCCCGGCTTTCGTAGCAGTTATGGAAGAGGCCCGGTCTCTGGCGCTGGAGCTTTTGGGTCTAAAAGATAAAGGCTACAAAGCATTGTTTCTTCAAGGTGGCGCCAGCACACAGTTCTTAATGGTAGCGTATAATCTTCTGGAAAAGAAAGCAGCATATCTCAATACCGGAACCTGGTCTTCAAAAGCGATCAAAGAAGCGAAACTATTTGGTGAAGTCGTGGAAGTGGCGTCTTCAAAAGATGAGAATTTCAATTATATTCCAAAGTCATTTACTATTCCCGAAGATGCCGATTATTTTCACTGTACCAGTAATAACACGATTTTCGGTACTCAAATCAAGAAATTCCCATCTACTGCGAAACCACTTATTTGTGATATGAGCAGTGACATTTTCTCAAGGGAACTGGATTTTTCCAAATTTGACCTGATCTATGCGGGAGCACAAAAAAATATGGGCCCGGCAGGAACAACCCTTGTGGTGCTCAAAGAAGAAATTCTGGGCAAAGTGAGCCGGGAAATTCCTTCAATGATGGATTATCAGGTACATATTGGAAAAGACAGTATGTTCAACACGCCTGCCGTTTATGCGGTTTATGTTTCTCTACTGACCTTACGATGGATAAAAGCTAACGGCGGAATTAAAGCCATGGAGGAGAGAAATGAACAAAAAGCCGATCTAATTTACAATGAAATTGATCGAAATCCGCTTTTTAAAGGCTTTGCCAGAAAAGAGGACCGCTCCCCTATGAATGCTACTTTCAACCTGGTGGATGAAGGTCATAAGGAGATCTTTGATAAAATGTGGAAAGATGCAGGAGTAAATGGCCTAAACGGTCACCGAAGTGTTGGCGGTTACCGCGCATCTATGTATAACGCCATGCCTGTTGAAAGCGTTCAGGTGGTTGTTGATTTGATGCAGGAACTCGAAAATAAAGCTTAAACATCTGAATTTATGAAAGTACTCGCGAACGATGGAATATCGCAAAGTGGTATAGACATGCTCGAAAATAAAGGCTTTGAAGTTACTGTTAAAAAAGTCGCCCAGGAACAACTAAAAGATTATATCAACAAGAATGAGGTTAATGTCCTGTTAGTTAGAAGTGGCACCAAAGTTCGAAAAGATATAATTGATAACTGCCCTTCCCTCAAGATCATTGGCCGTGGCGGTGTTGGAATGGACAATATCGATGTAGATTATGCCCGTAAGAAAGGCATAAAGGTTATCAATACTCCGGCCGCATCTTCAAGTTCGGTGGCCGAACTCGTTTTTGCTCATCTTTTCGGTGGCGTTCGTTCTCTTTATCATTCTAACCGTAATATGCCTTTAGAAGGAGATTCAAAATTTAAGGAACTTAAGAAATCTTATGCCGGCGGTGTTGAATTACGTGGGAAAACTTTGGGGATTATTGGTTTTGGAAGGATTGGGCGCGAAGTCGCTAAAATTGCCCTTGGTATTGGCATGAAAGTTATCGCCAGTGATAATGTAGTTGGCGAAGCTGAAATTGAACTGGAATTCTATAACCATCAAAGCATTAAAATTCCTATTAAGACTGAACCCGTAGCTCAGCTTATAAAACATTCCGATTTTATTACCCTGCATGTACCGGCTCAGGAAAAACCAATCATCGGCAAAAAGGAAATCGAAAAAATGAAAGACGGGGTGGCTATCATCAACGCTGCGCGCGGTGGTGTTTTAGATGAAGAAGCTTTGCTGGAAGCCATTGAAACCGGAAAAGTTTCTTTTGCTGCGCTGGACACTTATGAAAATGAGCCTTCCCCGGCTATAAAACTTCTGATGAATGAGAATGTGTCATTAAGTCCGCATATAGGAGCGGCAACCAAAGAAGCCCAGGAACGTATTGGGGTTGAACTGGCCGAGCAGATCATTTCCATTCTGAAAAAGGAAAAAGCCTGAAACAATTGTTAAAAATTTAAGCCGGAAAAATTTCCGGCTTTTTTATGCAATCCGTAATGGTTTTAAATAGTATTCTTGGTAACTTTCCAGTATTAAAAGCTGAGGATTATGGCAAATATTCTTGATATTTTTAGAACTCATAGTGGTCACCGCCTACTGGAAAGGACCGCTGAACAAACAGGAATTTCAGAAAATGAAGTAAACCGTGCCTTTTTACTGGCTCTACCCACCTTGCTTGGTATTCATTTAGAACAATGTGCCAGCGGAAAAAGCCATTTTCAGGAGGCCAGAAAAGAATTTCAGGGTTTTATAGATTTTATTGAAACTGAAGATCTCTGCCATCAGGGTGAAAAGGTGATGAATTTGCTTTTAACGGCCAATCAGCAGGACAAAATAAGCAGCTTTTCGAAGGTGATCGGTATTTCTCAATCTGCTTACGAAAAGGTGCTGAAAATTTCCTGTGGCGCAATTTTCAGCATCCTTACCGAAATTACTGAAAATAAATCGCTGAAACGTGAAGATCATTGCGAACTGGTCCATTCCCTGGCTGGCATCAGTACAAAATTCGATAGGGAATTCATTATGACACTTATAAAAAACGAAGATTCGCCACATTTGATCGATAGTGCAGAAAAGATTGCCCTGGATCGTGAAGATGATGAGGATGAACAAAGTATTTTGGGAGGATATACCGGCGGCCGGTAGTTAGGAATAATATTTGATCTTAATTAAAAAAAATCAAATGAAAAATATATTATATATCCTTCTGCTGGCATTGCTTGTCTATAGTTGCGGCTCGGTTGGCGGGAAAAATTTTCCTTCAAAAAGAATTTCCGGTGCAGAGAATGATACGGTAAGAATTGCCAATGACAGCCTGGAATATGAGATCATTATCATTGAACCCGGTTTTGATCTTTTTATCAATTCTTATGCGCATCCACGAGGTTATTATTCCCAGAGTTACCTGGAAAATAAAAATGCTTTTCTTGTTAACGATTATAACCAGCGCGTGCATCAGCCCAATCTTTATAATCCCAATCTTTATGTAAACGAGATCAACTATGATCCCAATATTGATTATGGATATGAAGTAAATTATTTGTTGTACAACTATTTTGTATATCTGGCCTTGCAATATAACCAGCATTTTAGTGTCCCGACGAGGCTCTGATTTTTAACCGAATAGTTATCTTTGTGACATGAAAAAACTAAAGAAACGTTGGGGTGTCAAATCCAACTGGCAATTATTTGTCATTTTTCTGGTTTTTGCCATCACCGGTTCTTCTGCGGCTAAACTCGCGAGCCCATTAACAAATCTTATTGGTATTAATCCACAGGATCATCACTGGCTGATTTACTGGCCCATTAGGATCCTGATTATCCTGCCGATTTATCAGGTTTTGTTATTGTTCTTCGGATGGATTTTCGGGCAATTCAGTTTTTTCTGGAATTTCGAAAAAAAGATGCTGGCTAGAATGGGTATTTTTAAACTGCTGGATATTTGAAAATCCTGAAGCACATATTTTTTGTTTTTACTGCCCTGATTCTGCTATTTCCACCGGTAGTAAACTTTATCCATATTTTTGAAGGTCATGACCACAAGCCTTGCATTCATTATGCCGACAGTCATTACCACAAAAAAAATATCAATTGCGAATTATATAAATTTCATAGTAATCCGGCACTGGAACTGGATTTCATAAATTTCGAGCCATTTCTTGCCACAGCTCAGGAAAAAGTCTATTCCACCTTTTACTTTTTTTTAAATGATCTAAAACTGCAGCAGGCTTCTCTGCGTGCACCACCGGCCTTCTTATTTTCCTGAGAAGTATCCACATCATTAATCATTTAAAATAATAAGATGAAATTTAAATTATTCTTACTGCTTTTGGCAGTAGGCCCTTTTATATATTCCCAAAATCAACTTTCAGGGGTCATAAAAGACGCCGCCACCGGAGAACCGGTATTTAATGCGAATGTCTATTTTCCAGCGCTTGAAAAAGGAGCGGTAACCGATTTTGATGGAAATTTTATCATTAAAAATCTGCCAACAGGCACTTATAACCTTGTAATTTCTTCCATTGGCTATACCAGTATCACAAAAAATATAGACCTTCCGGTTTCTCAACCTTTAGAAATTAAGCTACAGAATTCGGCCGTAGAAATGGAAGAAGTGATCGTTTCAACGCCTTTTCACCAGCTTCAAAGCGAAAATGTTATGAAAGTGGAAAGAGAAAGTGTTTCAGAACTTGAAAAAAAAAGGAGCAGTAACTCTTTCAGAAGGAATTACGCAAATGCCGGGAGTCGAAAGCATCACCACAGGAGTTGGAATAGGAAAGCCGGTAATTCGCGGCCTTAGTGCCAACCGTGTTCTGGTCTACACCCAGGGAGTACGACTCGAAAATCAACAATTTGGTGATGAACACGGGCTCGGCATTAGTTCTAAAGGAATAGGAAGCGTGGAGGTGATCAAAGGCCCAGCTTCCCTACTTTACGGAAGCGATGCTATTGGAGGCGTGCTGTATTTAAATCCGGAATCATATGCAGCAGCAAATACCACACATGCCGAAGCTTCAGCCGATTATTTCAGCAACACGATTGGCTATCAGGCCAGCGCCATGGCTAAAACCTCTGGCGATCAGTTTAAATTTCTTGCCCGCGGTAGTTATGCCGCCCACAGCGATTATCAAACCGGCGACGGCTACAGAGTTACCAATACCCGCTTTAATGAAAAGGATCTGAAAACAGGGATAGGTTACCAGTCGGGTAAGTATAAAGGAGATTTTCGATATAATTTTAACAATTCTGAAATTGGAATTCCAGAAGAGATCGGGATCCAAAATACCGATAAAGGTATGATCCTTCCATATCAGAATGTTCAAAATCATATTCTGAGCCTGGATAATAAGTTATATTTTAAGAATTCCAGCCTGGACGCGAAAATAGGTTACCAGAGGAACAATAGGCGGGAATTTGAAGACAGCACTACTCCTGCCCTTGAAATGCAGTTGAATACGTTCAATTATAACTTAAAATATAACCTACCAGAAATTGGCAGTTTTCAAACTATTGCCGGAGTCCAGGGGATGATCCAGGAAAATTCGAATTTTGGAGAAGAAATCCTCATTCCCGATGCGAGAACCATGGATATTGGAGTTTTTACAACCTCTCATTATGAACTTGAAAACTGGGATTTTCAGGGCGGCATCCGGTTCGACAATCGCAATATCAAAACTTCCCGATCTGCCGATGCCGATCTTTTTGAGGTTGACCGTTCTTTCCGAAGCATCAATGCTGCTCTGGGAGCAAAATATGATATTGGGGATTCTTTTACCGCAAGACTAAATTTTGCAACCGGCTTCCGGGCTCCAAATCTTGCTGAATTAACCTCAAACGGAGTACATGAGGGCGCCAACCGTTTCGAAATTGGAAATCCTGACCTTAATAATGAACAGAATTTTCAAAGTGACCTGGCTTTAGAGTGGCGTTCACAGCATTTTGAGCTGTTCGCTAATGCTTTCAATAATTCGGTTAAAGATTATATTTATATTTCTCCTACCGGCGAAACCCGGCAAGGAAATGTTGTTTTTGAATATGTTCAAAGCGATGCGCGCTTGTATGGCGGAGAATTTGGTTTTCACCTCCATCCCCATCCTCTCGACTGGCTTCACCTGGAAAGCAGCTTTGAAACCGTTACCGGAAAACAGGACAATGGGAATTATCTGCCTCTAATCCCGGCAGATGCAATAAACACCAGTTTCAGGATAGAACAGGAAAAAGGAAATTTCCTGAGGAACAAATTCGCTTTTATCAGCTTAAAAAATGTATTTGATAAGGAAGAAACCAGTGATTTTGAAACTCCAACTGGAGGATATACATTACTCGGTGCAGGCCTTGGCGCTGATATAAGTCTTGGGAAAAGCGATCTGAGCCTGGGCATTAGTGGAAATAACTTACTCGACCGCAGCTATATTTCTCATTTATCACGATTAAAGACAGATGGAATTCCGAACATAGGAAGAAACATCAAATTTTCAGCAACCTGGAACCTATAAATAAAAAAGCTGCCTAAGATCTGTTTTTCGTCAACCTGAGTCTTTTTCAGGATCTTTTTAGAAGCTTAATTCCTTTTAAAATAAATTAAGCCTGACGAAAAGTTGATCTTAGGCAGCTTTCCTTCTTTTCCTTTTTCACTAATATGATTCCACTTCGATCACCTGAGGTTTTAGTGGCTGTTTTTTCCAGACGTAAGTGTATAAAAACATCAGGGTAAAAGAAGGTATAACATCTGTCCAGGGTAAAATTTCTTCAATAAATACAAGCACAGAAGCTATTTTACCATTTCTGCCAGGATACATTTCCCTCATTTTGCTGGCTGCGTAGGGAGCCCAGAAAAGATCCAGAAAAGGTCCGATTACAGGAATCGCGACGGTTGACATACCTATGAGGTCAAAAACCAGGCTTTTTACTAAAATTTTATTTCTAAACAATTTTCTCATCTATTGGTTTTCTCTGAATAGAGCAAAGAAAGTGCCATAATACTATTTGAGGTCTGAACTGATAAGTTTCAGGAATTCATTTCTGGTTTCAATTTTCTGAAACTGTCCGCGAAAACCTGAAGTTGTCGTGGCGCTATTTTGCTTTTGTACCCCGCGCATCATCATGCATAAATGCACGGCTTCGATCACCACGGCAACCCCTTTTGGCTGAAGGGTTTTATTAAGGCACTCCAGGATATTATGAGTTAGTCGCTCCTGCACCTGTAGTCTTCTTGCAAAAACATCAACAATTCTTGGCAGTTTGCTAAGACCAATAATTTTTCCGTTAGGGATATAGGCAATATGAGCTTTTCCGAAGAAAGGAAGCATATGGTGTTCACATAACGAATAAAGTTCGATATCCTTAACCACAACCATTTCGTCATAGGTTTCATTAAAAACAGCTTTCTTCAGGATCTTTTCGGCATCCATTTCATAACCCTGTGTTAGAAACTGCATGGCTTTAGCGGCGCGATCGGGAGTTTTAACTATTCCCTCTCTATCCGGGTTTTCACCAATAGCACCAATAATATCCTGATAGCCTTTTTTGAGCGTTTCGGTGGTTTCGTCGTGATACTGTTCAAAATATTTGTAAGCCATTTATAGTTTCTGTTTTAGTTTATCTGAAAAAAATTTGTTCAGCTTCTCGATTTTCGGATCGATGATATACTGACAATAAGGTTGCTGGCGATGCTGATTATAAAAATCCTGGTGCTCTTCTTCAGCTTTATAGAATTCTTTGGCCGGAGTAACCTCTGTTACAATGGGCTTATCATAAACCTTTTCTTTTGCAAGCTGCTGAATGACTTCTTCTGCTATTGTTTTTTGTTCTTCTGAATGATAAAATATGGCACTCCGGTACTGAGTACCAACATCATTCTGCTGCCGGTTAAGGCTTGTGGGATCGTGGGTTGAAAAGAAAATCAACAATAAATCCCGGTAATTTATGATTGAAGGATTATATATAATTTCTATAGCCTCGGCATGTCCCGTTCTCCCGGTAATGATCTCGCGATAAGCCGGATTTTTTATCGTACCGCCGGTAAATCCGGAGGTGACCTTTTCAACCCCATCCAACCTCTGGAAAACAGCCTCGGTACACCAGAAACATCCCCCCGCCAGCGTCGCCTTCTCTAATTTCTGTTTCTCTTTTTCGTCCATAATATATTTTTGTTTAGCAAATTTATATTTTATTTAAACAAACATGAAGCCTTTAACTTGAATTTAGGTAAAAGTTTTTGTGCCAAGCCCATTTCATGGTACTTTTGTAAAAATTTTTAGAATCGAGAATTTTCATGCATCCGAAAAACCTTCTTTTCCTTCTTCTTTCCTTTATTAGCTTTTTTGTCTTTTCCCAAAATAAACCATCCGTACGCAAAACATATACGGCAACAAAAATCACCAAAGCACCGGAGATAGATGGTATTCTGAACGATAAAGCCTGGATGGATGTTCCCGAAGCTAAAAATTTTGTAATGGTAGAGCCCGGTGATGGCGATCCTATTCCTCCTTCGCATGACACCAGCGTAAAAATTGTTTATAATGATGAGGCTGTTTTTGTCGCAGCAACTTTGAAAGAGCCACATCCGGAGAGGGTATTAAGGCAGCTTACCCAAAGGGACAACCTTAATCAGGCAGAATTTTTTCTGATGGATATCAATACCTATGACGACGGCGAAAACCAAACCCGTTTCATTGTTACCGCGGCCGGCACTCAGGCCGATGCAAGAATAACCGGAAATCATGAAGATTTTAGTTATAACCTGGTATGGAGATCAGCAGTTTCACAAGATGAGAATGGCTGGAATGTTGAAATGAAAATTCCTTATTCTGCGCTGCGTTTCCCGAAAAAGGAAATACAACGCTGGGGAATTCAGCTATACAGGGAAATCACTCACCTCAATGAAAACTACGTCTGGAATTATGTAGATAAATCGGTTGGAAAATTAAGCCAATATAATGGTCTTTTAAAGGGTATCAGGAACATAGATCCTCCGGTAAGACTAAGTTTCTACCCATATACCAGCTCAGAATTAGATTTTTATAAAGGAAAGACCCAATATAATTTTAGTGCCGGTATGGATCTCAAATACGGCATCAATGAATCTTTTACGCTGGACCTTACACTCGTACCCGATTTTGGGCAAACCGCTTATGATAAGGTAGAGCTTAACCTTGGGCCTTTTGAACAGATATATGATGAAAATCGGGCATTTTTTACTGAAGGAACAGAATTATTCAATAAAGGCCATTTATTCTATTCGCGTCGTGTGGGAAGCGCTCCTATTGGTTTTAATGATGCTCAGAAGGAATTACTGGAAAACGAAGAAATTGTTGAAAATCCTGATAAAACCAATCTTTTAAACGCACTGAAAATTTCAGGAAGAACCGACCGCGGACTCGGAATTGGCTTTTTCAATGCGGTCACTCAAAAAGCAGAAGCGGTTTTTCGTGACACCCTCACAGGAAATTTGCGCCGGTTAACCACCGAGCCGCTTGCCAATTATAACATCGTGGTACTCGACCAACGCTTTAATCAGAATTCTTCTATCAGCCTTATCAATACGAATGTTACCAGAAATGGCAATTTCAGGGACGGGAATGTCACTGGTTTTTTATTTGATATTTATAATAAATCTAATTCTTTTAATTTCGAAGGAGACGCAAAAGTCAGCAATCTGATCCTTCCAGATCAGGATCTCACCGGTTTTGCTTCCGATTTCAGCATTAAACGAACAAAAGGAAATTTTCGTTACCGGGTTTCCCATGAATTTGCCAATGGTACTTATAATATTAATGATCTTGGAGTCAATCGGGTAAATAATTACAGTAATTTTTTCGGCCGAACTTCTTATCAAATTTTTGAACCTCGAGGGATTTACAATGAATACCGCATTGAACTCTTCGGAAGGCATAGGCGAAGATATCGCCCAAATATAACCCAGAAAACCAGCGTAGGTGGAAACTTTTTTGCCAAAACCCGCACCCGTTTTGCTTTTGGTGGTTCTTTTGAAATTGATTCAAAATCGCGGGACTTTTTTGAAACCAGAACAGAAGACCAGTATGTATTATATCAGCCGAATGGCGAAATTAATGCCTGGATTTCTTCAGATTACCGAAAGAAATTCGCTTACGACCTGCGCGTAAAATATCAGAAATTTAATGAATCGCCTCAAAGTGACCTTTGGTTCAAAATAAAACCTCGTTTTCGCGTGAGCAAAAATTTCAACCTTACCTATTCTTTTGAATTTAGTAAGGAGCAGAACCGCCCAAGTTATGTCACGAAAGCTGAAGATGCCATCGTTTTTGGGAATCGCGATCAGGTAAGCCTGGAAAATTCTATACATGCCAATTACAATTTCAACCCTAAACAGGGTTTGAATTTGAGCTTCAGGAATTTTTGGGCAACTGCAACCTACGCCAATGGAGCCTACACTTCATTACAGGATCATGGCATGCTTTCGCCGTATAACTTCATTTTTACCAATGATACCAATCCTAACACCAATTTCAATATCTGGAATCTGGATCTGAGCTATCGCTGGCGGTTCGCTCCCGGAAGTGAAGCGGTTTTGCTTTACAGGAATTCTATCTTTAACCAGGATAGCCTGAGCTATTTAAATTACGAGGAAAGCCTTAATAATCTTTTTGAAGAACCAATTAGGCAAAACCTAAGCCTCCGAATTGTTTATTACATAGATTACAACCGCATACGCAGCTTATTCAACAGTTAATGCTTTGCGATTGTCACTAATTTGGCTAATTTCGGAGCTCTTATTTTTTGTTCATGATCATTGCCAGGAATATTCATAAATACTACGGAGATCTGCACGTTTTAAAAGCGGTGAATCTTCATATAGAAAAAAGCGAGATCGTTTCGATCGTAGGTGCTTCAGGAGCAGGAAAGACCACCCTGCTTCAAATTTTAGGAACTCTGGACCGTCCTTCGAAAAATGAGGACACTCAACTCGATATAAATTCAACCGATATTTACAGCCTTTCCTCAAAAGAACTTTCGAGGTTCCGGAACAGGAATATTGGATTTATTTTTCAATTTCATCAGTTACTTCCCGAGTTCACGGCCCTGGAAAACATCTGTATCCCTGCTTTTATTCAGAAAACGCCTAAAAAAGAAGCCGAAAAACGGGCTATGGAACTGCTTGGCTTTCTTGGGTTGAAGAACCGGGCTTCCCATAAACCCGGAGAATTAAGTGGTGGCGAACAGCAACGAATCGCTGTGGCAAGGAGCCTTATCAACAATCCGGCTGTGATCTTCGCTGATGAACCTTCCGGAAATCTTGACAGCGAATCGGCAGAAAATCTGCATCAATTATTTTTCAGGCTGCGAGATGAATTTAAGCAAACCTTCGTCATTGTTACTCACAATGAAGAGCTGGCCAATATGGCAGACCGTAAGCTCACCATGGTTGATGGCGCTATTATATAATCACATAAGAATTTCTTTTGAATAAAGCCGAATTAAAATCTTTTCTCGATTTCAAGGTCAGGCAATACAATACTCCTGAATTTATTGCATCTGATCCGGTTCAGATCCCGCATCAATTCAGTAAGAAAGAAGATATTGAAATTGCAGGTTTTCTTACCGCGACCATCGCCTGGGGAAATAGAAAAAGCATCCTTAACAATGCCGATAAACTTATGGAGCTTATGGACCGGGAACCCTTTGATTTTGTTTTGAATCACCAGCCAAAGGATCTTGATCGTTTCGATAATTTTGTACACCGCACCTTTAATTCGGTGGATTTGAGATATTTCATCGAGTCATTGCGGAATATTTATCAAAATCATGAAGGAATGGAAAGCATTTTCAGTGGTTTTCAACAGGGCGAGACCTTACAACCTGCTATTCATCATTTCAAAACTATTTTTTTTGAATTGGCTCATGAAAAAAGAACGGAAAAACACGTGAGCGATCCTTTAAAAAATTCTGCGGCAAAAAGGATTAATATGTTCCTGCGCTGGATGGTACGAAACGATAACGCCGGTGTTGATTTTGGAATATGGAAAAGCCTTTCTCCATCAGTTCTTTCCTGCCCTCTTGACGTACATTCCGGGAAAGTAGCCAGAAAACTTAAACTTCTCAAAAGGAAGGCCAATGACGCAAAAGCGCTTTCTGAACTTGATGAAAATCTAAGAAAATTAGATCCCGAGGATCCGGTAAAATATGATTATGCACTTTTTGGCATAGGGGTATTCGAAAAAGCACAGTTCTAGGCTTGGCTATCTCACAATTTTTAGTTTTCTTTAACATTTAATTTACACTACCTGTATGATTCAGCCGGTTCAGCCAATAAATGAAGAAAAGCGCCTTCAGGCCGTGAGGGATCTGGATATTCTGGATACTTCCCCGGAAGAAAGTTTTGACAGTATTACCACCATAGCCAGCCAGATTTGCAATATGCCGGTGGCACTCATTACCGTTATTGATGATAAAAGAAACTGGTTCAAATCTAAGGTAGGTTCTAAAATTTCGGAATCAAGCCGCGAAATTTCTTTTTGCACTCATGCCATTCTGGATCCAAAAAATATGTTGGAGATCAGAGATGCCAGCACTGATGAACGTTTCCGGGACAATCCGCTGGTAAATGACCAGAAAGAAGGTGTAAAATATTATGCGGGAGTTCCACTATTGGATCCCGAAGGCTTTCCGCTTGGAACTTTATGCGTTCTTGATTTTAAAAAAAATGCGCTTAACAGAAGGCAGAAAAAAGCATTGAAGGCACTGGGTAAACAGGTGGAGATACTTTATGAGTATCGCAAAAAGAATAAGGCACTGGAAGACATCAGGAACAGCCTTGATGAAAACAACAAAGTTTTGAGAGAATTTGCCAGCACCGTTTCTCATGATCTCAAAATGCCTCTGGCCAATATGATCCTTACCGCCGATGTATTAAAGGCCAAGTATTCTTCTAAGCTGGATGAAGAAGGGATTAACTATCTGAACTATCTCAAACAATCTGGCCTAACCCTGAGCGATTATATTAACGGATTACTGGATCACTACTCCAGCGGTAATTTTCATGCAGAAATTCAGCAGGAAATTTTCCTAAATGATCTTCTGGAAGATATCATAGACCTGCTTCAGATCAATGAAACCTGTGAAATAAATCTTCCTGACAATAATTTAAAAATTCACGGAAACAGTGCTGCTTTAGGGCAGGTATTCATGAATCTTATCAGCAACAGTCTCAAGTATAATAACCGGGAAAAGATTGTAATAGATATCGATTGTACTGAAAACAGGGAATATTTTAATTTCAGTATAAGCGATAATGGAATTGGAGTTCCCGAAGAAAAACAGCAGACCATCTTTGAGCTTTTCACTACAGTAGCCGATAAGGACCGCCAGGGCCGGAAAGGTCATGGTATAGGCCTTTCAACAGTAAAAAAACTCGTTGAAAGTTTGGGCGGCAGCATCACAATTGTTTCTCAAGAAGGAAAAGGAACACGAATGGAATTCTCAATAAAACGCTCAGATCTGGCAGATTAGGATTTTTTTATAGGGAAGTTGTTTATTTTTTGGATAAATTTAGTTCCACAATCTTTTTCGGGTAAAATGCAACATAAAATTGTTCCTTTTAATGAAAAGCTACGTCTGGCTGCGCTGGAGGAATATGCTATTCTTAATTCCGGCCCTGATAAAGATTACGACAATCTCACCTTTCTGGCAGCTTCTACCTGTGACGTGCCCTATGCAAAAATCAGCATTGTGGATGAAAACCGCATTTGGAACAAAGCGGTTTATGGCGAAGAAAGACTGGAAGAAATATCCCGAACCAATTCCTTTTGTGATCGGGCCATCCAGTCAGAAGAGAGCATTCTCATTATGAATAAAAGTGATTATCCGCAATTTTTTGAAAAAGCCAAACCGATTTATGGAAAAGAATTTGGTTTTTACGCGGGCGTTCCTCTATATAATCACCAGGGTCATGCCATTGCAGTTCTTTCCATTTTTGATACAAAGGAAAGGGAGCTTAATAATGTCCAGATTAAAGCTTTGAAAGCTCTTGCTGAGCAAACAATGAACCTTTTTGAATTCAGAAAGCAAAAAAATGAGCTTTACGAGGTTCAAAATAAACTGAAAGAAAAATATAAGGAGCTGGAAGGATTTGCCAGCCTGGTGTCGCACGACCTAAAATCTCCCCTGGCCAATATTATTTCTTTAAGCGAACTGCTGAAAGATGAGAATAAAGGCAAATTTGATGAAGAAACGGAGCAGTATCTTAAATTTTTGATAGAATCTTCATATTCCCTTAGAAATTATGTTGACGGAATTCTGAGTTTTTATCGCAGTGACCACGTGCTTGAAAAAGATTATGAAGACGTGGATCTTCATAAAATGTTGAAAGGGATCGCCGATCTTTACCAGGTTGCCGATGATATCAAAATTAATTATCCCGACGATGTTCTTTTAAGAAATGTCAATAAAGCAGCCCTCACCCAGGTTTTTATGAACCTTATAAGTAATGCCTTAAAATATAATGATAAGGAAATCAGGGAGGTAAACATCAGTTTTAAGAAAAAAGAGAAATATTATATTTTTTCTGTAAAAGATAACGGCAAAGGTATTCCAAAAGACAAGTTCAAGGAGATCTTTGAAATTTTCACCACTCTTGATGCTACCGACAGGCAGGGGAATCCCGGAAGCGGCATTGGCCTTGCGACCGTGAAAAAACTTGTTGAATCTATGGGTGGTGAGGTAAAAATAGACTCCACTCCCGGCAAGGGCAGCACCTTTACTTTCAGCATAAAAAGAAGGTAGCGCAAATTCGCTATTCATTTTCTATATTTGAGAAACCTTTTTGCTGATATGCATTTTCTACACCCGGAATTACTTTATGCTTTTTTCCTGCTTCTAATTCCGCTGATTGTCCATCTCTTCAGGTTACGTCGTTTCCAGAAAGAGGATTTCACCAATGTAAAATTTCTAAAAAAGGTTATTCAGGAAACCCGCAAAAGTTCCCGGCTTAAAAAATTTCTTGTGCTTTTTAGCAGAATGCTTCTGCTTGCCTGCATCATTATAGCCTTTGCGCAACCTTATATTCCTCATGGTCCAGCATCTTCCCGGGAACCCAAACGCCTTGTTTTTCTTGATAATTCCTTTAGTATGCAGGCGCCTTTAAATGACGTGACCTTGCTAAAGAACTCTCTCAATAGACTTTATGAA
The DNA here is from genome assembly GCF_003024155.1 of Christiangramia fulva. NCBI lineage: Bacteria > Pseudomonadati > Bacteroidota > Flavobacteriia > Flavobacteriales > Flavobacteriaceae > Christiangramia > Christiangramia fulva. The sequence goes on from NZ_CP028136.1 coordinate 3,348,978, forward strand.
AGTCTGGGTGAAAACCTACAATTTGATCTTTTCACTAATGACCGTGAGTATTTCAATTTAAGTGCTTCCCAGTTAAAAAAGGAGCTTCAAAATGTCAATTTTACTCAGGAGAGATACGACTTCAGACAGCTTAGACTAAAGGCTGAAAATTATTTCAGAAAATATCCCAATTCGAAAAAGGAATTTATCTTGATCAGTGATTTTCAGCAAAATTTAGAAATACCAACTGAATTACCAAAGGATAGCATCAGCTATACCTTTCTGGCCCAGACACCGGGAGATTTCTTTAACAGCAGCATTGATACCGCTTACATCGCTTCCAGCGATCCTGAAAGCATCAATTTAAAGTTTGGTCTTTCCGCCAGCGGAAACAGCGAGGAAGATTTTGCTGTATCGGTTTATGACGGCGATAGATTGCTCGGAAGAAATACAGTTAATTTTTCGGAAGAACAAAATACAGAGATCCAATTCAGGCTTCAAAATGAAAAAATAAACAACGGAATTATAAAAATCGAAGATTCCGGCCTTCTCTATGACAATCGACTTTTCTTCAATATTGGCGAAAAACAGCCGGTTAAAGTCGTGGTTATTTCTGATGCTCCGGCCAGTTTCCTGGAAAAGATTTATACAAAACCAGAATTTGAAATTTCGGTCTTTTCGCCTACCCGAATTGATTTTAACCAGCTTAATTCGGCTAATCTTGTAATTCTGAGTGAGGTAGAAAATATTTCGGCTTCCCTCCTTAATAATCTTAAGAACATACATAAATCCGGAACCAGTCTGATAATTATTCCTCCGGAAAAGGCAGAAAATTATGCGTCTTTGCTGAATAATTTAGGATTCCCGGATTTTGGAGAAATTGTTCCAGCAGATAAGCTAATAACTGAAATTGAATTTGATCACCCGCTTTTAAGCGACGTATTCGAAGACCGCGTAGAGAATTTTGAATACCCGAAAGTTTCTAAATCCTTCCCCTTTAATTCTGGCAATCCGGTTCTTCGTTTTGCTGATGGCTCTCCCTTTCTTTCAGCGAATAATAATGTATTTATTTTCACGGCACCGCTTAACCGGGAGAATTCAAATTTTCTCAATTCGCCTTTGGTTGTTCCTGTTTTTTACAGTATTGGTTTACAGTCTTTTAAAACCAATGATTTATACTATTTATCTAATACTCAAAACAATATTGATATTCCTGTGAAGATAGAAAATGATCATGTCCTGCACCTGGTGAAAAACGACCTGGACCTCATTCCACAACAGCAGAATTTCAGCAACAAACTTGAAATACTTATTCCTTCAGAAAATCTTCCAGCCGGAAATTATAAACTGATAAATAATGAAAATGAAACAGGAACGCTGTCTTTTAATTATGGCCGGGAAGAAAGCAAGTTGAAATATGCTTCTCTTCAAAATCTTAAAAATGCAAGGGTCAAAAAAGATATCAACGACTATTTTTCTGCTGCAATTGCATCGTCTCATATAACGCTGCTTTGGAAATGGTTTGTTATTTTTGCATTGATCTTTTTAGCGATTGAAATGCTCCTATTAAAATTCCTCAAATGAAGCTACTCTTAAAATCGGTGACTATCATCGACCCCCAATCTGCTCACCACAAAAAGAAAACCGATATTTTCATCAAAGACGGTGTCATCGGGAAGATCGGAAAGAATATTTCCGAAAAGGCTGACCAAGAAATTCAGGTTAAGAATCTGCATGTTTCCAGGGGCTGGTTTGACAGTAGCGTGAGTTTTGGGGAACCCGGATTTGAAGATCGTGAAACCATTGCTAATGGTCTGGAGACCGCTGGAAAATCAGGATTTACCGCCGTGGTTTTGAATCCTTACACCCAGCCGGTGCTGGATCACAGCGGCAGTATAGCTTCGGTAAGGTCTAAAGCTGCAGGGCATCCCGTAAGCCTTTATCCTGCGGGTGCTTTGACGATAAAGAGCGAAGGCAAAGAACTGGCAGAACTCTTTGATATGCAGGAAGCCGGTGCCGTTAGCTTTTTAGATTACAAGCTCCCAATGGAAAATCCGAATTTGCTTAAGATCGCCCTTCAATATGCACGAAATTTCAATGCCGTGGTACAAAGTTTTCCGCAAGAGAACAGAATTGCCGGCCACGGAATGGTGAATGAACACAAAAAAAGTACTTCCCTTGGTCTCAAAGGAATTCCGAATCTTGCAGAAGAACTGCAGGTTACCAGAGATCTTTATCTTCTGGAATATACCGGTGGAAAGCTTCATATTCCCACAATTTCTACTGAAAAATCGGTTAAACTTATCAGGGAAGCTAAGAAAAAAGGCCTTGATGTTAGTTGTAGCGTAAGCGTGCAGAATTTGCTTTTAGATGACGGTGAACTGGAAGATTTTAATACCAATGCTAAATTGCTTCCGCCACTTCGCACCAAAACTGATGTAAAAGCATTGTGGAAAGGCTTAAAAGACGGAACCATTGATATGGTTACCAGTGACCATAATCCTATTGATGTGGAGCATAAGAAAGTTGAATTTGATAATGCGCTTTTTGGAAGTATAGGGCTGGAATCGGCATTCGGAGCTTTGGCCACAGCGGCGAATATCGAAGAAGTTGTTAAATTCCTTACCTCCGGAAAAGAACGTTTCAATATTCCTAATTTTGCCATTGAGGAACAAAAACCTGCAGACCTGAGTTTATTTATTCCTGAGGTTGAATATGAATTTTCAGAAAACGATATTCATTCTTCATCGAAAAACAGCGTATTCCTTGGTAAAAAGCTCAAGGGAAAAGCATGGGGAATTATTACAGGTAAGGGAATCATAAAAAATCAGTAAGATCATGAGCAGCTCACCAGAAGGAAAAACTACCGCCATAGTCGCGTATATCACGATCATTGGCACCATCATCGCTTATTTTATGAATCTCGATCCCAAAGATCCCTTCGCCAGCTTTCACATTCGCCAGGCCTTCGGTCTTCATATCACCTTTTACCTGCTGGGAGCACTTATGGGGATGGTCCACAGCGGCTTTATCGTGGGTGCTTTCTACGCTTTCTTTTTTGTTCTTTGGATTTACGGACTTGTAGCCGGTGTTCAGGGAGAAATGAAGGAAATTCCGATCTTAGGCCCTTTATTTCAGAAATGGTTTAGTACAATTTCATGATGGCTGCAAATCTTTCTTTAAAACATCTCGTTCGGAAACCAAAAAAAGAAACCACTGCAAAAGCTCCTGCTTTGATCATGTTGCATGGCTATGGCAGCGATGAAAACGACCTGTTCTCTTTTGCTGAAGAGTTGCCAGATGAACTTTTCATCATTTCTGCCAAAGCTCCTTTTCGTATGCAGCCGTTTGGAAATGCCTGGTATGCCATTCACTGGGATTCTACCGATGGGAAATTCAGCGATGATCAGCAGGCCATTGAATCAAGGGAACTTATAAAGAAATTCATAGATGAAGTGGTTGACAATTATCCTGTAGATCCTGAAAACATCAACCTTTTAGGTTTTAGCCAGGGAAGTATCTTAAGTTATGCCGTCGCGCTTTCTTACCCTGAAAAGGTCAAAAATGTGGTTGCACTCAGCGGATACATCAATGAAGCCATTTTGAAGGAAGGCTTTGAGAACAATGATTTTTCTCAGCTTAAGTTTTACTGTTCTCACGGTTCTCAGGATCAGGTGATCCCCGTGGAATGGGCCCGAAAAACCAAACCTTTCCTCGATAAGCTGCAAATTGAGAATTCCTATTCCGAATTTCCCGTAGGTCACGGCGTTGCTCCGCAAAATTTCTGGGAATTTCGAGAATGGTTAGCCACGAGGATATAAAAAGGATTTTTCAGCAGTGAAATTCAGCTTTCCATCCTCTCCTACTTCATAAGACAAAAAGACCTCACCCCAGTAAGTACCATCGGTAAAATCGGCAATGATCCATTTATGATTAAGGATCTTTATGCGATTGATCCGCATATTGCCTTCCATCCCCGCATAAGGAATAAGCGGATTATCCTCGTGGGCCTTATTTTGACTGATAATGGCATCTTCAATTTTTGAAATCAGGTTTTTAGTATCTATTCTTCTTTTTTCAAAATAAGAAATGGCTTCTTCGTTATTAGAAAGATTGAAGTAGTCATTACTTTCTATAGCCAATAAACTGTCATTTTCTTTTTTTGCCGCTTCCAGATCATTTTCAAGGGCGGTTATTTTTTCATCTTTATCACTGAGGATGCGCTTGTCATTCACATAAATGAAAAGGATAGACAGAAGTGCAAAAATGAATAAATAGATTAGAATTCGTTTACGCATTTAAATCTTGATTTTAAGATTATCATAGGCCAGGTGAACATTAGGGGGTAATTTCGCCTCCACTTCATCGTGAAAGCCAAGCAAATGGCTTATATGGGTAAGATAAGCCTTTTCAGGTTTCACCCTATCGATGAATTCCAGTGCTTCTTCAAGATTAAAATGGGAATGATGAGGCTCAACGCGCAATGCATTCACCACTAAAACCTTTAATCCCTGAAGTTTCTCCACTTCTTGATCTTCTATAGATTTTAAATCGGTGAGATAGGCAAATTCTTCCATCCTGAAACCAAATACCTGCAGGCGGTTATGCCAGAATTCAACAGGAATAATGTTAAGACCGTGAAAATTGAAAGCCTTGTTCTCAATTTCATGTTCCTGCACTCCGGGTGCGCCGGGATATTTATTTTCAGTAGTAAAAATATAATCGAAACGCTTGCGAAGGGCCTTTAAAACCCTTTTGTGTGCAAAAACAGGAATATCGCCCTGGCGGAAGAAAAATGGCCTGATATCGTCTAATCCCGCTGTGTGATCGTTATGCTCGTGGGTAAAAAGAATGGCGTCGAGATGCTTTACATTATTAGCCAGCATCTGCTGCCTGAAATCGGGGCCGCAATCGATTAGAATATTATAATCGTTCCATTTAACCAGTACAGAGACTCTCAATCTTTTATCTTTTGGATTCTTGCTTAAACATACCGGATGTTCACTCCCAATTATCGGGATTCCCTGTGAGGTTCCTGTGCCTAAAAATGTTATTTCCAAAAGGTGTTATTTTTGACACAAAAGTAATTATATTTTTTTGTATGCCTAGCGCTTTTAGTACTTTTGGGGTACACAAAGAAATGTTCATCAAAAAGAAAAATTATGCCAATTACCATAATGGGCGACAAGGAATTTGAAAATGTTCCTTCGATTAACAGTAAAGCCCTTCGCATCAATTTAAATGAAAATATCTACGGAACATTTTCAGAAATTGGTGCAGGTCAGGAAACGGTAAGAAACTTTTTCCGGGCCGGTGGTGCCTCAGGTACGATTGCGAAAGCAATGAGTGCCTACGACAAGGATTTTAGCGATGCTATTTATGGAGTTGAAAGCGATCGCCGTTATGTCACCGAGGCACGTTTAAAAAAGATGCTTTCTCATGAAACCCGCCTTATTGAAGAAAGAATTTCTCGCGAAAAACATCCCAATAAACTCTTTTTTACCTACGCCAACACGGTTGCAACCATCGATTTTGCCAAGAAATATAAAGGTCACGGATGGGTAGGCATTCGATACCAGGTGGAACCAAAAGAAGATTATAACGAAATTATTCTTCACATTCGTTTTCACGAAAACGACGCACGTCACCAGCAGAATACACTTGGAATTTTAGGTGTAAATCTTATTTACGGTGCCTATTACAAGTATGATAATCCTAAAAAATTACTTCGATATCTTTACGATCATATTGATAAAGACCAGATCGAGATCGATACCATCAATTTTTCCGGGCCGCGATTTGAAAATGTGGATAACCGCCTTATGAGCCTTCAGCTCGTTAAGAACGGGATGACCGAAGCGGTAATGTTCGGACCTGACGGAAATAACGTGCTGCCGGCAAAAATCCTTTACAAAAAGAATATTCTTGCTCTTCGCGGTAGTTTCAGGCCTGTTACCAAGGTAAATATGGATATGTACGAGCGCTCCAAAGAGATGTTCTTCAGGGAAAGTAAAGTTTCCAAAGAAAATACGGAGATCATTTTTGAGATCACACTTTCCAATCTTCGGGCAGAAGGGGAAATTGACGAAAGAGATTTTATGGATCGCGCAGAGTTACTTTGTTCCTTAGGCCAGACCGTAATGATCTCGAATTTCCAGGAATATTATCGCGTAGTTGAATACTTCTCAAGATATTCGAAACAGCGCATGGGATTAACCATGGGAGTTCAAAACCTTATAGATGTCTTCGACGAAAAATATTACCGCCACCTGAGCGGAGGTATCCTGGAAGCTTTCGGAAAGCTGTTTTTTAAAGATTTGAAGGTTTACCTCTATCCGCTTAAAGATCCGGATACGGGAGAAATTACTACCAGTGAGAACGTGAAAGTTCATCCGCGAATGAAAGAACTTTACAAATTCTTCAAGTATAACGGACGCGTAGAAGATATCACTGATTACAATCCCGAAATCCTGGATATTTATTCACGTGAAGTGTTAAAAATGATCAGTGAAGGTAAAGATGGCTGGGAAGATATGTTACCAGAGAAAACTACAAAAATGATCAAAGAGCAGAATCTTTTCCATTATAAAGAAAGCAAGAAGAAAGCTGAGAACACACAGAAAGTTTAAGTTTTTTTTCTACCTAAAAGTAAAGCTGCTCACGAAAATGAGCAGCTTTTTTTATTTATTTTTTTGCAAAGAAAGAGATCTACTCCAGTCTTTCAATTTTAGCTCCAATAGCCTTAAGTCTTTCTTCAATATTTTCATAACCACGATCGATCTGTTCGATATTATGAATGGTAGAAGTGCCTTTCGCCGAAAGTGCAGCAATTAAAAGAGAAATACCCGCGCGAATATCTGGCGAGGTCATGGTAGTCGCTTTCAACTGAGATTTAAAATCGTGTCCGATCACTGTAGCACGGTGCGGATCACAGAGAATGATCTTTGCTCCCATATCTATAAGCTTATCTACAAAGAACAGCCTGCTTTCAAACATCTTCTGATGCACTAAAATACTACCCCTGGCCTGAGTAGCCACTACCAAAATTATACTTAAAAGATCGGGGGTAAAACCGGGCCATGGCGCATCACTAATGCTCATGATAGAACCATCTATAAAACTTTGAACCTCGTAACCCTCAGTATGGGCAGGAATATGAATGTCATCTCCCTTTTTTTCTACGGTGATCCCAAGTTTTCTAAAGGTAGTGGGTATTATTCCCAACATTTCCCAGTTCACATTTTTAATGGTGATCTCGCTGCGGGTCATCGCCGCAAGACCTATCCAGGAACCAATCTCAACCATATCAGGCAAAATCGTGTGCTCGCAGCCACCAAGTTTTTCAACTCCTTCAATACTCAAAAGGTTAGAACCCACACCGCTTATTTTAGCGCCCATGGAATTCAGCATTTTACAAAGCTGCTGCAAATAGGGTTCACAGGCCGCGTTATAAATAGTGGTAGTGCCTTTGGCAAGAACGGCAGCCATTACAATATTGGCGGTGCCAGTAACCGAGGCTTCTTCAAGAAGCATGAAATCACCTTTCAATCCATTTGGTGCTTCAACGCCGTAAAACCTTTCTTCTTTATTATACCGAAAATTGGCTCCAAGTTTCATAAAACCCTCAAAGTGGGTGTCCAGTCTTCGTCTACCAATTTTATCACCTCCGGGTTTGGGAATAAAACCTTTTCCGAAGCGCCCAAGTAAAGGGCCCACGATCATAATAGAGCCTCTTAAGCCTCCCCCGTCTTTTTTAAATTGTTCACTGGAAAGATACTCCTGATCTAAATTATCACTTTTGAAGCTATAACTTCCCTTGCCAAGTTTTTCGATCTTGACACCGAGGTTTTTAAGAAGAGTGATAAGTTTATTAACATCCAGGATATCTGGAATGTTGTTGATCCTGACTTCTTCTTCGGTAAGTAAAACAGCGCATAAAATTTGGAGAGCTTCGTTTTTTGCACCCTGAGGCTGTATCTCCCCGCTTAAACGATGGCCGCCTTCAATTTGAAAAGTTCCCATTAAAAGTCAGAGATTTAGTGGCGTTTGCGGCCTCCTTTTCGGCCTGATTTTTTATTGCTTTTCGAGTATTTCTTTTTACCTCCACCCCGAATGAGATCTGAGGCTTCGCTAAGATCTTCATCGGCATTTTTAAGATTTAGCTTTCCATTGCTAAGTTCCTTTAGATGATCAAAAATGACCTTATCATCAACCGTATCGCGGTTCCAGTTCAGGTAAGACTTCTTCATATGATTGGCGATACTCAGTACCAAGGCTTCTTTAAGATCGCTCTCTTCCCAGTCTTTCACCTCGTCTATCATCTTCTTGATATTGTTTCCGTAGAAGCGATATTTGGGATTATTTTCAGGATAATCCAACCCCTCAGGTCTTTCGGCGAGCATTTCAGGCGTAGGTTTTGGAAAAGGAGAGTCCACATCAAGCTTAAAATCGCTGATGATGAACAGCTGGTCCCATAGTTTATGCTGAAAATCGGGAACATCACGTAGATGAGGATTCATATTACCCATTACCGAAATTATGGACTGGGCAACTTTATTCCGTTCCTTATCATCTTCAATGCTTACGGCATGTTCCACCATTTTCTGAAGATGTCTCCCGTACTCGGGAATTATGAGTTTACTCCTTTCAGAGTTGTATTCTAATGCGTTGGTCAAAATTGAAATTTAATTTAGGTAATAAATTTTTGAAGAAATTCTCCTGATTGCAAAATACTAAATATTCAGTAAGAACTGCAAAATAATAAAGGTTTTGTGAATTATAGCGAAATCACCCCTTCCACCTTTTTTGCCACCTCGCGGTATTTTTCAATGACCGCGTCGGGATTTTTCATTCTTACATTTATAGAAACGCTGGTGTAGGTACCTTTTTTCGATTTTTTTGTTTCAATAACCGCACCAGTGTTATCAAAAATTTTCTCCACCTGGGAAATTTGCTCTCCTTTGGTAGGAACGATGAATTTATAAAGATATTCTGAAGGCCACATTGAAGTATCCTGAAGCTGCTTCTTTAATTTTGCGTAAAATTCTTCTGAATCTTTCTTATCACTCATATTTTTCTCCTTCTGTTTTATGCAAAGATACAAGGAATGATTACATTTTTATAATCAATTTCAATTGTCGAAATTTGCCCTGTGAAAACAAAGAAAATTGTTATTACCGGCGGGCCTGGTACCGGAAAATCATCTATTGTAAAAGAACTCGAAAGAAAAGGTGAAACCTGTCTCCATGAGATTTCGAGACAAATCACCCTCGATGCCAGAAAAGATGGAATTGAGCAACTGTTCCTTTCGCGGCCATTGTTGTTTAGCCAAAAACTCCTGGAAGGCAGGTTGAAGCAATTCCATGAAGCCACCGCCTTTGAAGCCGATCATATTTTTATTGATCGCGGCCTGCCCGATGTAATAGCTTATATGGATTTTTTCAATACTCCTTATCCCCAGACTTTTGTAAATACCTGTGGAAAGCACCGTTATGATGAAATTTTTTTTCTGCCCCCCTGGGAAGAAATTTATCAAAGTGATAACGAGCGCTATGAAAACTTTGAAGAAGCCCTGAAAATTTCGTCTTATCTTTATAAAACCTATAAAGATTATGGATATAAGCCTATTGAAGTCCCAAAAGATAGTGTGGAAAAACGCTGCAGGTTTATTCTCGAAAATCTCTAAACGCTAATTTGCAACAGGAAGCTTTAAAAATACTCGAAAAATACTGGGGTTTTCAGGAATTCAGGTCGCAGCAGGGCGAGGTAATAGAATCTATACTTTCGCAGAAAGATACTTTAACCCTATTTCCCACCGGTGGCGGTAAATCTTTGTGTTTTCAAATTCCCAGCTTGATCCAGGATGGTATTTGCCTGGTAATTTCTCCACTGGTCTCTCTTATGGAAGATCAGGTAAACGCGCTGGCGCAAAAGAATATCAAAGCTATGGCCATTACCGGCGGTATTTCGTTTGATGACCTTGATCGCATGCTCGATAACTGCATCTACGGAAATTATAAATTCCTTTATCTTTCTCCGGAAAGGCTTCAGCAGGAAATTGTTCGGGAACGAATAAAGCAGATGCAGGTAAATCTTATCGCTGTAGATGAAGCGCATTGTATTTCCCAATGGGGCCATGACTTCAGGCCTGCCTACCGGAATATTGCGGAATTACGCGAACTTTTACCCGAAAGTCCCGTAGCCGCTTTTACGGCAACTGCCACAAAAGAGGTTGTTAAGGACATTTGTAACCAACTAAAACTGAAGGATGCTGCGATTCATAAAAAATCTTATGAAAGATCTAATCTTAAGTATGAGGTAATTAGGACTGAAGATAAATCTTACCGGTTAAGACAGATCCTGAAGGGAGATTCGGCCATTATTTATGTAAGAAGCCGAAAAGCCACGCAGGAAATTTCTGAGTTCCTCACAAAAAATAATATTACCGCTGCACCTTATCACGGCGGTATGAAAAAAAATGAGAAATCGGCTATTTTCGAAAAATGGATGACCAATAAAACCAGCGTCATTGTTGCTACCACTGCTTTCGGAATGGGAATTGACAAGCCCGATGTTCGAACCGTGATCCACATCGATCTTCCGGAAAGTCTTGAAAGTTATTTCCAGGAAGCCGGACGTGCGGGAAGGGATGGTAAACTTGCAAGTGCTGTAATTCTCACCAATGATGCCGATATTCCTGTTTTAAAAAATCAGTTTTTACATAATCTTGCTTCAGTAGAAGACCTGAAACTGGTTTACAGAAAGTTAAATTCATACTTTGTCATTGCTTATGGCGAAGGTGAAAACACCGAGCATGATTTTAATTTCGCCGATTTCTGCCATCAGTACCAGTTCAACTCCAATAAAACCTATAATGCCATTCAGCTGCTGGATCGTTGCAGCATTTTGCGTTTTACCCAAAACTATAGAAAGAAAACAGAGATACAGGTGCTCTTAAGCGGAGCACATCTGGATCTTTTTCTGGATGAAAACCCAAAATATGCTTCCTTATTAAGAACGATTTTGAGAAATTACGGTGGGATTTTTGAAAATCTCATCCCATTCAGCCTGGCGTCAGTTTCAGAAAAATCGGGAATTTCAGAAGAGCGAGCGATTGGTATTCTGGAGGAACTGGCCGAAAAGGAAGTGATCGATTTCAATTTTGCCAGGCATGATGCCAGTATTACATTTCTCGTTCCCCGTGAAGATAGCGCTACTATAAATCCGGTTATTCCTTTTATTCAGCAATATAACCAGTCAAAAAAAGAAAAGATCGAGGCGGTATTAAAATATGTTGCGAACGATACCAAATGCCGGCAACAGCAATTACTGGAATATTTCGGGGAAACTTCTATTCGCCCTTGCGGAAAATGTTCGGTTTGTGTTTCAGAAAGAAAAGAGCTGACAAAAAAAGAGATGAACGAAATTTATATGGGTATTGAAAAAATCCTTCAAACAGGTCACAAAACTTCAAGAGAACTGGTAAACGAATTGCCTTATGCCGAAGCTTCTGTAATAAAAGTCCTAAGTTTGCTGGTAGAAAAGGGAGTTTTGAAAACAACTGTAGATAATAAATACCAATTAGTTAAGAAATGAGAGATCTGAGGATCGTTTTTATGGGCACGCCCGAATTTGCCGTTAAAAGCCTTGAAGCCATTTTAAAGGAAGGATTTAATGTGGTGGGAGTTGTGACCGCTCCAGACAGGCCTGCCGGAAGAGGCCGAAAGCTTCAGCAGAGCGACGTTAAACGTTACGCCGAATCGAAAAACTTAAAAGTATTACAACCCTCAAATCTGAAATCGGAGCAATTTCAAGATCAGTTAAAAGAGTTAAATCCAAATGTACAGGTGGTGGTGGCTTTTAGGATGCTTCCCGAGAAAGTGTGGAAATTCCCCAAATATGGGACCTTTAATTTACATGCTTCCCTCCTGCCTCAGTACCGCGGTGCGGCGCCCATTAATTGGGCAATTATTAATGGAGAACAAAAAACAGGCGTTTCAAGCTTTTTTCTGGATGAAAAAATTGATACCGGATCTATAATTCTCCAAAAAGAACTGAAAATTTCAGAAAATGAAAATGTTGGCGAATTGCATGACAGGTTAATGGAAACCGGTGCCGACCTGGTGGTGAAAACACTTAACCTGATTGCCAAAGACAAAGTGAAACCAACCCCGCAACTTCCATCTAAAAATCTGAGGCCGGCTCCAAAACTTTCTTCGGAAAACACTAAAATAGACTGGAATGATTCAATTGAAAATATACATAATCTAATTCGGGGTTTAAGTCCATATCCCGTTGCCTGGTCATATCTTGAAAATTCTCCAAATGACGAATTCAGGGTAAAGATCTATGATGGAGAGAAGATATACCAGGAACATCATTTGCCGAACGGTACTATATGTGTGCAGGGTGATAAATTAAAAGTTGCCGTGGACCATGGCTTTATATTGATCAAAGAAATTCAGCTTCCCGGGAAGAAAAGAATGAAGACAAAAGACCTCTTAAATGGTTTTGATTTCGCCCCCGAAGCTAAAATGCGCTAAAGCCTTATTAACACTGATTTTGTTGCATTTTAATAAAAAACAATTATCTTTATTAACAAATCCGCCAAGTTATTAACAAATAGAGGCTTTTGCCTTGCTATTACTTGCGTGGCAAAGAATTCCGTATAAATTTGTATACCAGTTTAACAGAATGTTTAACCAACAATTAATTTTAAAATTCAAATTATGAACAAAACAGATTTAATCGATGCAATGGCTGAAAACGCTGGAATTTCTAAAGCAGCAGCGAAAAAAGCATTAGAGTCTTTCCTTGAAAACGTAGAAAAATCTCTTAAGAAAGGAGACCGAGTATCACTAGTAGGATTTGGATCATGGTCAGTATCCAAAAGAGCTGCTCGTGAAGGAAGAAACCCACAAACCGGAAAAACCATTAAAATTGCTGCTAAAAACGTAGTGAAATTTAAAGCCGGAGCAGATTTACAAAAAGCTGTGAACTAATAATTTGTATTAGTAAATTCTTAAAGCCTTCCTAACAGAAGGCTTTTTTTATTTAAAATTTTAGTAATAGTATTGCTTTATTTGCAGGAAATATTTAGTTTAGACATAAAGACTGCTATTATGATCGCAATAAAACCGACCAAAGGCCATCTTCTAGTTGCAGAACCCTCTATTATAGGTGATGTTTCTTTTAACCGCTCTGTGGTGTTACTTGCCGATCATTCCGATACCGGCTCGGTAGGTTTTATCCTGAATAAAATCCTCGATTTTACACTTAAAGACCTCATTCCCGATATAGACGGGGATTTTAAAGTATATAACGGCGGGCCCGTAGAGCAGGATAATCTTTATTTCATTCATAAAATTCCAGACCTGATTCCCGACAGCATTGAGATCGCCAATGGGATCTACTGGGGAGGAAATTTTGAAGTGGTGATGGACCTTATCTCTAAAGGCCTTATCGATGATAAACAAATAAAATTCTTCCTGGGATATTCCGGATGGGATGCTAACCAGTTAGATGAAGAACTAAACAGTCATTCGTGGGTGGTCACCGTTAATGAAGATCACACAGAACTTCTTGAAAAACCCTATAATTCCTATTGGAAAGACAAGATGCTCGAGCTGGGAGGTGAGTATATGTTGTGGTCTAATTCTCCCGAAAATCCAACTTACAATTAGGCTAATCTCGCCTGTACATTCAGTTTACCAATCAATTCCTTAGCTACCTTATAGGAATATTCTTTTTTGCGGTACTTGCTTACGGGCTGAATTCCCATGGCCACATTAGTAATGAAAATTTCGTCGGCTTTTTGTAGCTCAAAGGGTGATATTGAAGTTTCCTGAAAGTTATAATCTTCCATTTTTTTCAGAATATTGATCAGCTGTTTCCGAATTATTCCGTTTAAAGCCCCGTCGGTAAGCGGTGGCGTTTTGATCTCATTTCCTTTTACCAGAAATATATTTCCGTTAAGGGCTTCCACTACATTTTTCTTTTCGTTGATCAGCAAACAATTATCATAAGAATTCTCACGGGCAAAAATACTTCCAAGGACATTTACCGCGCGATTGTTCGATTTGATGGTAGAAAGCAAGCCACTGGTAACGTAATGATCTTTGAAAAGTTCGATTTCATAAAAATCTTCTTTCAGCAAATAAAAGGAGCTTTCCATTTTTTCAGTGCTTATCACATAACCAATTTCCCTGGTAGCGGGAGTATAATATCCTCCCTGAAGGCGATAAACAGCAAAACGAACCCTGGCAGCCTGCTGAGAAAGTTGGTTCGTTTCAATAATTTCCAGGATCTCTTTTTCCAAAAATTCGGGAGAAAACTGAGCGGGGATCTCCATTCTCATGATACGCATGGAAGCCATTAGCCGGAAATAATGGTCTTCCCAGAACATAATTTTACCGTTGATGACGCGTATGGTCTCAAAAACCGAATCACCGTAAGCAAAACCACGATTAAAAACCGATAATTTAGCTTCCTTTTCGTCGACTATTTTTCCTTCCAGATTGATCATAAAAAAACCCCGTTTTTAGCGGGGTCAAAGGTACTATTTATAAAATTGTTTTTAAACTGAACCTAAAATAGATTTAAGGTCTGATATCATATTTTCCCAAAGCATCTTTCCTTCATCTATTTCATCTTCTTCGGCAAAATCGGTGATCATAAGTGAAACATCCTTGGTAATATCGTCAACCTGAATGCGCATTTCAAAAAAATAAGGGGTATCCTCATCGTCTACCCACTTGAATTTAATGCGCTCATCGTTCTTTTTGCTAACGAGTTTAGCCTTCTCTTCACTACCTTCCCAAATAAAAGTAAAAAACTCACCCCGTGAGTTCACATTATCGGCATACCATTCGCTTAAACCTGAGGGAGTTGAAATATACTGGAATAATAATGAAGGAGAAGCCTGGATAGGAAATTCCATTTCGTATTTGATCTTTTCTTCCATTTCTGATTAATTAGTTTCGGGCAATATAGATATTAATTGGAAAGATTAAAAGAAATCAAAATAAATAATTCAGAAAATAAAGTTTGCGCCAAAATAAATAGTTTTTATATTTGCACCCTCGTTGACAAAATGAGCGTAAGAATGTTTTTATGGCAGCGCTCATGCAGGTTTACAGCGAAATGGCGAGGTAGCTCAGTTGGTTAGAGCGTCGGATTCATAACCCGGAGGTCCCGAGTTCAAATCTCGGTCTCGCTACTTGTAAAATAAGGGGTTTCGATTTTTCGAAATCCCTTTTTTCTTTCCCAGGTACAACATAGGTACAACATTTTAAAAAATGAACCTATTTCTTATAAAATTATCTCATATACCTTTAATTGATTACAATTCATAACTGAAAAAATTAAATAGCTAATTTTGACCTTTTTTGTTTCCTAGCCCTAGGGAAGTTTGTGCCTGAAATCAGAATATAAGAAGGTATGACACAAGAGCACAATTTATTATTATTGAAATTATGAAAACTATCACCGCCCATTTCGGATATATCTTTGCATCCTCCATTAAATTCTCCATTTTTCGATGAAACTTTTCCAGATTTTTTCTGTTTTGCTCCATTTGATCTTCATGAGTTTTTAGGAATGCTTCTAATTTGGATACATCAATTTCTATTTTTTGTTGCTGTAGCTTTTCCATTTTTTTTACCAACTGTTCATACCGGTTGATCTCTTCGATCATCAGTGTCATTAGTTCTTCTACTTTTGCCATTTTTTTATGATTTTACATTCCTAAATCCATCCCTTTTGATATTGTTTTTTTGACAACCTCTTTGGCTATTTTGAGTGGGAGATTCCCAGCAGCATCCAATCCCTTCCCAATCATTTTTGCCGCCAATTGTTTTCCGATCTCTTCATACCGTTGCTGGTTTTTATCCAGTTGCTTTGCAATGTTGCCCATGCTCATGCTCCTGTGAATTTCACTTCCTTTTAAATTGTATTTATCAAATTCAAAACGAAATCCTTGCAGCTTCTCTGCTTTATTGATACAAGGGATCACTTTAACACCATTGTAGCGCATAGCCTCTTGGTATCTTTCGAAGGTGTTAGGTCGAAAATTTTTTAAAGCAATATCATGTCTTCTTTTGATCTCTGCGCGGATATCTTTCAAATTAATTAGCTTCTCCATTTGTACCTCTTTTACTGTCTCCAGTTTATGTTCCTGTGCAACCTTTTCAGCCATCTGCTGACTACGCTTTCCAATAAAACTATCGTTATAGGCCTGCCCCTGGTAATTGATTCGGTTTACATATAAATGAATATGCTTATGCTCCTTATCTTTGTGAATAAAGGCTATGGACTGACGATCTCCCAGGTTCATCTTCTCCACAAAAGATTTACAGATTTCCTTTAGTTGTTTGTTACTAAGTTTTTGACCATCTTCGATAGTAGGACTCAAGACAAAGGAGAGAGTATTTTTCTGACAGTTTTCATTTAGATCCTGTATGGCTTGAAACTCTTTTGTTATTTCTTTAGGGGTTTCCCCAATGAGTTCCTGTTTAAAAACTACCTGAGCTTCTTTTTCCTGGTTCCATCCATAGGTCATGGAGGCCCGGGTGTGGCTAATGGATTTTCCTTTTCCAATCATCATACAATTTTTTGAAGGTGAGACTTGATATCTTCCGCCAGTTTATAAACCGCACCTGAAAGACGAGGATCTTTCTTACGGAACATATTTCCTATCCACTTGAAGTTGTTATGGAATTGCAGCAGGGTTTTATAGATAGCAATTTGATCATCAGAAAGCCTTTCGGTTATTTCTAATCCGAAAGCACTTCTTCTGCAATATTCGCTAAGGGTTAATCCGCTCTTTTTAGCTTTGATCAGCAGTAATTTCTTTTCAAAAGATGAGCATCGAAATTTAACGAGATCACCTTTCCCCCTAAACCTCTTTTTTTCATTGCGACCATCGGGAGCAATCAAGATTGTGTCCACAGACACACATCTTGAATTACTGAATTCAGACGATAAATTATCTCCTGAATCCTCAGGATCTTTGGGTGGACTTTCAGTTTCTTCAAAAGGAATTTTAAGCTTGAAAAGATTAAGCTGGGAATCGTTTTTTTTCTTCATGGCGATTGATTTTAAAACACGAAAATCAAATCAACCGAAAGAGGCTTGAGGTTTATTCCGAAGGAACTTAAACCTTCAAGCTTCTTTTACCATGTCATGGTGAAAACGGGCCGAAATTTTTAAGTCGAAGACTTCTTAAATTTCGAGCCTGTTTGAGTAACCTTTTTTTTGAAAAGTCACTTTCTAAAAGTACAAAATTTAATAAATCCGATTCCTCTATGGATGACTCTTAATTGTTAATTTTTGAAAAGCATTTTTTGAATCATTATTCCTAAAAATACCTTTTCAATTGAGAGTCCGTAAAAATGAATAGCCGGAAGGTTAATTGGGAAAATATACTTTGAACCTATCGAAATAATAATTATTTTTTCATTTAATTGTTTAAATGTTTATTTATTAATGGTATGTAGTCCCTTATTGGGACACCGGTGTCCCAATACAGGACAAGTAATCTTATAGGTTGTACCCGATACGGGACACCTCTTTCTCATTTAGGACCACAAATAAACTTCCTGTTTTCACCCTTACTTTTTTAATAATTCGTTCACTTAAAAAATCGACTATGCAAACTGAATTTAAAAGAGAAGAGCTTTTTTACTTAGCCTGGGAGAAACCAATAACATGGTTTTGAAAAAATTACCTGCTCTTAACGCAACCATTTGTATTTTTTTACATCTTAATTAAAAATGATCATAGTGAAAAGAATATATATCATCCTGACTTTTTTGGCTGCAGTGAGTTGTAGTACAAATGAGGAGATTAGCGTGGTAGATACTGACATTAATTTTATGCCCGTAGAGGTATATAATAACTGGAACCTCTCAGAAATTCCTTCACTAAAACTATTACTCACAACATTAAAGAACTACCCCTGTAGCAATTACAGCATCATCACAGAACAAACCATAGATAACGATGAACTGATTATAAGGTTCCAGGAAATCTATGCTCCGGGCAACTGTTTGACATCAATAGGTCCTGCAAGATCATATATAGATTTACCCGAGAACATACATGAAGTAATCTTCATAAATGGAAATGAAACTGATAAATATTCTATAGAAGTTGGCCAGGAGAAGATTTTTATTCAGCCTGTTGAAAACAGCTTTACACATACTTTATACAATAACACTTTCCGATATCCCGAAAATTCTTTTGCTTATGTATGTGGTACAAATACCGATAATACCGAGGTTTATGAAGAATTTTTAAATATTCTGAAACAGAATGAAAATTTTACGGAGTTTGAATTTCAAGGTGAAGGTAGAATTCCTTACCCAGATAGTTCTAGTGGGCACTGGGTTAATCATCCATCAAAATTTTTTAAATACTCAGATTATGACGAATATAAAAATATAAAAGGCTTACTTGAAAATTTTACATCAGAGAATATTGAGGAAAATTCAGGTGTTACAATTTCCATCTATGGCTGGGATAATATAAGTTTCCATAGTTGGCTTAATAACTAAAAGACTATTCCCAATCATAGCAATTGCGGGTTTAGAAAAAAGAACTAATTTAATTTTTATAATAGGCCAAAGCGTTGAGACGACAAATCAGCTTCCCTACTCCATGGCATGTGTCATAAAATGATGACGTTACCACCATTATTATGAAAAATTTTTTGATAATAGCATTAATTTTAATTCAAACTATAGCCTTTGGTCAAAATGCTCAAAAATGGAGGCTTGGAATTGAGACATCGATCGAAAATTTGTCCATTCCGCGAAATAATTATGGACAAAAGTATATTAGGACAGATGAAAGTATAAATGGATATTCTGTCAAATTTGATCAAAAAAATTATAGTATTGGATTACGAGCTAAATATTCTCTTAAAGAAAAATTAGACCTATCATCAGGAATTTCATATTCAAATAAAGATTTCTCAGGAAGATATAACTGCGCTACCTGTGACTTTATAGGAATTTTCCCTGAGACAACTATAGAACAAAGGTTTTTAACTATTCCATTATCAATTGAATACCTATTTTTAAAAGGAAAATTTAAACCTGCTTTGGAAGGAGGATTCGAGAATAACTTTAAATTAAAAAATGATATAAAGAAAATTAGTAATAACTATTTTTTAGAAGCTTATTTAGGAGTTTCAATTAATTATGCTTTAATGGAGAAATGGATTTTAAATGTAGGTTATAATTATCAAAAATCTATTTCGCATCTCTATAAAACAGATGAAAGTGAGCTAAGAACAAATAGTTTCTTTTTACGAATTAGTTATTTATTAAAATCACGGTGAGTACCAGGGAAAACCGCAATGGCGCTTTCATAACTCCGCGGCACTTATAGTTAACCGCATGTCGAAGTGCATTTTATAAGAAGAATCCCAATTCAATAAATTAACGCAACCAACTATAATTTTAGTTCTTCCATAGACCTAAAGAATCCAAATAAATGGCTTTCCTTAATAAAAGGATATTTAAAGCAACTATTTATAAGAAATAGCATCTACTTTAAAAAAATAATCATGAAAAAAATCTTTTTATTTATTTTTTTCGGACTGATACTTCTTAATTTTAGTTGTTCAAAGGACGATGAAGGATCAAATGAATATATTTCTGTTTTATATAATCAAACCTATTGCAGTGATCCATGGGGTTATTCCAATGATAAACTTGAATTAGCAAATAAAGTAAGAGATTATTTTATTACAGAAAATATTGAAGTATTTGATGTAAAAGTAGACAATAAAGGAACTGCACAAGACTGCAATGCTTGTATGTGTTTAAGCGGGGTAAGGATTTTACTTAAAGTAAAAAACGGTGATTTAATCCCTTTTAAGGAACATGGATTTAAAGAATATAACTGATTAAGTAAAATAGTCAATCTTAAAATTTCCGTCTTAATTCAAGCTGTTGCTCCCATGTAAAATGAAAAAAATTAAAAATCCAAAACATGATTCAATGCCTTATCCGTCTCTTGATTCATAAAATTAGATTGGTACATCATAGTCGTTGTAACAGAAGAATGCCTATATAATTTCTGTAACATCTGGATAGGAATTTTATCTCCTGAAATATTTCCAAAGCTGTACCGCGCAATTTGCATAGTCAGCTTTTTATCAATTTCTAGTTGTTTAGCTATCCGGCATAATTGCCGGTTGAAATTTCGGTGATGGTTTTAATTCTAATCCTAACAAGAAAGTCATCTGTAAGATCAATTCCTATTAATTCAGAAAAAACGAGTAAAGTTTCTTTACATTTAATTCTTTTATAACTTTCAAGGATTTCATGTGCTTTTGATGGAATCTGTAATGATACTAATTTGTCATTCTTTTTCATTCTATAGTAAAAAGGCTAAACCGAATTTTAACAAAAGCTTTGTATAGATATATAGATTTTTTTATATTTAAAGACATTGATTATTTTAAAGAGGAAGGTTGCAGGTAACAGCGGAACTTTCCTCTTTTATATTAATCTTTCAGGAAGAAAACATCTCTCCAAGTCCCACTTTTATTATGGAATATGAAAATAAATCAGGTAAATATTACAACAAAAGCCGGCCGGAAATGCAGGCGTTACTTCCAAAAAATGCGAGCAAAATTTTAGATGTAGGCTGTGGTGAAGCCAGAATGGCTGAGGAATTAAAGAAAAAATTTAGCATTGAAGTTTGGGGAATTGAATTTATGGAATCAGAGGCCAGTATCGCAGCTCAGAAATTAGATTATGTAATTAATGATACCATTGAAAATAGTATGAAAAAACTTCCTGATAATTATTTTGATACAATATTTTTTAATGATGTTCTAGAGCATTTAGCAAACCCTAATGAAGTTTTAAAAAATATCAGATCAAAATTGACTAAAGATGGGAAGATAATTAGTTCTATCCCTAATGTACGATACCATAAAGTCTTTCAACAATATCTCTTTAAAAAAAATTGGAAGTATGAACGTGCTGGAGTTATGGATTTTACTCATCTACGTTTTTTCACCTCTAAATCTATAAAAAAATTATTCGAAGATGCGGGTTATGAAATCCAGTATCATAAAGGAATTAATAAGACTAAATCTTTAATGCCTTATATTTATAATATATTCCTCTTTTCGACTGCAATAGATATGTTCTATGTTCAATTCGCAACCATCGCAAGGAAAGCGACAAAGTAAAATCTAAAACTTCTTCATATAAAAGATTCCCGCCTAAATTGCGGGAATCTTAAAAACCAAACACCACACCTAATTCAAATTTAAACTAAAATATTAGGTAAATGTGAGTGTTTGCAAAAGGTAATTAGTTTATTCCAAAATTAAAATAAAATTACCTTATTAATTGACTGTAAGGAATTAATTTAGATTCTTTGGTAAAGTATTATATCTTTCCACTTGCCAGCAGAAAGCAATTGTACCTCCGGATCCAAATCGATGAAATCATTTTCAGTCACTTCTATTTCTTGTTTTTATTTCTAACAACTTTTTCAGAATATTGAAGGAAATTTTTATGTGCGTATCCACAATTCCCTTTTTGACATAATAAATAAAAAGCCCCTATGGAATCAAGGGGTTTTATCTTTGTTCCTTTCAGAATCATCTCTAATTTTCTTCCGAAATTATTAGGGGTACTTTTTAAATGAAAATCTTTTTTGGCAATAAAATAAATATCATCAGGAAAAGACGTCAAAGATAAAGATTCAGGTTCTCGAGGTAATGGATCCTGTTCGGTGTAATTAATCTCTTGTGAATTAGCAAACCCCAAAAAAAGGGAAAAAATAATAAATAAATAGTACTTCATTTTACTAAAATTAATCTTCTATAAATTTTTTATGATCCTTTAACCACTTGCGGATCTTTGATCTTTTCTTTTTAGAAATAGATTTGGCGTTTTTTATTTCATATTGACCGTTTCCTCGATCGGAAACAACAAACTCCTTGTTGATCGAGGTTATAGGAATACCTAAAAATTTTATTTCCTCTTCAGCAAGAATTTTATATTTCTTGTTCTGAGGTTTTGAAATCGCCTTTAATCTCACTATTCTTTTTTTATGAAAGAGGTCACAAGGACTATGCCGGGGCCTCAGGTAAAATTTTAATAAAAACAAAAAAATAGGAAGTTTTGGAACGATATTTTCTTGATCATGTAAAACGCTGGCATGAATCAATTAAAAGAAGTTTTAATATTTCAGCTTAATTATTTGAATACATTAGAAAAAGGGATGCAAGAATCTGTACCTTCTTTGTTGAAACAGGTTACCAACCAAAATTTGCGTTCTATTATTGAAGAAGTACGGGAGAATTCTAAAGACCATCAAAATGAAATTCAAGATTTAATCCAATCCTTGGGTTCGGACGTTGCATCTTATTCTAACTCTATTCTAGAATGTTTACTTCAAGAAGCTCATCATAAATGTAGAAAGGAGAATAGCTCATTAAAAAACATTCATATATTTAACTTTTTTTTCTATGCTATTTCTCATAAAATTGCAGCCTTTGATATAGCAAAAGAACAATCCAGAGACCTTAATATCAATGACGCCTCCATTGCACTAATGAACATTCTTGATGACGCAGTTTTAATCCAGGAAGAATTAAAACAGGTAAGAGCTACTAATCTTCATTGGATAATAAATTAATTATAATGAGGTTATGGAATTCCTCTAAAATAATATTAGCATGAGAAACGACATCCTTTTAGAGGAAGCCTTTATAGCTATCTTATGGAGCCTATCTCCTCTAGGAGAGGCCAAAGTTGGTATTCCTATGGCTTTATTACGTGGCATTGATCCAATTTTCACCTTGATTTCATGTTTCATCGCCAATGCCCTTGTTTTTCCTCTAATGATGTTTTTTTTAGATAAGATAAATAAACCATTATTCAAGTGGCGACCTTATAAAAGGTCTGCAATTTTTGTTGCCAAGCGAGCAAAAAAAGGGGCTGGAAAAGGAATTAAAAAATATGGTTTTATTGGCCTGATTTTTTTCGTAATGCTTCCTATTCCTGGTACTGGGGTATATGCGGGCACAATTGCTTCCTATTTATTTGGAATACACAGACAAAAAGCCTTTTTAGCTAATACTATAGGAATATTCATATCTTGTGTTTTAGTTTGGTCCTCTGCCCTTTTCTTGAACAATTAATTTATAAATCTTTATAGAACTTTCTATGGAAATATTTCTACAACCTGATACTTGGATCGCTTTACTCACACTCACATTTCTTGAAATAGTTCTAGGTATCGACAATATAATTTTTATTTCCCTTGTTGCTGGAAAAGTCCCCAAAGAAAATCAGAAGAAAGCGCGTTTGGGAGGCTTATCGATTGCTCTTGTAATGAGAATTTTACTTCTTTTAAGTATCACGTGGATTATCGGTTTGACTAAACCAGTATTAACTCTTATAAATTTTGAACTGAGTTGGCGAGATATAATTTTAATATCAGGTGGAATATTTTTATTGATTAAAAGTACTTTAGAAATTCATCATAAGGTGGAAGCAAAAGATCAGGAAAATTCTACTAAGATAGGTTCTTCTCTGTCCTTTTCTTCAGCGATTATTCAAATTGTTCTTTTAGATATTGTTTTTTCCTTTGATTCCATACTTACAGCCGTGGGGCTCACAGATAAACTTATATTGATGATTATCGCAGTTATAATAGCAATTATTGTAATGATGATATTTGCCAAACCAGTCGGAGAATTTGTAAACCAACATCCTACCATTCAAATATTAGCGTTGTCATTTCTAATTTTAATAGGAGTTATGCTAATCGTTGAAGGTGCTCACTACCATGTCCCTAAGGGATATATCTATTTTGCCGTATTTTTTTCATTGGCCATTGAAATGTTGAATATGAGATATAGAAAGAAAAACACATGACTTTGAAAGCTTTATTAAAACGAAATTTTGAGAGAAATTCAGAAGATGTGACAGTTACGTTGTTTAATTATTCTTAAAGCATGATTAAATTTTTTAATCGCCTCTGGCTTATATTCATCGCTCTAATTGTTCTAATTTCCTCAAGATATTTTTACATTGGATTAGATCCAAATCTGAAGGAACTATACGAATCTTTTTACCTCAACTTTACAAGACGAATTGCAATTTTCGGAATATTAGGAATATTTTTTCTATTTCTTTTATTACTAATAAATTATTCGTTCTTAAATAAAAAATTGCAATCTCTAAAATTCCTGGCCGTAACAGGAGTAATCATAATATTTCTTTCCTCCTTTGTTGGAACTGCTTTATTATTTCTATCTTAAGCTAATTGGACACAGTTTTAAGGTTCTTTTTTGGACCTAAGTAGCTCATTGCATTTCTAAAACCTATATAATCTGCACCTAAATCCTGATGGTAAAACCGTCGTTGAGAAGGATCTAACCAATAAGCTCTGTCTTTCCAACTTCCCCCTTTTACAACCCTTACTTCATTATTGATTAAAGTAGTTCTGTCTAGCACATTTCGAGTGCTTTTAATTTGCTTATCATATAAAGGCGAATCATACATCCTCTTTGAAGGACTGTTTATTTTTTGGAAATCCTGATAAAATCGAGTGGATCTTTTATCACCGCTTAAGTAATTCCTATTATCAGCACGAGAATAATTAATGCGCATATAGGTATCGGAAGAATCTACATTCTTTTTTAAAATTTCACCCGGAAGCTGCATAGCAAAGATTTCTCCTGTAATTAATGTATCATAGGGTATTTGCTCATTACTAACTATTTCATAGGAGCCATTTTTCTGAACTTTCTTTTTATATACATTTCCCCTAAAGTAATTAAAATCATTGTAGTTATCCATGATGGTTGGCCTATAGACATCTGCTACCCATTCGGCAACATTTCCAGCCATATTATAAAGACCAAAGGCATTTGGAGAAAATGATTTCACCGGAGCTGTAATTGCTGCTTCATCTTCATTCCAGCCGGCAATACCGCCATAATCACCATCACCTTGTTTAAAATTGGCCAAATGGCTAGGTCCGTTCCCAGTGAAAAGGTTATCTGTAGTCCTGCCATTCCAGGGATACATTTTTCTTCCCTTAAATGAATTGTATTCCCTAATTCCAACGAGACTCTTTGCTGCATATTCCCATTCTGCTTCTGTGGGTAGCCGGTACTGAGGGTATAATACACCATCGGTTAACGTAGCATAATCAACTTCTTCACCCTGCAGGCTTTTAATCGCTTTAGAAGGTGCATTAATATAAGTATCAGTATCAAAACTGAATCCTTTGGCATAATCCATTCGCTGTTTATGTTCTAGATAACCTTTCCTGTCCAGCATCAATTCGTTCAATCTATCAGTCCTCCATCGACTAAATTCTACTGCCTGAATCCAACTAACACCTACAACAGGATAATCGGAATATGCTGGATGTCTTAAATAATTATTTACAAGATGCTCAGCATAGCCAAGCCTATTTCTCCAGACTAAAGTGTCAGGTAACGCACTTTTATAAATATTTTTATATCGAGGATTTTCAGGGGGGAAAACTTTTTTTAACCAATCAAGATATTCTAGATACATCCGGTTTGTTACCTCCGTTTCATCCATATAAAAAGATCGAACGGTTTGTTGTGTAGGGCCATTATTCCATTCGTGAAGAGGATCATCTTGCACCCTTCCCATAGTAAAGGTGCCTCCCTCAATATAAACCATTCCTGGCGGCGTTTCCAACGGATCATAATTTTCATTATTATATTGAAAACCTCCATCTTCATCATTAATTTTCCATCCGGTTGCCCTTGAGTCACTTTCGCGTCCACTTAGGGTATTACAGCTAAAAAAAAGAATTGACGATGCGGACAAAAAAATTTTCAAAAACAATCTTGACTTAACCATACCTTTTTATTATAAGAAAAAGGAATTTTCGAGAATTGATGTTAATTCTTTTTCAAATAAAATTTAAAAATTGTAAAAGAAGCGTAGATTGAAGGACAAAAAAGATGAATTTAATTTTATTTATCTGGTTGGAATCCTCCTCATTGTTTGTTTTCAAAGATTAGGAGGTTGGTGTAATATTATTTCCCTAGCATAAAAAAAATGAAATTTTGACGCCTTTAGTTGCTCCTCTTCATAATTCTGGTTTAATAATTTAGAAGTTCAAAACACTATTTAAAGCCTTATCCGTTTCCTGGGTCATAAAATTTGATTGGTACATCATAGTCGTTGTAACAGAAGAATGGCGATACAATTTTTGAAGCATCTGGATAGGAATTTTATCTCCTGAAATATTTCCAAAGCTGTGCCGCGCAATATGCATAGTCAGCTTTTTATCAATTTCTAGTTGTTTAGCTATTCGGCCCAATTGCCGGTTGAAATTTCGGGTGATGGTTTTAATTCTAATCCTAACAAGAATGTCATCTGTAAGATCAACTCCTCTTAATTCAGGAAAAACAAGTTCACTTTCTTCGCTTCTAACCTTTTTATAGGATTCCAGAATCTCCTGTGCTTTGATTGGAATTTGAAGGGAGACTAATTTGTCATTCTTCTTCATACGGTAATACAGCCTTCCATCTTTTAAATCAGTCCATTTCAACTGGATAATGTCAGTAATACGAACCCCAGCAAAATAAAAGCTCAGCAACCAAACGTTAAGTGTATGCCGATTAGCCTCATTTAAACCTGTGGCATTCTCTAATTTTCTAAGTTCCTCAACTGTTAGTCCTATTTTTTTAGCTTCAGGAATTTTGATTTGATATTTCCCCTTTCCGAATGGATAATCATTTCGATCCGCCTTATTCGCTGATAATGCTAGATTATATATAGCTCTAATACAGATCATAAAATTGACCACAGTTCTTTTTGCCCTATGCTTTTTGAATTGAAGATAAGAAGCAAAACTCTTTAGCAATGGAACATCGATCTCATGAAATTCAATTCCGTTCCCGGCAAAATTTAAAAATTGCTCTACTCTGTTCTTCTCGGTTTTATATTGATTTATCTTTTTCCTGGATTTTATATTATTTAAATAAATAGCTGCCATGCTTTTAAAGTCACTATTATTTTCCCTCCTGATAGCCTCCTTAAGCTTTCCTACCGATAATTTTCTTTTAATTGATTCATTCTCAAGAAGCTTTTCATTTGCTTCATGTAATTTGCTTAAAATGAGATGGTTTAACCTCAATGCATTTGGATGAGATTTTTTTACACGAGACCTCCTTTCATCCCAGTACAACTTTTCAATATATTGACCAGTATATAAGTAGGTCGTGCGCCTATTCCGGGTAATTCGAATTGCGATTGGAAATTCACCTGATTTGTTCGATTTTTTACGGAGAGTAGCACTTATAGAAGACATATATTTTTTATAAATTATCCTCTCTAAATTTACCAAAATTTGGGTACAACATAGGTACAACATTTGGCCATTTTGCTTGATATTTAATGAATGTAAGTAAAATTAAATTTGATTCAATTAATTGATTTTGTGTTAATTACACTGTTTTTATAACACTCTTTTGATTTTTCATAACCCGGAGGTCCCGAGTTCAAATCTCGGTCTCGCTACAAGTAAAATCAAGGCTTTCGAGAAATCGAGAGCCTTTTGTTTTTTCATCTAGTACAGAATAAGTACAGAATCTCATTTTTTTTAATAAATAAATAAGAGCCATATAGAAAATCTCCGTTTGATATCAATTGAAACGGAATTTTATATTTATTCCGGAAATTAACTCTAGAAAGTAACCATTAATTTTCCATCGTTAATAAGATTCAAAATTTTAGTAATTAAGATCCAATCTTGAATCACTGCCCATTACTTCCCTGGAATAGCTCAGCATGCCTGAAACCTGATAGCTATGAAATACATCCTCTTCCCTATCGTAAAAAGTTCTTATATATATCCCTTAGAGATGTAGCTTTAAAAAATTCCTAAAAGTAAAGCAGTGAAGAAATGCGAAACGTTAGATTCTTGAAATAATCACACAAAATAAAAAATCAGGGTGCAAACATAGCCTATAACAATGAATTACACCCATTAATTAGAGTGAAAGAGCTTTTTAAAGGAAGGGTGAATTACATGTAATTGGAGCTATTATTTTAAGGCTATTAGGATAATTGTCTAAAAGGAGTCATCATTTAAAGGAATGCTATAAAGCATAGTAACTCATTTACACCGTTCTATTCTTCTTAAAATTCTCCGCTTGTTCAAATATTTCTTCATAAACTTCATCTCGCTCTACCGGTGGATAACCGTGTTCATCGAGTAATAAAATTAGCCCCACTTTTAAGGCAGATTTAATGTCGTTTCTTTTGCTCCAGTCCGGGAATTTCGCCTGTTCGTCCACTAAATCTTTTATAGCTTTTGAAAGCTCGATGAGCTTATTTTCGGGATATTGAAAATCATACTTTACACAGAGCTCTCTTAAAATATCATAGAAAGCTTTTTCTTCAAAATCAATTCCCAACTTTTCCCCGGCCGAAAACTCTTTTTGTACCTGCCAGATTAGGTCTGTGAGCTGCTCTGCCATCTCTTCGTAGACCTCTCCGCGTAACACATCACCTTTTCTCTCATTGTATCGTGAGACGAGGCCTTCCATCTTTTTAGAAAAATCTACTCCTTTTACCTTGTTCACTTTTTTAATCTCTCCAATAGCCCTGGCCAGTAAGTGCTGTAAAAGTTTGATTTTAGTATTGGGCAATTTGATCTTATCGATTTTTGCCAGATAATCCTCATCAAATATATCCTGCTGACTATTGGTTTGATCACCCATTTTAAAGATTTCCTCCACGCCTTCACTTGCCAAAGCATTTTTAATCATTTCCCTTACTTTGGCATTCATCTGGGCGGTATCCGGTGCATTTCCCCTGGTGAGCTTAAAGACTATAGACTTTACAGCTAAATAAAAATGAGTATAATCCCGTTCTTGTTGGGTTAATTTCTCACTTCCAGCACAAATATCATAGGCGGCTTTCAGGCGTTTCACCAAATCCATAAAGCGTGTTTCCAGCTCCTTAGTTTGCTGCACGTATTCAACGGCCTGGTTCAGGTTGTTTAGCTGGCTTAAAGGATCTCCATGGAAATAATCGGTACTATCGAATTTGTGAAAAATCCTGGCCAGTAAATCCAGGTGGTCCCTAACTATCTTCAGGGACTTTTCAATATCTTCGAAATTCTGACGCTCACCCTTATTGTATTTGGCAAGAGCTAAGTTCATTTGTTTCTTAATACCAATATAATCTACTACCAGTCCTTTGTTTTTGCCCTGGAATTTCCGGTTTACCCGGGAAATCGTCTGGATAAGGTTATGTTGCTGGATGGGCTTATCGATATAGATACTATCCAGAAACGGCACATCAAAGCCTGTGAGCCACATATCGACGACAATGGCAATTTTAAAATTCGATTTCTCATTTTTAAATTGACGGTCCAGCTCTTTCCGGTACTCTTTTGTTCCTAAAAGATCATACATTTCTTTTGGATCGTCTTTTCCCCTTGTCATGATCATCTTTATCCGCTCAATAGGCTTGAGTTGCTTCCAGTCTTTTTCAGTTAAATCGGCACCTTCTTCTGCCTTTCTAATCTTTGCCCATTCCGGTCTTAATTCGATGATGTTCTTATAAAGCTCGTAAGCTATTTCACGACTGCTACAAACAAAAATTGCTTTTCCTTTTACGGTAGCACCTTCCTCTAGTCTTTTTTCATAATGATTGACAAAATCTTCTGCTATGGCCTGTAAACGATCCGGATCACTCAAAATGGCATTAATGTTAGCCGACTGTTTTTTACTCTCTTCTACCTGGTACTCATTCGCACCTTCTTCCTCAGCTACCCGGTAATATTCCTCAATTTTCTTTAATTCCCTGTTCTCAAGGGCCACTTTCGCTGCCCTACCTTCATATACAATACGTACTGTAATTTCATCTATTACAGATTCTGTCATTGTATATTCATCTACCACCTTCCCAAATACATCTAAAGTAGCATCGATTGGCGTCCCGGTAAAACCTACAAAAGTAGCATTAGGCAAAGAATCGTGAAGGTACTTAGCAAAGCCAAAAGTTTTCTGTACCCCTTTTTCTGTGATTTTTATTTTCTGGTCAAGATTGGTCTGGCTCCGGTGAGCTTCATCAGATATACAAATAACATTGCTTCTATTCGTAAGTAACTCGGTATCTTCTGTAAACTTATGTATAGTGGTAAGGAACACGCCTCCACTTTCCCTTCCTCTAATCCGTTTGCGTAAGTCTGCACGGCTTTCTGCACTGACGATAGCATCATCCCCAATAAAGGCTTTGGCATTGGTAAATTGGCCTGTAAGCTGATCATCCAAATCGGTTCGATCAGTAATCAAAATAATAGTAGGACTTTCAAAATGATCACTTCTCATTAAAAGCCGGGTTAGGAAAAGCATTGTAAAACTTTTACCGGAACCAGTTGCTCCAAAATAGGTGCCTCCTTTTCCGTTTCCGTTAGGTTTTTGGACTTTCTGAATATTTTCAAATAGAGCCCTGGCCGCATAATACTGGGGATAGCGGCACACGATCTTTTCGTCTTTCTTGGAACTGTCCGGTAAATAAATAAAGTTTTTAATGATGTCCCGCAGCCTGTTTTGATGCAACATTCCCTGGATAAGGGTGAACATACTATCGATACCATCAACTTCCTTTGCCAATCCTGCGATCCTGCGCCAGGCATAAAAGAATTCATAAGGCGCAAAAAATGAACCTGCTTTGGTATTTACACCATCACTAATTACACAAAATGCATTGTATTTAAAAAGTTCAGGTATGTCCCTTTGGTAACGCACTGTTAATTGAATATAGGCGTCATAAATGGTGGTATTTTCCTGAATCGCCGTTTTGAATTCGAAAACAACTACCGGAATTCCATTAATATAAAGAATCCCGTCAGGAATACGTTTTTGGGTTCCGGTAATTTCCAGCTGATTAACGAACTTATAAGTATTTTGGTTGTCTTCTGAATAATCAATTAAATAGATCCAGATATCTTTTTGAGAACGGTCTTCCCGCTTTAGCGAAAAACCATCAGAAAGCATTTGCATAAATTCTTTGTTGCTTTCATAGAGGTCTGATGCCGGAAGAGTTTTAAGTCTAAGAATAATGGAATCTATTTCATTTTTAGTAATCCCGTTTTTCCGGTACCTTGTCAATAGAAATTCCCGAAGATCACTTTCAATGAGCACTTCATCTTCCTTTCGTGAGATAGTGCCTCCTAATTTATGCTTATAATCTTCTTGTTCCAGCTGGTTGGCAAAAACGCTTTCCAGTTGTGCTTCGGTAAATTTCATTCCTGTCTGGCTTTTCTTCCCTTCTCAGTTAACCTATACTTCTGTTTACTGCTTTTGGGTTTGTCCGGTATTGTTAATTCTACAAAACCCTCTTCTAAGGCGGGGTTTAAATAATTAATTCTAAAGTTTTTCCTATCCGAAAGCCCTAAGGAGTTTTGCAATTCGGTTCTACTGACTTCGCCGTTAATGACGTTTAAAAGTTCTTGTACTTGGGGGGTGACTTGCGGGGTAACTTGGGGGGAGACTTGCGGGGTCTCCCTATAAACATCATCTGCCGCAGGAAATATCATCCGGAGGAAATTATCAGAAAAACGGAAACATTCTTTGCTGTACGATTCCAGTATTCTGGGAATTCCCGAACCTAATTGCTCTACCAGGTCCAGATCTTTATAAATACGCATCAGCTCCTTGTTCCGGGGAATTGAAAAGCCTTCGAAAAACTCATTTTTACTTAAGCCATCAGGTAAAGAACCTGCGGAAGTTATTTCGATGCGATCATTAAAGATCTCAAATTTTGGTGCTATTTCGCGGGTATAGTCATTATGGACAAAGGCATTTATAATTGCTTCCCTAAGTGCAATGGCATTCCATAGACGATGTTCCTTTCGTTCTTTCTGAGTTATTTGTGTGATGGTGCGGTTTTCCAGGCTTATTTTATCCAGTACACTCTTAGTAGCTTTCACAAGGGAACAATAACCGTATTCGTTGCTTTCCATTAAATCTACTCGCGTGTCACCCTTATATTTTGCGACCTTTACGGAAAGGTTATTTTCATCGGCCAGCAAATAAGCGGCGTAATTCAAATCACCCTCGATGGTTGTAAGCTCTAAATTCTTCCTGAACTGTTTATTAAGGGGTTTTTGTTTTTCCTGGTAATAAATATGAAGCTGCTCAAAGTTTAGATCCTGGCGATGGGCTTTTATTTTCCCTATGGAATTCCGGGTACGAGAGGCAAAAAGTTCCTCAATTTGTTTCTGCGACATCGGTTCTGCAGCAGAACCCAGGCGTATAAAACAGCCTTTTTCACTCATCCCGTATTTTTTGAGATGGTATGGTTTCTCAGAACCGCTGGCTACAATAATCTTTAAAATTTCTTTCCCATCCCTTTCTTCGCTTACAATATCAAACAGTCCGAGGGCTGAAGGACGAATGTTGTTTTTTAACCGGTCTTTTATTTTTAACTGGTTGCTATCGGCATCCTGAACGCCAACTGTCCTACCTTCTTTATCTATGCCTATATAAATTATGCCACCTTCTCTGTAATTCAAAAAAGCCACAACTTCTTTCTCCAGTCCTTCGGAAAGTTCACGCTTATATTCTATACGATTGGTTTCGGACATTTTTTATTTTCTAAATGTTGTAACTTGAATATGGTCTTTTTTTTCTTTGATTTTAGATATTTTGCCTTCTTGTTTTAAATACTGAAAAAAACTGAGTAGAAGGGCAGTGTTTTTAAAGTATGGCATAGGACCTTTTTCATTTAATTGCTTATAATCTCCCCCTAAAGAACTTAAAAAGGATGTTATAAATTCTTTATCAAAGGGAGTAAGATTGTTCATGAAAAGCTCAATTTTCTCATTAGTCTTTAATGCAGATTTTATTAGAATTGAAGAAATATTTGAATCAGACAATTTTAGTTCTTTGTGTTTTAAGGCCATTTTTCCTATTAAAGAAAGTGCCTTCTGATCCGAAATAGCGTTATCGGCTTCGAATTTTTCTATTAATTTTATTTTATGAGAATCAGTTAACATAGAATTTCCCAGGATTTCCGCCAAATCTGATTCTGATAGAACTATTTCTGAATATATTTTAAAGAACTCTGAAATATTCAGGATAATAAAAATGAGATGTATGGGAGAAAAACTTGATCTTAGTTTGTTATAATTTTCTTGATTAAATGATAATTTTAGCTCATTTACTAATGCTTCTACTTTTTTAAACGATAAGCTTTCAAAGCTTAACTCTTTAAATGCTAGTGGTACTGTTTTTAGATAAGAAATATATAATTCATCGAGAATCTTATTGTTTAACAAGAAATCACGTCTGAAACTTAAAAGTTCCTTATCTGTTGGAATAGAGTCTTTTACTAGGTTTTTAGTAATTTTTGGATTATTTAGGAAACCAGTAAGTGTTTCCGAAAATTTATTTTCATTTTCTTGATACTTAAAGATTACATTTTTCCATGTTGGTTCTATCTTTAAATTCTCAATTAAAAAATCACTCAACTCCTTAGAATCTTCTAATTCAGAAAGGGAAGGCAATAAAGTTTCAGTTTGAGTTATTATACTTTCTTTACTTGTCTTTTTGATGTTTGAATTGTTTAGTAACTTTAGTAGATAGGCCTGTTTTTCTTTGAAGTTATCTTTGAGCTTTAAATAAACCGCATTTATGTACTCCTCTATATTCTTTTCTACATATTCAATTAATCTATCACAACCAGACAATTTAATGGCTGCATAATTACTGTGATTAAAATCCTCCTCTCTATATTCACCAAATTCCTTGATCATTATCCTTAACATAGGAGGATTGATTTCATAGTTATTCATAGAATATATGTATTCCCTTATTTCCTTACGGGATTCATCCCATTTTAAGGAGTTGAATTTGAGGTCAAACTCATCTATGATTTCAATTTGTCTCTTCGAATCACTAACTATTGATAAAAAATCCGATTTTGCATTTAGTACAGCTTCTAGTTGGGAGGTCGAAGCAATGTTTTCAATATCTTCAATTTCAGCATTGTTTAGAATAAGGGAGAGATAATTTGATTTTTCACCGTCCGTAAGCGAGCTATCTTCTTCGATAAATTTCCAAATACCTATCCAACTTTTGCATAAAGTTTTTATGAGTACCCCCGAATTTTTATCCTCTTTGATATAAGAGTAAATAAATTTGACAGAATCATTTGATTCGTTTGACAGCTGCTTAAAAAATAATTCCTTTTTCAAGGGAAATTTTTTACTCTTTAAAAACTGGTCTAGAAGACTATAATTTAAAACAGATCTCCTTTCAAATTCTGATTCACTTATTTTTTTAATAACATTCTCTACTTCATCCAGTTTATAATCAAATTTACTATCCATTTCATTCCTTACATTCATCAAAAACCAGTGATCTCTTTCAGTAATACTTCCCGGATAGAAATAGGAAATATAATTAAGATAATCTTCAGCTATATAGCCATTACGAACTAATAGAATTATCAGCTGTTCCTGTTTGGAAGGTTGTGAAGACAAAGAAATTTTTTTGTTCTTTAAAAGATATTTTATCTTGGCATTTTTAATTCTTCTATTTTCTTCCTCATTCTGCTTTAACCTAACTCTAATATCTTTAACCCTCCCGGCATTTTTGTTTTCAATTTCAGTTTTTCTATCCGAGTAAGACTTATCCGGATCAAGACGTGATTCTACATCAGAAAATTTAAAATTGAATTCTCTATTATATTGATTTTCTCTATAGCTTATAGATCCATTTTTTAAATTCTCAAAATTTTCATCTTCTAACATTTGTTCCACGGAGTAATTTTTATTCGCAATACGGAAATGTGAAAGGTTGTTAGCATTTTTCATATATTCCATAAGGTAAATGCGCCTCAATTCCTCCAAATTTTTAGGTAGAACCCTTTCTAAATTGTCTAACTCCATTTTTAATCTAGAATTCTCTTCTTCAATTTTCCGACTAGCATCATTTATCCAACTCAACTTATTCTCTACAAGGTTTTTATAAAGAATACCTTGATTTTTACCTAGCATAACAAAATCTTCGGGATAAATATTCTTATAAACGATTATTGCAAAAAGTTTATTCTGATATTTTTCACCTTTAAATTTTTGAAAATAAATATGGAATTCGTTTACAATATTGTAAAGAAGCCGCATATCATCTACATAAAATGCGACCTGATCTATCAATTCTGTGGATAAAGAATACTCAAATTTTTCTAATGCCCGAGTTAATTGTTCATTGGAATTAGAGTAGTTGATAACTGGTATAACGGGAATTATAAAGTCGAAAAATTTAGTCCGGTCTTTGTCCTTAAACATTTCATCGCGTATAGCATAAATAAAAGTTACGGTACGATTAATCGATTTTGAATTATTTATTAGAAGATTTATTTCTCGAAGTTTTGTGAAAATTTCTGTTTGCTCAAAACGGTCCAGATCCTCAATAATTACAACATTATATTCTGTTACTTCAAAAAAATATAAAATTTCATCCAGATGATTGTTGAGGATAGATTTGTCTATTTTATCAGCCACCTGGATTTCAAGATTCTGGAAATTTAATTTACTAATCGTGAGTTTTTGAGAAAATCCTACCACAGCACGTAGGAAGTAAAATGAAAGAACTAAACCTCCAATAGCCAACAAACCCTGTATAGTATATGCGAACCATATTTTTGGTTCTGGCAAATTAATTAGGGTTCTAAGGAAATGGAAATTAAAAAAAGTGTACAATACAGAGATAAGTCCGAATAATAACCAGGTTGTTTCCTGAACTTCCTGGGGATTCAAACTTCTTATTTTCTTGAACCTGGAATCGGGTATATTATCGTATTCTTCATGATAAAAGATTTGTTGAAGAATGCTTAATTCTACTAATCGAAGCTGATCATTTTTTGAAAGTTTGTCACTATTTATATTTTCACTTCTTAAATGTGCATATCTATCAGTGTCATTCTTTTTCTCTTCTTTAAAAGTTGCCAATGAAATATTTAAAAATTTTAAATTTTCATTTTTATTGGTTTCCTGAAAAGTTTTTAAAATGCTGCTTTTGCCGGAACCATAGGTTCCAGATAGCGCGATATTTTTAATGTCTTTTTCTTTCCGATTAGACAGAGCCCACTCTAAAGAATCACAGTAGAATTTATGCTTTTCAGGATCACTAACAGGAGAAAGAGAGTTAAAAGGGATATTTTGTTTCTGATCCTTATTCTCCGGATTCATTTGTAAATTTTTACTCATAGGCAAAAGATGTTTTTTCTTGTTCTACCCTTGCCATTTTGGAAAGTAGAAGATTTTGAATTTCAATTAAATAATTATTTTGTTTTGCTTTATTTTCAACTAATGACATAATTGAGTTAATAAATTGATCAAACAATTCAACTAATTCAGCCGAAGGTACTATTGAAGGAAAGTTTAGTAATGTCTGTCCATCGAGATTGGGAAAAGTAGATCCGGTTGTATATGACAATAGCTCTTCTAGACTATATTTATATAATTCATCAACAAATCTTTGTGATTGAATCCCTCTGAAGCTACAAACTCCACGACCTAAACAATAGATCCCATCACTTTTAACAAATCTACCTACTGTACTTCCTCTGACGCATATAATCAATTCTCCCTTCTCACAAATTTTAGTTGGTGCCGTAGTCCATTTACTTTTTTCTGTAAAAAAATCACCGAATTCTACAGGACCATTAATTAAGGGAGTTCCATAACCATTTTGATTATATGTATTTCCTTTTGGAGATTGTCCCATCTTCACCTTTACATGGTCTTGAAAAGTTCCATTTGACCACCCCTCAGGAATCTCTTTATCCAGCTCCTCATTATAAACCATTTTTCCGCCGGAAGATTTATAAGGCTTTCCTTCTTCATTTGGAAATTCAAAATCCAAAAACCAATATTTATATAAAGCCTGTGCTGTCTCTTCTAGTTTTTGGTTGAGTTGCTTATTTAACTCAATACGGTTTTTTATCACATTGTATTCCCTTACAATTTCCCGCTGTATCTCTATGGAAGGAACGGGGAGTTCAATACTGCAAAAGGCATCCCAGGCTAAACCTCCCCTAACGTCAGCATCCGTATAGAACCAGGCATTTCTATCAAATTCAGCACGACTAAACCACATCATCAAATATTCAGGTAATAATATAGAAGTATCCTTTATTTCAAAGACATCATATGCAGGTGATATTATAAAAGGTTCTTCATTTTCTGAAAGTGCAATTGGTATTCTATAATCCCTGCCAACGTGCATTCGGTTACAGGCAAATTGCCCAGGTCTTACAATTAAATATCTTGATAGATTAGTGCCTACTACATTGGCTACTGAAGGCATAAAAAACTTATCTATATTAATACCTAAAAGTTCAGAATATCTATCTTCTGAATTTCGGACTTTTAGTTTTTGTATGTAATCTCCAATAGGTTTATAGTTTGATTGCATACCCAAGCTCTTTAAAAACCTCTAATAATTCCTTTTTGGATTGCTCTTCTTCTTTTAGCAAATCTGTCAGTTCAGTTTGTAAACCTGCCATTTTGGAGTCAAAATCGATGTTTTCATCGCGGTTTACAAATTCAATATATTTGCTGGGCACCAGTGAGAAATCTTTCTTTTTAATATCTGTTTTGGTAGCACTGTAGCAGTATTCCGGGATATCTTTATAATCGGTGTTTTCCTGTTGCCAATCGTGGTAGGTTTTGGCAATATCCTGTATATGCTTTGGACTAAACTGAGTGAATTTCTTTTCAAATGGTTCTCCAATCTGCCGCAAATCCATAAACAACACTTCTTCCTGCCGGTCCCGGTAATGCCTTTCTTCATCGCCAATAGAACGGGAATGTGCGGTTTTATTCCTGTTAAGGATCCAAACGGTTACACTTATATTAGTCGTATAGAACATATTTTGTGGTAGGATCACTATGGCTTCAACCAGGTTGTTCTCCACCAACTTTCTCCTAATTTTATATTCTTCACCACCACCGGAAAGGGCACCATTGGCCAGAATAAATCCGGCAACGCCATCATCTGAAAGTTTGGAAATCATATTTAGGATCCAAGCGTAGTTTGCGTTACTTTTTGGAGGTACCTCATAACCCTGCCAGCGTGGATCATCAATTAATTCCTGCGGCCCACGCCAGTCCTTTTGATTAAAGGGTGGGTTAGCCATAATATAATCTGCTTTCAGATCTTTATGCTGATCATTGCTAAAGGTATCGGCCGCTTTTTCACCCAGATTAGCAGATA
Organism: Christiangramia fulva; assembly: GCF_003024155.1. Classification (NCBI taxonomy): domain Bacteria; kingdom Pseudomonadati; phylum Bacteroidota; class Flavobacteriia; order Flavobacteriales; family Flavobacteriaceae; genus Christiangramia; species Christiangramia fulva. The sequence continues at coordinate 3,387,232 of NZ_CP028136.1, forward strand.
TTCCCCGAATGGCAAGGTTCATTTTTGCCAGTTTGTAAGTAGTATTGGTGTACTCCTGTCCGTAAATTGAAATTTCCCGTTTGCTCCCGTGGTGGCTTTCAATAAACTTGATAGACTGCACGAACATTCCACCAGAACCACAGGCCGGATCATAAATAATCCCTTTATAGGGCTCGATCATTTCAGCAATAAGGTTTACAATACTTTTTGGTGTATAAAACTCTCCCTTTCCTTTCCCTTCCGCCAAAGCGAATTTAGATAAGAAGTATTCATACACACGCCCCACAACATCCTGGGATTTGTCTTTTTGGGTATCTATTTTATTTATGGTATCCAGCAAGGAAGCCAACTTACTTTTATCCAGTCCTAAGCGGGAAAAATAATTATCCGGCAATGCACCTTTTAGAGAGGGATTATTCTTTTCGATCTGGTTTAAGGCGGTATCAATCTTTAGTGCAATATCGTCTTGCTTCGCATTTTTAATGAGATAGTTCCACCGTGATGTTTCTGCTAAGAAGAAGACGTTCTTCATATTGTAGAAGTCTTTCATCTCAAGGTACTTTTCTTTCCCTTCGGCAATTAGCTCCTCACGGCGCACTTCAAATTTATCACTGGCAAATTTCAGGAAGATAAGTCCCAGTACTACGTGTTTATATTCAGAAGGTTCAATGGAGCCACGTAATTTATTCGCAGCATCCCACAGGCTTTCTTCAATAGATTTTTCTTTGGTAGTTTTCTTTTTGGCCATTATTCAGATTCGGGTATGTAGTAAATAATTATGCTTCCGAGGTAGGGTGGGGAAGCCGTGGCAATTTAGCAAAAATCTTTCTAATGTTAAAGGATTCTAAAGATGAGAAAATGAGTATTTGAATTGCCAAATATTGTTTGTTCGACACACGATTGATAGGTTAAAGTAGTAAGGACATCGACTTGTAAACTTAACTGTTTTCTTTCCGGGGTTCCAAAAATTAAATTTTTTATCAATACATTATTTGCGATCACAAGTCTTATATACGCAATTTATTGGTTATTTTCCACTCCGATTTAGCGGGATAAACGCAAATTAATCGTAGTCAAATAACTCTGTAACAGAAACCTCTAAAACTATTGCCAAGGCAATTAATGTTTCAAAAGTAGGATTTGCCTCCCCCCTCTCTATTTCACCTATAGTTTTTTTAGATAAAAGGCCCCTTCGATCACTCAGCTCTTGCTGTGAAATATTTCTATTTGGATATTCAAGACTAACAATTCTTTCTCTTAATGACCTTATATGCTTGCCAAATCTTATTTTATGTTCACTGAATTTTAAGGTATTCTCAATCATACTATAAAATTCTAGGTTAAAAACAAAAATTATGGTAACCTATAAGGTACCATAAAATAATTTTTATTATATTTGATTCATTATAATATATTTGCGAAACTTCTTTAAGTAAAATATTAGAAGCATTCGCTTTGAATCTCGAATCGAAAACTGGTAATTTTTAGTACACGAGATGATAGGTGAAGTGCTCACGACCCGGGCGTGGGCTCACTTATTGTGTACAAGGTATACCAGTACCGCGATTCGATAAGTTGAGCTTTCACGCCTTTTTTGTATTTAGGTGTTTCCTGCTCTACTTATTTTTAAAGCATTTGTTTCTTCACTAAAAAGACGTCGCTACAATTAACCCTACATTTTAAACAAAGGTCAAAGCGGCCGGCATTCCCTACGGAGTGTTTTTATAAAGCTTGTTTACGGGAACGAGGTAAATTCCGCTAATAATCCCGTGGGATACTGTAAACAGTTTATTGTATTACAGTAGTTGGGTGGGCAAAAGCCAATTCTCATGTAGAGATGGCTTTGGGAACGGTGATTTTTTGCTCCAATTTAATAGTTTGTTTAGCCAATAAAAAAATGCTTATGGAAAAAAGAAAAGTGAACACTCGTTTTGACGGGTAAAAGCAAAAAAGCCTTCCCTTGAGATTGCAGTCGTACAGGGAAGGCCTAAGCTTTAATAAAACAAATGTTTCATTTAACTAATGTAAAATTATGAAAAATTTTTACAAGCGGGGCATGCTTATCATCATGTTCCTCTTAGCCATGGCCTTATTGGTCATGTTAGCGATGGGTCAAGCCAAAGCGGCAACACCCTCCTCCTCCACTCTTCTATTTTACCAGCAGGACATAAGTGGTACCGTTACGAATACTAATGGTGAACCTCTATTGGGAGTTACAGTTCAAATTAAAAATAAAAATCAAGGAGTAAATACAAATTTGGATGGAGATTATTCTATCTATGCCTCTCCCGGGGACACACTTATTTTTTCATCTATTGGATACAAAACCCGCGAGGTATCGGTAAATAGTCAAACTACTATTTCTATATCCTTACAGAAGGATGTAGCTTCACTCAATGAGGTACAGATTAATGCTGGCTATTATAATACAACTCGAAGAGAAAGTACAGGGAATATTTCAAGGGTAACCGCAGAGGAAATAGAGAACCAGCCGCTGGTAAGTCCGCTACAGGCTTTACAAGGAAGAATGGCTGGGGTAGAAATAACAACAAATGCTTCCTCTCCAGGGGCTGCATCTAACATACGTATAAGGGGTGTTAATAGCTTACGTGAAGAAGGAAATTTTCCATTATATATAATTGATGGTGTTCCTGTTAACTCCATCCCATTGGAAAGTACCAGTCTTCTGGGTAATGTAGGCATCGATCCTTTAAACAACCTGGATATTAATAATATTGAGAGCATAGAGGTTCTAAAGGATGCCGATGCCACCGCGATCTATGGTTCCCGGGGGGCTAATGGCGTCGTTTTGATTACTACCAAAAAAGGACGGATGTTAGGAACGGGACTGGAAGTCGGATTCTATTACGGGGCCGCCACAGTACCAAATCGCCTGGATTTATTAAATACTCAAGAATATCTCGATGTAAGACGTAGAGCTCTTCAAAATGATGGCGTAGAACCAACTGAAAGAAATGCTTATGATCTATTGGTTTGGGACCAGGATCGATATACCGACTGGCAAGAGTTCCTATTTGGTGGAACTGCTGAAACGGCTAATGCGAATATCGCCTTTACTGGAGGAAGTGAGCGGACATCCTTTCGATTAGGAGGATCCTACTTTACACAGGGAACCATCTACCCTGGAGATTATGATTACAGAAAGGTAACCGGAAATTTAAATCTGAACCATACCTCTAAGGATAACAGGTTTCAATTAAATCTTGCGGTTAACTATGGTGTGGACAGAAATAACCTGGTCGGCAATGTGGATTTCAATGCCAGCACCATATATCTTGCTCCTAATGCACCAAAAATCTTTAATGAGGATGGTAGTCTGAATTGGGAAGACTGGGGAGGAGCGGGATTAAAAAACCCATTGCAGGGGTATTTTAATAACACCTCCACAAACTCCGACAATTTGATTTCAAATATTGGTCTGTCCTATGAAATTGTAACCGGACTACGGTTAAAAACTAGTATGGGATACACCTATTATAATTCCAGTGAATTACGTGAACAACCCAGACGCTCCTACGATCCTTCTGAATCCATAACTAATAAAGCCAATCATTTAAAAGCTGATAGACGGTCCTGGATCGTGGAACCACAAATTCTATACAATCAGGCTTTCGGCAAATTAAATCTGGAAGCATTAGCAGGTGCAACCTTTCAGGAAAATAATAGCATTCGTGAAAGTTTCCTGAGTGATGGATACGCCTCTGAATCACTTATAGGAAATATCGGTGCTGCGGAGAAGATCATCAATGCTAAGCGTGATAATACGGATTATCGATATGCAGCCATATTTTCACGGTTAGGATTTAACTGGGATAGAAAATATTATCTGAATCTTACGGGTAGAAGGGACGGTTCGTCAAGGTTCGGTCCGAACAATCGTTTCGCTAATTTCGGGGCTATTGGTACTGCATGGATATTTTCAGAGGAACCATTCATTAAAAACAATCTTCCATTTCTGTCTTTTGGAAAACTACGAGGTAGTTATGGTACTACCGGTAATGATCAAATTGGAGATTATGGATATCTGGACGCCTATGAGGCTACCAGGGGCCCGGGCGGACTCTATCCAACAGGCCTGGCAAACCCTGACTATTCCTGGGAAATCAATAAGAAGTTAGAGGCAGGTATGGAATTAGGCTTTTTGCAGGATCGTTTTCGGCTAAGTCTAAGTAGGTATCTGAACCGCTCCTCCAATCAATTGGTAGGCTATCCCCTGCCCTACTTAACCGGTTTTACCACCGTCCAGGCCAATTTACCTGCAACCGTCGAAAATTCAGGTTGGGAGATCACGTTTAATAGCATAAACGTTGACAATGATAAATTTAAATGGGATACTTCCTTTAATCTGAGTTTCCCGGAAAATGAACTGGTAAGCTATCCGGATATTGAGCAATCATCTTATGCAAATACCTACAGGGTAGGACATCCGTTGAACATCTCATTATTATATGAATATACGGGTCTGGACCCTGAAACCCGTTTCTATACCATCCGTGACGTAAACGAGGATGGCCGATTTGATTACCAGGATAGGATAGTCATTCAGGACAGAAATCGAAAATTCTTTGGAGGCCTTAATAACAACCTTACCTATAAATCTATTTCTCTTCAATTTCTTTGGGAATTTGTAAAACAGGATGGGTTTTCTAGCGGTTTTTCGGCAGGTAATATTGGTAATTCTAGTGATGTGATTCTAAGCTCATTAGATGGTGTAGGGCCTTATCAGCAACTCTCACAGTCGGTAGCGGCCAGCAGAGCTTATAATTATGTACTTAGTACCACCTTCCCTATGCATGACGCCTCCTATTTAAGGCTGAAGACATTGTCTCTGGCGTACCAGCTTCCTTTAAAGTTTACAAATTCCATAGGTGCAAAAAATTGGAAGCTGTATGTGAGGGGGCAGAACTTACTCACCCTTACCGATTATGAAGGACTGGATCCGGAAAATCCTTATTCAGTCGCTATCGGTAACCTGAGAACTCTAACAGGTGGGATGCACATTAACTTTTAAATACAATCAAGATGAAATTCAATTATAAAATATCATATAACATATGGCTAATTCTTCCATTACTTTTCTTCTCCTGTGAAGATTTTGTGGAAGTAGACGCACCTGATAACAAATTGGTGAGCGATGTAGTATTTAGTAATGATGCTACCGCGGAAAGTGCCATGACCGGAATTTATAATCAGTTATTTTTGACGGATTTTGCAAACGGGCAAAGAACAAGCGTAACATTCCTTTCCGGTTTATCAGCTGATACTTTCCAGAATATCTCTAGTTCAAATATAACCCGGATGGAATTCGAGCAGCACGAAATAACTGCTGATAATCCCGGGAACCTCGATATCTGGGCCAGTGCCTACAACTTAATTTATCTGACGAATTCTTTATTAGAAGGGCTGAATAATTCAGAACAGATCAGTTCCGATTTAAAAACACAGCTTGAAGGTGAGGCACGATTCATAAGGGCATTTTCGTATTTCTACCTGGTGAATCTGTACGGGGATGTACCTCTAATCATTTCAACCAATTATCATGAAAATCAATTAGCCACAAGGACATCTACTGCAGGAGTCTACGAGCAAATTATAAGTGACCTCGAAATAGCTGTGGATTCACTGGGTTCCGAATACAAAAATGGTGAAAGAACTACTGTAAACAAATTTGCAGCGGCATCGCTATTGGCACGGGTGTACTTATATCTGGAAGACTGGGAGGCGGCCGAAAGACTGAGTAGTGAGGTAATTGACCAAAATGGAACCTATGAGATCTTACAGGATTTTGACCAGGTATTCCTGGCAAACAGTAAAGAAGCTATTTGGCAAATCTCTCCTCTGGGAGGAGGTGGCCAGATCACCAATACCAATGAAGGAAGCCTTTTTATCATAGATCCCATCTTTTCCTTTTTTGCAGTAATTAAAATGGAGGAAGATTTCGTGGAGCAATTTGACCAGGAAGATCAAAGACTATCAAACTGGATAGGATTCAACGAAGAATTGGATGCCTATTTTCCATTTAAATATAAGGTCTGGAGTAGTAATGAGTTTCCGATAATCGAATACTCCATGGTTTTAAGATTAGCAGAACAGTATTTGATTCGCTCAGAGGCAAGGGCCAAACAGGGAGATCTAGCCGGTGCTATTGAGGACCTGGATGTTATAAGAATGAGAGCAGGACTCGCATCTGTTGAGGAGAATGATCCGGGAATTGGTCAGGATGCATTACTGGATTTGATAATGGCGGAACGGCAGAAAGAGTTATTTGCCGAATGGAGTCATCGCTGGCTGGATTTAAAAAGAACCGATAGAGCAAATGAAGCCCTTGGAAGCAATCCTCTCTGGGAACCAACCGATATGTTGTACCCAATACCCTCCCAGGAAAGGGAGAAAAACCCTAACCTAAGTCAAAATCCTGGTTATTAATAAAATCGATATTATGAATTTCAAACTATATATTTTCCTATTCCTAATCATTTCAGGAGTAGGCCACGTAAAAAGTCAGAATCAAAAGCTTATACAGCAGCATGATACCATTCCTTTAAATCCCGAAGTACGTTATGGAAAACTGGATAATGGATTTACTTATTATTTACTAAAAAATGATAATCCGGAGAACAAGATACATATGAGACTGGTCGTGAAAGCGGGTAGAATGCATGAAGATAAAGATCGATTGGAATATGCCCATCTTTTAGAACATTTAGTGGCTGGAAGCACCAAACATTTTCCAAGTGTCCATGATTTTATGAATAAGATTGGGGGGTATAGTAATGCCAATGTGGGATCTCGACATACAAACTATTATGCTAAAATACCTTCAGGAGATAAACTGGTCATCAAAAAAACTTTACAGCTACTACGAGACTGGGGCCAGGTGAATGAATACAAACCTGATCAAATAGAGGTGCAACGTGCAGCGGTAGAAGGGGAATTCAGAAATTTAAACCCCCATCGGCAGTGGGTTGGAAAAAAAATAGAAATAGAAACTCTGAATAACCTATCCTATAAAATATATGATGATAAAAAACACATTGATAATCTTAGAAATTTTAACTCTAAAGCTTTTAAGAGGTTTTATAAAGACTGGTACCGGCCTGACCTGGAAGCAGCGATAATTGTTGGAAATATAAACCCTGATACTATAGAGGCCGAAATCAAACAATTATTCTCTGATCTAAAAATTCCTGCAAAAAAGAAAGATGCCAATGCCAGAGTGCTTAATCACACCATTAAGCTTGAGGGAAAGAATTTCTTTACAACAGTAAAAGATAGTACTAGTGATGAATTAGCTCTGAACATAATTCACACCGCACCGAATTTTGCACAGGCTCCTAAAAGCACCAAAGATTATAAAAATATGTTGGTGCAACAGCTCTACACTTTAATGATCGAGGAAAAAGAAGACCAACTGAAACAACAGTTTAATCCCCCTTTTGAAAATTTCGTGACAAACCACGGGGTAAATCATTTACCAGACTGGCAGTTAAAGGGATTTAAGATGAATTTAAAATTGGATTCAGATAATATAGAGCAACAGAAATCAGATTTTCAAAATGGTCTGATAGCCTGGAAAAGAATGCAATCCGGATTTAATAAGAAAGAATTAGAAGCGGCCAAAGAAATTATTATACAAGAATATGATAATGAAAGCCATTTGAATTCTTCCTCCTTAGCAATAGACTTAGAGATGCATTTCTTTTATGGTAAAGCAGCTCCTAAGCCAGAAGTAAAAATAAATATCATATCAACCATTCTTGCTGAAATTGATCTTAATGATATTCAGGATTATCAGCAGCGATATGAAAATCTGAGCCATAACGTTCATTATATATTCTTTAAAGGCAGAGGCGTGAATGTCCCTAACGAAAAGGTATTAAAACAATGGATCCAAGAAGTGGATAACATGTCTTTAGAGCCAATTATCGAAAATAAACCTATACACGCTCTTGCCAATTTTGTAAATATTCCGACTTCAAAAGAAAAGGAAGTCGTCAGGGAAACTGAAAATATGATTGGCGTTACTACCATTGAAATGGCTAATGGTGTAACGTTAATACTTAAACCAACGAAGCCTCGTAAGAAAATGTTTGAGAATCAGGTTTCCATTCAGGCTTTTCGCCCTAACAGATTTCCACTGAAAAATCGACAAGAATACCTTTCGGCCAAAATAGCGCCTGAATTAGTGCAATATACCGGCGCTGGCCCCTTTAATAAGTTTGAGTTGGATAGGTTTAAGAAAGAAAAAGGTATTGAGCTTGGATTTCGTACTACGACTGACAATCAAATGATCTATGGTCAATCCAAACTTGAGGAGTTACCGGAATTTTTTAACCTGCTCTATCTTTATTTAGATCAGCCCCGAAAGGATCAGGAAGGATTTGAGGCCTGGAAAGCTTTGAAAAATGATGAACTTGAGGGAAAGGCTATAAAAGGATCAGAAAATTTCGTCACTGAAAAGATTAAATATGTTTGGTATCCAGAGTTACCCCACTTAAAAAAGGAAGATCTTAAAACAATGAATATGGACGGTCTCTTACAGTCATTCAAAAAATGGAATTCGGGTATTGAAGACTTTACTTTTATTGTAACCGGCGATTTTGATAAAAACGAAATAACACCATTATTAGTTAACACTTTATCCGCATTTCCAGTAGTAAACGATAAAAATAAGATGGTCACCTCTAAGCAGAATTTAAAATTTCCCTTACAAAAGATGGAGCATAGTCTTGAATACAAAAGTATAGATCAGGTGTTTACCAACATTTATTTTCCGGTAAAAGTTCCTAAAGATTTAAAGACTGAAATTGTACTTCAGTTTTTGAATGATGCGCTACATAAAGAGGTTTATAAAAGATTACGTAATGGTTGTTATGCCCCCAGTGCAATTGGAGAATGGTTGGATTATAATAATGGAATTTTTGCCTTTCACATACAATTTGACAGTGCCCTGGGAAATGAAGATCGTATGCGGGAATATGCGATGGAGGCATTTAGGGCTGTAAAGGAAAAAGGAGTTGATGGTGAATGGTTAAAAGCAGCAGCTTCCAACGAACTAAGGTCGTTTGAAAGGAAGTTTGAAAGTTTTGGTTATTCTAATTTATGGCCGGATTATTTACAATCAAAACTGGAAAAAGGAAAGGATCCCGAATTTGATATCCTTACTACAGGAACATTACTTGAACATTTTATTGACTCGAACGATTTAAATGCTGCCGCTCAAAAATATCTAATAGAGGATTACAAACAGGTGTTCCTGGGATATCCTGAGGAATATGAACTAAATTAGAAAAAGTCTTATCACTCCTGATTTCCAGTCTTGTAGGCTTTTATATTTAATAAAAATATCACCTCGGGCATAAGCCTGAGGTGATATCTGATTTAATCCAGAGCTCAAAATTAAAGAGCCCTTGAGAAATTTAAGATGCTAATACTTCCAAATTTTATGGATCGATAAGTACAGCCTCTTCACTAGCGCTATCTTTTGGTAGTGTGTCATCCATTTCATCATACACAGCATATTCGGTGCCGTTCTGCGTAAATTTCACTTTACAGGTGTTTCCAGTCCCCGGACAATCCTGCTCATCTATGGCTCGCCATGATCCATTAAATAGGATATAATCGCTGGCAACGGCTTCATCAGGTTGCTCTTCAATTTTACTTCCATTGATTGTAAAGGACATCCCAAATACAACGAGAAGTGCCATTATTGGAATTAAAAATAGCTTTTTCATAATATAAATATTTAAAGTATACCTACTCTTTGAAGGATTTTCGGCTTCTCCTACTTTCTGCGCAAAAAGATTTTGATAATTCTTTTAAGAGTGTAAACATTCCAGTGTCTTACTGAAATGAGAGCAGTAAATAACCTAAGGATATAAACTTTATTACTGTCTTATTTTACAATAGTAAATTTCACCAAATACCTTCAAATAAAATGGTTGCTAAAGCCGATAAGCTGTTCTATTATAGAATCGACCGCTGATATTCTCTTCTGTACTGAGAGGGTGTCTGCCCAAATTGTTTGCGGAAATTCTTAGAAAAATGAGAATGATCCTTGAAACCGCATTTTTGAGTTATTATGGAAATGGGTAGTTCCGTATTTCGGATTAAAAGAGCTCCTTTTTCAAGTCTTTTTTCCATGTGAAATCGATAGATGGTTGTGCCATACATTTTCTTAAATCCTTCCTTGAGTTTCGTTTTGTTGGTTCGATGGATTAGCCCTAATTCTTTAAGGGAAGGCAGCTCGGTATGGAGATTTCTGAGCACATAAAGCCGTACCTGTTTTAAAAGTATTTTTGTTGCGGCACTCTCCTTTTTTTCTGAGTTGATGGAATGAGCTGTACTGCTTGCTTTCTTGGTGGGGGCCTCCCCATTAGCAAACCGAAAAGCTGTAATTGCATATGTACAGGATGGATCTACTCCCACCATCCCCTGAATAATGCAGGGACATCTATACAGGCCTTTACCTTCAATAATAAAGTCAACAGGAACAAATTGCTGATAAACGCTTCCTGGGTCTGAATCAAGTTCGTCCATCAACGCTTGTATAGAATTTTTTGAAAGAATTTCAGATACCGGACGGTCACACATATCCTGTTCCCATTTTAAAATTTCAGGAGTGCCGGAAGAATATGAGGTAATATGAAAATTCTTATCTAAGAATATTACGAATTGTATTTCCGGTTGCTTTTTTTCCTGATTTGCCCCAAAACAAAAATTATATATCTCCTCAGACATCATATTTAGCAGAACGGAAATAGTATCAATGGGATCCCTGCGATCGGACGGTTCCTGACGAAACATAAAGTTACCGCAGGCAATTTCGATGATCTGGTTATATAAAGAATTGAACCTCATTTTGTCTTCGTTATTGAATGCATATTCCATAACTCTTATATTAAAGATTACTATTTATAGTCTTGCAGGAACAAAAGGGCTTTGTTCTTATCTCTAAATACCCGGGTCGGATAAGCCGGGCTGCTTGTTTTTATAAATAACTGCGTAATGGCCATCGAATGATCGTCTTTCACCAGTAACGCCAGTGCTTTGGTCATATAAGCACCTTCTATCGCCAGATAATCCCTGGCTTCCTTTTGTGCATTGGTAACAGCTCGCAGATCGCAAAATATCGGATATGAATTTTCATTTTGCAACTGCAAACGTTGACTAACGATCTCTTTGGCCATACTCCTATTGATCTCATAAATTTCTTTATAGACAAAGAATAAGATCCCATCGGAGATCCACATTTTTGCATATGTTCCATCCACAATCATCCTGTAAAGATTTGGATATCACTAATATATAATAAAATTTTATAAAGGCTTATCAGAACATCTTAAGGCGCATTAAATACTATGATTTAAAATTATACTCATAGCATTTACCGGCATTTGGATGAAAAGCCGAATAACTGTTCTGAAAAGACCTTTAAGAGTAACGGTTAGATTTATAATAAATAATTGTTATAGTTTGAAATACAATTTCAAATCGAAAGTTATGGCAAAAATTACCCACAACAATTTTCTCGATACCGTAGATGAAGTAATTACCAATGCAACTAAAGCAGGAGTTTTACATTTGCATGCTGAGGGATCAGGATTGAATGGACGGAAAATAAAAGTTAATGGAATAGAATCCTTTCATTTCGGAACCACGGGCTACCTGGGTCTGGAACAAGACCAGCGTCTTAAAAATGCTGCTATAGATGCCATTCAAAAATATGGTACTCAATTTCCACTTTCAAAGACTTATATCTCTCATCCATTGTATGCGGAGTTAGAAGAAAAAATAGAAGCCATCTACAACAATCCAATTCTTATAACCAAGAACAGTACGTTAGGTCATATCGCGGTTATACCAACTGCGGTAAGGGATGAGGATGCGGTAATCTTAGATCACCAGGTGCACTGGAGTGTTCAAAATGCGGCCCAATTCCTTAAAATTAGAGGTATACCTGTAAGCCTAATTCGCCATAATTCCATGGACATGCTGGAAGACCGAATAAAGAGATTATCCGGGAAGGTTAAAAAAATATGGTATATGGCAGATGGGGTTTATTCCATGTATGGTGATTATGCCCCCATAGAAGATCTTATCTCCCTTTGTGAAAAATATCCTCAGCTGCACTTGTATTTTGATGATGTGCATGGCATGAGCTGGAAGGGACATAACGGTAGTGGCTATGTAATGGAAGTCCTAAAAGAACTCCCTGAAAAAATTTTATTATTTGGTACTTTAAGCAAAACCTTTGGAGCCTCGGGTGCAGTCTTGGTTTGTCCAGATCGAAAACTCTTTAGAAAAATTAAAAATTTTGGTGGCCCCCTCACCTTTTCTGCCCAACTGGAACCCAGCGCTGTTGCTGCGGCAAGTGCTTCGGCAAACATTCATCTTTCTACCGAAATATATTCACTACAAAAGGCACTACAGCTCCGGATAAATTATTTTAATGAATTGCTTTCAAAAACCAACATGCCCTTAATTTCAAAGAACGACTCCCCGGTTTTTTATATTGGTACGGGCTTACCCGCCACCGGCTATAATTTTGTGAAACGAATGCTGGATGAAGGATTCTTTGTAAACCTGGGATTATTTCCAGCGGTTCCTGTGAAAAATACCGGGGTAAGAATTACGATTTCCTGCCACAATGAATTAGAAGATATTAAAGCCCTGGTGAATGCCCTGGAGTATCATTATGAAAAAGCGCTAAATGCAACGAATAACACTTTGGAAAGGGTTGGCAAAGCTTTTAATATAAACGTGAAGCCTACTACAATAAAAGAAAAATCAGATTCAAATATATCAGTGACTTATGCCGAAAGTATTGAGAACATAGATACAGATTTATGGAATAAACTTCTTGGAAGTCAAAATATGCTTAATAAAAATGGTCTTCAATTTCTGGAAAAATGTTTTTCCCATAATGACCAAAAAGAGCATAACTGGAACTTCCATTATTTTATAATTAACGATCAGAAGGATGATCCAATTTTAGCTACATTTTTAACCAGCGGCTTATGGAAGAATGATATGCTTGCACCGGAATCGGTATCCAAAGCCATAGAGCAAGACAGGGAATCCAATCCCTATGCGATGACTACTAAAGTACTGTCTATGGGATGTCTCTTTACCGAAGGTAGTCATTTGTATTTAGACCACAAGCATTCACAATCTGAGGAAGCTATCAAAGAACTCTTATTAAGAATCGAAGCGCTGGGAGAAAGACTAAGAACTGGAATGTGCGTTCTGCGCGATTTTAAGAAATCTACAGCCTTAGCAGAAGTTTTCCAAAAGGAAGGTTATATTCCCGTCTCCATGCCAGATTCCTGTGTAATTAATAATTTAGATTGGAACAGTGAAGAAGAATTTCTGGAAACATTAAGCTCCCGGTCTCGAAAACATTTCAGAAAAGAGGTACTGCCGTTTGAAGATAAGTTCCATATATCAATTTTAGACTCCCCTACTCCTGAAAAAATTGATACCTATCATGAACTCTATAAAAATGTGAAATCAAAAAATTTTGGATTAAACACCTTTACCTATCCGAAAAAAGTATTTCAAAATATGGCATCCGATAAAAACTGGGAGTTCATCGAATTAAAACTTCAAAAAGAAAACCAGATTGTAGGCGTTATGTTCTGTTACAAAAATAAAGAAGGTATATACGTCCCCAATTTAATCGGAATGGATTATGACTATGCCAGGGAGTATCAGGTATATCGTCAATTATTATATCAGACCATAAAAAGGGCTAAGAATTTAAACTTACAGAAAATAGATTTAGGTTTTAGCGCCTCCTTTGAAAAACGAAAATTTGGTGCAACCATAATTGAGAAACAGGCTTTTATTCAAACTTCCGATAATTTCCTGTTAGAACAATTGGACATGATGAGAAATGAGATTTCATAATTGATATTGTAATCGCGGTCCTTACCTAGTCTTTAAAACCAAACAATTTGAAGATCCCGTTACCACACTATTTTTTAATGATTCAAGGTAATAATAAGATGTTTGATGACGTAATACATGAGTTTCACAATAGTTTGAACACTAAGGTGGTACCAATCCCTCATCCCTTAAAAAAAGCGGATAAAGGGATTGATATTTCAAATCACACCCTTTCTAAATTAAAAGAGATTGTGGAAAAAGAGGATTTTGAAAACACCCCGGACGAGATCGAATTCTTTAAAAAAATCAAACCCTGTCCTATGAGCTATCTCATCTATTTCTCAGAAGTACGATCCTGTGAGACTCGTAAACCTAAAGCAGGTAAGAATTTTCAATTTCGATTTTTTGAAAAGGAACTACGTAAGATCAATAAGTTCTTTTATAAGAATAATGATTTTGTCCAATATATGGAACAAGGGCATGAATACCTGGATCACCAGCTTTTTACTAGGAACCATCGTAAGAACTATCCTTTCACTCCCATGATCAATTACTACCAGTATCCTGAATTTTCAAGCTCTCATGATATGCTATGGGCAAAGATCCAGGCTATGTATCGGCTCATCCATTTCATTAGAGAAGCAATGGAAACTCTACGACCAGGAAAACAAAGTGGTTTGATGGATAAAAAACATAAGGTCATGCTGTGGTCAGGGTCAAAAACTTCACTGGTAGAACTTATCTATGCCTTATACGCCAATGGAGATCTTAACCATGGTACTGTAGATATCAGCACAATCACTTCTTCTTTTGAGGATTTCTTCAATATCAAACTGGAGAACATCTACAAAACCTACTCTGAAATAAAGTCCCGAAAAGGTCCCAGAGCAAAATATCTTCATAATCTTATCCTGCGTTTGGAAGCTAAGATGAACCAGGATGATGAAAAATGAACTTTTCGTAGTTACGAGTTACTACGAAAAGTCCAAGAATTGCCGTATAAAATCAATTTTCTAATAGTTTGGTTTATAATTCTAAGCAATACTTTCCCAAAAAAGACCATACTATAGCAATAGATATTAAATGTTAAATTTTCTCGTAACTACGAAACCTATAGGGAAAGATATCCATCAAACTGTACCAATTTAGTAGAACGAAAGTCAAACTATGATAGGGGCTATCAATTAAAAAGCTTTAACCATTTGGTAGTCCCTTTCTATTAAAAATGTTCTATTATGCCAACAAGTATTATTACCACAGACGATCTTCGAGAATTCAAAATGGAATTACTCGAAGAATTAAAAACCCTTTTTTCCAAACAAAATTCCGGGATACTGAAACGCTATCTTAAATCCTCAGAGGTTATGGATCTGCTTCAAATTAGTCCGGGAACTTTACAAAACCTTCGAATCAATGGCACGTTGCCCTACACCAAAGTGGGCGGGATTATTTACTATGATGTCCAGGAGATCCACCGGGTGATGGATGAAAACAGAGTAAAACACAATTTTGATCTATAAAAGATGAATTATATTAAGCAACTCAATGCAGCTTTTGAAAAATTCTTTTTTGACGAGCGCCTAAACCCAACGCATATTAGTTTGTATATGGCTCTTTTTCAGGAATGGAATAGTAGTCGGTTTGCAGATGTATTTTTTGTCAACCGCAGAGAACTGATGCGCGTAGCCAAGATAGGTTCAAAATCTACCTATCATCGCTGTATAACCGATCTTGACTCCTGGAATTATCTCTCGTATTTTCCATCAAACAATCCTTACAAGGGAAGTAAAATTAAGATGTCCATTATCGGGACAACAGATGAACCGGTTACGGGCGACTACGATCCCATATTGGAACAGCTTGCGGAACAGTACTATCCCAAAGAAGAACCAGTTGTGTACCAGCACCATCCCATCAATGGACAAGCTGTGGACCCACACCGTCCCGCCAGTGGACAAGCATTGGTACCTTATATAAACAATACTAAACAAATAAACATTCATAAACAGCCAAAGGGCAGGCAGGACGTTTTAATTTTTTTTAAAGAAAAAAGATTTAATGCTGATGAAGGAAAAAAATTCTTTGATCATTACCAGTCCAATAATTGGAAAACAAGTGATGGAAACGAGGTAAGGGACTGGAAAGCCTTAGCGATCCATTGGATGGATAGAACCGAATTATTCAACGAAGATAGCAAGGAAATAAAAGAGGAAGTGTCCCATCATCAGGACAACCTCAAGACCACTAAAACCAAGGATTATGCACAACCCCTCTAAAATAATCGAAGGCGGCGTAGAATATTCTTTAGGCAGGTTTGATGGAAAATCCGTGCAGTATGATTTTCCGAAAATCCTGGTGTATCTGAATGCGAAAGGTAAGATCCTCTTTGGTGAAAAGTTTAAAATTTACAAAAAGGATAAAGATATCTTATTAAAGCTATGCTCCTACTTCATCAAGGATAAGGAAAATTGCAAAAAATTTGATATTGACCTAGATAAGGGACTCTTACTTACCGGTCCCGTAGGATGTGGTAAAACAAGTCTTATGAAACTCTTACATTTTTTAGTACCACACCAACGAAAATATGTAGTGATGCCCTGCCGCAATATTGTTTTTGCCTTCAATCATTTAGGATATAAAACCATAGAAGATTATGGAGAAAGTAGTTTTTTCTGTTTTGATGATATGGGTGTAGAACCTATCGGGCGGCATTATGGAAAAGATTGCAATGTGATTGGGGAAATCCTGCTCTCTCGCTATGATCTTTTTCTGGAGACCAAAATGAAAACCCATGCTACTACTAATTTAAATGCAGAGGAGTTGGAAGAACGCTATGGAAATAGAGTACGCAGCCGGATGCGGGAATTGTTTAATTTGATTGCTTTTGACGAGAAGGCTGGGGATAAGAGGAAGTAGAAGTTTATTATGTAAATCTTAATTTGAAACTAATTTTTATAAGGATTACAAGTTTTCACATCTAATAATTTTTTAATTTCACTACTTTTGTTAAAAACAATTTGGCAGCAGCAGAAAAAATAAAGGCATTATTACAGAGCTATGGTGACGAAGACGACAACCGTTTTTACACCACTGCAATGCAGATTGCGGCTGCTGAAGCCAAACAAGGGCACACCAAACTTGCTGAGGAACTGAAACATTTGATTGATAAAATCAAGACTAAAAGAAAGGTAGATTCAGTTTCAAAAACAAGAATTCTTCCTGTTAATGAAGCCCAAAGAGAATTAAAAGATTTACTTGAAGTTTTTCGGCCTCATATCAAAACCAAAGATATGGTTTTGACTAAAGAGGTATCTGAGGCTATTAAGCGTATTTTATCTGAACAAAGAAAATTTGACCAACTCTTACAGCATAATTTACAACCAAGACGTAAACTAATGCTAGTTGGTCCACCTGGTTGTGGAAAGACTATGACGGCCAAGGCTCTCGCAGGCGATTTGGAAATTCCATTGTTTATTATCCGATTGGATGGTTTGATTAGTCGTTATATGGGTGAATCTATTGCTAAACTCAAATTAATTTTCGATTCTATGTATCAACATAGAGCTGTGTATCTTTTTGATGAATTTGATTCCATAGGTTCTAATCGTAGTTACGGCAACGACGTTGGGGAAATTAAAAGAGTCTTGAACAGCTTCTTGATGAATATTGAGAAAGATGAATCGAATAGCTTGTTGATAGCCGCAACCAATATACCGGAAGCTCTGGACAAAGCTTTATTCAGACGCTTTGATGACATTATACAATATCCTTTACCAAGCGATAAAGAAATTGCAGAACTTATTAAAGTTCAGCTTAAAGGGTATTCACTCACTAAAGGCAAGACCATAAATGCTTTGGCAAAGGAAGCAGTTGGATTGAGCTTTGCAGATATTTCCAATGCCTGTAAAGATGCTATTAAGGAAATGATTGTGAACAATTCCGATAAAGTTTCATCAGCCACACTTCATAAATTTATTCAAAACAAAAAGACCCAGTTTTAAATCGTAGATGCCTAGAAACTTAGAACACATAATTCTTTCTGGGTATGTATCTACCGAGTCTTACACAAGCCCAGATACTGGACGAAACCAAGTGAATCCTATTGATAGAAATAGAGGTGCTCACGGTAATTCTCTACGTGCTCAACTTGGTATGGCCGTAAGGTCCTTCAGAGATGATTCCAATACTGATTTTGTATATCTAGAATTCATTTCCGAAAAAAATTGTTTGTTGGCATTTGATAGTTTTGAGGACGGAAGAGCCGGCGACCATCGCTTTGTTTCATCAAAATTGGAAAAAGTTGTAATAGATGGTCATGAATATGAGCAATATCGAGCTTGTGTATTTTTAAACACAAAAGGAATATCGAAATTTCTAAATAAAATTGAAGTATATCTTAATCCTGATAAAGATACCCCAAAGGGGAATCCTAAAAATGCTCCTCTACTCAACAACATCAGCAACATTCAGCAAGCCACATTAGTCAGTTTTTGGCAAGAAGATGAAATTGAATTTCCCCACCTGGATGAAGAAATCTGGTGGGAAGTCTGGTTACGTCGCGAAGATACCCAGAACGATGCCCGTGAAGATGACGACGTAATGAATATGCTTACAGATAACGTCATCGTTGTAGCTGAACGAAGGTTACTGTTCCCAGAACACATTGTGCGTTTGGTAAGATGCACAGCTAGGGAATTATCGACTACTATTTTATATACTGATAAATTGGCAGAGTTAAGGAAGCCTAAAGAAGCTGCCGATTTTTTTACAGGTCTTAACAGTGATGATGCTAATGACTGGATAGAAGACCTAAAAAACCGGACAATCAATAGAACTACAGATAATTCCGTAATTATCTGCATTATGGACACTGGGGTTAACCGAGGACACCCTCTTTTGCAAGACTTTTTACCAGATGGAAATATGGACTCGGTAAATCCTGAATGGGGAAATGCCGACACCGATAGTCTCGGACACGGAACACCAATGGCCGGAACAGCATTATATGGTGACCTAACAGATTTACTACAAGACACCTCAAACATTGAAATTTTCCATCGTCTGGAATCCATAAAACTAATTCATCCGAACAATCCTCATCAACCAGAATTGTATGGTGCGGTAACTGAAGAAGCAGTTGCCAGAGCGATTATCTTAAATTCAGAAAATAAACGGATTCTTACTATGGCCGTTACTGCTACGGATGGGCGAGACAAGGGAAAACCTTCTTCTTGGTCAAGTTCGGTAGATAAAATAGCATTTGGAGAATCGGGAACATCAAATGGTAAATTTCTATTCTGTATTTCTAGTGGCAATACTATTATATTCAACCCTAACGAATATCCCCAAAGAAATTTTGAAGAATCCATTCACGACCCAGCCCAAGCCTTTAATGTTTTGACAATTGGCTCATTTACCCAAAAGACCATTATTGACCAAGCCCAATTTATAGGGGCAACCCCACTTGTTCCAACTGGCGGAATGTCGCCAAGCAATAGCACTTCCCTGATGTGGGAAAACAGTTGGGCTTTAAAACCTGAATTGGTTATGGAAGGTGGTAATTATGGGGTTCATAATGATGGACTCATAGATCCAGATTCATTAAGAGTGCTTTCGGTTGGAAAAAACTTTAGAACTGAACCATTGCATAGCTTTGGCGATACAAGCGGTGCCACTGCACTGGCATCTAGATATGCTGCAATGTTAACCTCGCAATATCCGACACTATGGCCTGAAACTATTAAAGGGCTTCTAGTACATTCGGCAGACTGGACAAATGAAATGCTTGGCAATAGAAAAATCCAAGAGTTAAATAACGCAGAGCAACGAGATTTACTACGAACTTTTGGCTATGGCGTACCTGACTTTCAGAAGGCGGTTCGAAGCGCCAACAACTCACTTACGCTAATTGCTCAGGAAACTTTAAGCCCGTACATTCTTGACAAGGGAACAGTCAAAACTAATGAAATGCATTTGCATGATTTGCCTTGGCCCTCAGAAGTATTGACTGGTCTTTTTGATAGTGAAGTAACTCTTACCGCCACGCTATGTTATTTTATAGAACCTAATCCCGGAAACAAACAATATAGCAAATCATACTACTATCAATCCTACGGTTTGAGGTTTAAAATGATTGATTCCGGTGAATCTGTTGGGCATTTTCGTGAAAGAGTAAACAGAGAAGCGAGATTGGAAGACCAAGGTGGCTCGTATTCTGGTGAAAGTTGGATTCTCGGTAATAAAGTTCGAGACAAAGGTTCAATCCATAAAGACATTTGGAAAGGAACTGCTGCCGACCTGGCCACAAGAAACGTGATTGCTATTTTTCCGGTTAATGGATGGTGGCGAACACGAAAAAAACTAATGAGGTACAACAATCAAGTTCGTTACAGCTTAATTTTATCGATAGAGTCCCCGGATGACACAGTTGACCTTTACAATCCTATTCTCAATCAAATAGACATTCTGATATAGGTAGGTATAGGGTTAACAGTCGCTATCAAAATCTCTTTTAATATTTCTCATATAACTCTCTAGTAACCTTTGAATTTTTAATTAAAAATTCCCATACAGCTAAAGCCATCCCCGTAATAGCTTCTGCCTTTTGGGAAAATTATTCTCATCCCCAATACTCAAAAACCGCAATTCTAACAGCACAGAAGGACAATAATCTACCGTTTCCCGTTTTACCTGAAAATTTGCAAACTTCACTCCCCTACTTTCAAAACCCAATTTCTTATTTAGGTCATCTTGCAACTGAAAAGCAAGCCAAGTGGACTCATTTGAATAATTAGATGTAGCATTCGCCACATAAACTTCCATCCCTCTAGCATTTGGATTGTTCGAATGATTGCAATGCAGTGAAATAAACATATCCACATTTAGACCCTTGGCCAGCTTAGTTCTATCCGATAAGGAAATCAAGGTATCACTATACCGGGTCAAATAAATATCGATTGGCGATTCGGATATTTCATTAAATCTCAGAATTTCCAGGGCAATTTTCAACACCCCATCCTTTTCCTGAATACCATTAATTCCAATGGCAACTGAATCTTTCCCGTCGTGTCCCGGATCAATGATAATTATATTTTGATTCTGAGATCCCTGCCCGAAAATGATACACATTTTCAGGAGCAAAATCACAAAACTGACGTTTTTGAGTGGTCTTTTCATTTTCAGTTTTCAGGTTATCAACAACTTACCTATTGATATTCATAGAATTTAATGTCAAATAATAGCAACGAAATTGAAATAAAACCAAATAATATTTTATTCACAAATAACTGATTTTCAATTATTTAAAACTATTAATGTGTAATTTTTCTTTAACGAAAACAACATCAAAAATCTAAACTTTTCCGTTATGAAAAAATCAATCTTTTTGGCAACGTTTGCTTCCCTACTTTCAACATCACTTTTTGCACAGATTGGTGGAATTGAAGATTCCGTTAATGATGTTTCTGATACTATTAGGAGCATCTTCCCTATTATCCTGGGGGTCATCTTCCTTATTGGATTTCTTTTTAATGCCGGTCATTTCTTTGGAGAAAATTCCGATCTCAAAAAAGGAATCACCAGGGTACTGGTCTTTGTTCTCATTGCCGGCGCTGTCGTAGGTATTTTTTCCTATCTGATAACCATTGTGGTATAAGATCCTGAAGTAATAAGGAACTAAGCGTTATGAAAAAATTTGAGGTTTATAGGAATATGAGAAAGAAGGCAATCATTTTTGGATTGCCTTTATCCCTGTTCGCACTGATGATGGTATCCATAATAGCTTCTCTTCTGGTCGTCATCTTTTCTTTCAGTTTTGGGAATATTAGTGGGGTATTCCTTTTCAATTCGGTTTTATACATCGCCTTGATCAGGTCAGTGAATAATCCTCAAATATTTCATGTGGCCAAATTATTCCCAAAAATCATAAGTAATAAAAAAAATTCCGGCTTCGACTATGAAAAAGATTAACCTATCAGCCCATAATCCTATTGTAGATATTCGAGACAATATCATTTTTGCCAATAATGGTAATGTGGTTTTGTGTTATGAAGTGACCTTACCAGAGATATACTCCCTATCTGAAAAAGATTTTGAAGATATACATGGAGCATGGTTTCAGGCACTTAAATCACTACCGGTAGGAACTGTGGTCTATAAGCAAGATATTTATTTAAAGACAGCCTATTCGTGTGAGAAATTACCAGGCGAATCCTTTTTAGAAAAAGCCACCCATGATCATTTCAAAGGAAGAGGATATATGCAGCATCGCAGTTTTCTCTTTTTTATCCTGCCCAAAAATAAAGCCCTTAATAACTCCAAATATGTCAATCCATTTAGAAATATCTCAAAGGGCATTGTCAGGGAATTAGATGAAAGTGTACACAGCTTTACAGCTGCAATTAGCGATTCGGTTTCATTTATCAATAACAGTCGTAAAATAGATCTCATCCCACTAGGAAGGAAAGGTATAGAGCGCCTGACTAACAGCTATTTCAATGGTTTCAATAAAGGCTTTGACACCGATATCTTACTGGATAAGAAAAATGTCAATATTGGCGAAAACTATTTTGACACCATGGCCATCAACAGCGAACTCTGCTTTGGCGAAAGCGTACAAAGTAGTAAGACCAATGAAAAATTCACTTCGGATGATTTTGTGTTCCATCAGGGATTTATTGATGGTTTAGGGCTCACCCTGAATGAAAATCATATGATAAACCAGATCATATACCTGGACGACAAACATAAATGGCGCAGGCTGCTGGATAAAAAAGTGGAGGAATTAAAAAAGAGTTCCAATTTCGGATCTCAAAACAAAATAGTCCTGGGGAAAATACAGGATACTCTGGATCGGATCAATGGGGATGAAAATTCCAGAATCATACGCGGTCATCTAAACATCATCTATTGGGATCGGGACGCTAAAAATTTGGATAGAATTACTTCCAAAATAAAGACCGAATTCAAAGAGCTGGACATTATACCCTACTATCCCGGAGGTGAAGAACGTAAAAATTATATACTAAACAGTTATTGCTGTTTTTCGCCCAATTTCTCCAATGAAGATCTCTATGTAACTGATTTAAAACATGCCCTGTGCCTGTTTATTAATAATACAAATTATAAGACTGATCCTACAGGTATCATCTTTAATGACCGGGAACATAATATCCCTGTACTTAAAGATGTCTGGGACGAGAAAAAGAAACGGATCAAAGCTCGGAATTTTGCCATTTTTGCTCCCACTGGTGAAGGCAAATCCTTTTTGGCTAACAACATCCTGAGACAATATTTTGAAAGTGGGATACGCCTGGTCATTATTGACCTGGGAGGATCCTACACTAAATTTGCTAAACTATATCCGGGACAATATACTGTCCTTCGCTATGAGAGTGGAAAGAGTCTAGGTATCAATCCTTTCTACATCAATAATAAAAATGATCTAAGCCCGGAACGTCTGGAAGATTTGTCGGTATTCCTATTCGAATTATTTGCTTCTGATCTGAAAGTAACCAAAGCGCAGTCGGTTTCCATCAAAAAGATATTACGCCACTATTATATAAACACACCTGGGAATCATTCTTTGGATAGCTTTTATCACTTCATCGAAAGCAACCAAAAAGAGCTGTTGAGCAAACTCAAAATCCATCCCGACTACTTCAACATTACGAACTTCTTACATATCATGTCGGAGTATGTTGGCGATGGTCTATATAGTTTCCTATTTGAAGTGAGCGAAGATCAGACCTATAAAATCGAAGATAAACGTCTGATCGTTTTTGAACTGGATGAAGTAAAGGATAACAAGGAAATCCTTTCGGTAATGTTGAAGCTGATCAAGTCGGCTATACAAAGAACCATATGGAAGAATCGTTCGGAAAAAGGAATCATACTTTTTGATGAGTTTGCCAAACAGCTAAAATTTGAAAACGTACTGGAGAGCGTAGAATTTTATTATCAGGCTATTCGTAAACAGAACGGTGCTATCGGAATCATTTTACAATCGATCAACCAGCTTCCCAATAATTCCACTTCAGCGAGTATTCTGGAGAACACACAGGTGATTTACAGCCTCCATAACGAAAAAGGATATGAAGAGCTGGTAAGACGTTTAAACCTCTCCAAACATGATCTTAACCAGTTAAAATCTATTAAGAACAACCTTACCGGATCCAGAAAATACACAGAGATCTTTATAAAGATTGGAAAACAAAGCAATGTGTTCCGTCTCGAAGTACCCATGGAAGTTTATGCGGCATATCTGACTGATGGGTCAGAAAATGATAAAATAATGGCGCTTTATGACCAACATAACTCCATGGAAAAAGCAATTACAGAATTTATTAATCCTAAAAACAGGAAATCATGAAAAAGCAAACTCAAACTTTGATTTTAGTAATGGCTATAGCCTTATTATTGCCTGCACGCGCTGCGTGCCAGGGAATGCCCGTTTATGATAATACCAATTTTATCAGTCTGGTAAAATCCCTTGTAGAATCAGCAAAACAGACAGCAAACCTGGTAAAGACGGTTAATTTTCTAAAAGCTCAAAAAGAGAATATAGAAAAGGTCAATAGTGTCATTCAGGATCTACAGGCTGTTCGGGAGATCGGACGAAATAATCAGCGATTGATCAGCGTCATGCAGAATGACCTTCGAGACATTCTGGATTCTCCGTATATCGAACCCGATGAAGTAACCAGGGTCACAGAATCCTTTGATGCCGTGGTAGAAAATTCCCTGGCAACCATGGATTTTATCGATGAGATCTTATCCAGTGACCATTTAAAAATGAGTGATGCCGAGCGAGCCGAGGTATTAAAACAAAAAGAACTGGAAAGCCAGGAAATGGTGAATGATGTGCGCTTGAAAACCAGGCGTTACCAGGACATCATCTCGTTTCGGAAGATGCAGGACAGGATCAATAACCGGGAAACTGCTTTTTAATGACAGCTGGTGCCATCATATCCGCAGTAGGTCTGGAATATATTGATACTGTGTTCCAGACGATTCAGAGTAGTGAGTTCTCGCAATACACTATAGTAGGAATGAAAACCTTAGCTGTTTTATTCTTCCTGGTCAACATTCTGAAAAAATATAATGAGGGTGTAGCGGAAAAGGATGGATATACATGGGGGCTTGGTCCTGGTGAACTGGCTAAGAACTTTGCCGTGGTATTGCTGGTTATTTTCTCTACTCAGATTTTAGGATTTTTTGATGGTATCCTGGTAGCCATAGAGAACCAATACCGTGAAACTGCTCCTGCCCTCCTCCCCTTACAAATGCAGGAGATCCCGATCGAAGAAGATGTATCCGCACTGGACGCAATGCGCAAAGCCATGGCCTTATTATATGAAGCACTGGTCACTCCATTATATGGTTTTAAAACTTTTGCCTTTCTGATCAGCCTGTTTTTATGGATCCTGGATCTGTTCATTTATCCCCTTTTCCTTGCGGAGCGCTATTTTATCCTGGGAATCATGCAGGCTTTCTTCCCTTTGATCCTTAGTCTTTCGGTATTTGAAAAATTCCGTTCGATGGCATATAGCTTTTTCAGATTATATGCGGGAGTATATATGCTTGTTCCTGCTTTTTTTCTGGTCAATGTATTTATTAACGCGCTCTATACGGAGATTAATACCAACTTCTGGCAGAACCTTTTCGGAACCGATTTCGGGAGTAATTTCTTTGCTCCGGTGGTGGAACTTGGATCAATTGGTTTTATCGTCTTTTTAAAATTCAAATTATACCGCCGCGCCATCTCCTTTACCCTGAGATTATTTACCAGCTAAAACCTTTGCCAGTTATGGAAAAGATAGATCAGAATAAACAAACGCAAAAACTATGAAAACTCCTTATAAAGATATTTATACCGTCTTAAAACTCAACCGATTTATAGTATTAGCTATTGTTATAAGCGCACAAATATTTAGTGCTTTTGCCCTCTGGGTCACTTTCACAACTAATAAAAAAGCATTGAATTCTGCTTTTGCCATTAACAATGACGGGAGTATTATTCCTTTGAAACTTGTCACCCAAAAAGAAAATTTCGAGGTGGAAGCATTAGCACATCTGAATTTGTTCCACACCTACTTCTATAGTATTGATGCCACCAATTATGAGAAAAACCTTGAAAAGGCATTATGGTTGGGTAATGGTTCTGTTGCCGATCTATATCGCCAGAAAAAAGCCGAGGGTGTTTATAATCGTCTGCTTCAATATTCTTTAGTACAAAAGGTCATCAGTATCGAATCGGACATTGAAGAAATGGATGATCATTATAGGTTTAGAACAACTACCACTTTTGAAATCAACCGAGGCTCTATTGTAGACACTTATGAACTTATTTCTACAGGAAAACTTATAACGGTAGATCGGCATTTTCCAAATAATCCTCATGGCCTCCTGATCGCGGATTACTTTGAAAACAGTCTGAGAAAAATCGTTCCTGAATCTTAAAACATATTATGATGAAAATAGAAAAGAATAAGATCGTGGTTGGGAGTATCATCGCTATCACCATCATTTTTTTGATCTCTTATACGATCATGATCACAGGTGATGATCAAAAAGAGGACAATAACCTAAAACAAACGACGGTTCCAGAGCTGCGGGAAGATCCACCATCCTATGATTCGAAACTGGATGCCATCAACGATTTAAAAGAGGTAAGAGAGACCAATGTCCCGAGTATTTATGATGAAAAACTGATGGATTCTCTGGGTTATTACGATGCAGAACTTCCCGAAAAGAAAAAACAGCACGTTATTGATAGTATTTATTTTTTGGGAGAAAGAAGATATGCGGAAGTAAGTACGGTGGCTGCCCGGTCTAAAAAATCAATTCCCAGGAAAGTGCAAAGTACAGATACTTCAGCAACTCGGGAAGAAATGAAGATCCAGGCTAAAGAGATGGGACTGGAGCACCAGCTTTTCTTTGCATCCAATCCTAAATCAAACAACATTGCTACTTCTGAAACTACCGATTCGGAAATTTTAGCTGTAGTCGATGGTACCCAGGTGGTCAGGGCTAATTCCCGGATCCGTTTACGGCTATACCAGGATGCTACTATCGGCAATAAGCCGGTCCCAAAGAATACTCCCATTTTTGGTTTTGTAAGCTTTCAGCCTAACCGGGTGCTTATCGAAATAGAGAATTTAAAACATCAACCAACCGCATTAAAAGCTTTTGATCTACAGGATGGAAGTGAAGGTATTTATGTGGAAAATAATTTTCGTGAGGAAGCCACTACCGAAGTCCTGGATGATCTTTTAGGAGAGATCAATATTCCCAGTGTGCCACAGGTAAGTGGTATAGGCAAGCTCTTAAAAACCAAAAATCGTAATGTAAAAGTTACGATCCTGAATAACTATAAACTCATATTAAAACCAGGCTTATAAATTTCTGGTATAATTTAAACTCTTTGTCATGAAAACATATCTTCTTATTTCCGCGATGCTCTTAACAGGCATCCAACTTTATTCTCAAAAGGCAGAACGCTTGGACACGATTTTTGCCAATGAGCACAAAAACGTAGCTCTATTTTTTCCGCAACCTATCAGCCAGGGTATTACAGGTGCCAGCAATTTTGTTTTTACCCATAACAGGGAAAGACAACAATATTTCGGTTTATTACAGGCCAAACCAGGGACAGAGAGTAATCTTCTGGTAATAGATGCCGGAGGTTCAGTGTACTCTTATATCCTTAAGTATAAGAAAGATCTCTCCAGATTAAACTATTTTATCCAGGGTACAGAACGTATAGGCAATGCAAAGCCTGATCGACCAGGCCCTGCTAAGAAAGTAGAACCAAAAAGAAATCAGTTCGATAGAGATACTCATTATCAAAGTTTTGGTTCCTATCTCTTGCGTAAAAAGGAGCGGATTGGTAGGGTAAAGAAAAGAAACCAGGGCATCATATTAAGTGTTGAAAATATAGTGTTTAACCAGAACGAACTGTATTTTGTAATTCAGATTGAGAACCAATCCAGCCTGGATTATGATGTTAATTTTCTGAATCTATCTGTGACTACCAGGCAAAAGGGAAAGAAAAAATCGATGCAATCACTTAAAAAAGCCCCTGTATTCGCCTATAAAGCTCCTATGAAAATTAAAGAAGGCCACACTGCTCGAATGGTGTATGTATTTCCTAAGTTTTCTCTGAGTAACGACCGGCAGGTATTACTGGAGCTTAACGAAGCAAAGGGTGAAAGGGATGTGGTTTTAAAAATCTCTCATCGGTTTATAAATAATCCTAATTAAAAACAATTTGGCTACACGAAATCTGAATTTTCAAATAGTCCATTTTATTCCTTTTAGTCTTGATCCGATATTCATCAAAGATTGCAATACTTCTTTTTCGTCTGGTAGTTCTCCGGTTAGTAATTCCCTGAATTGACCATTATAAGTTGGGCTTAAACTTTCCCAAACCTTCCCGGTATTTTTAAAAAATAAGGATTCTGACGGATGTTTTGATAACCATTCTTTATCTGTGAGAATAGCTTTATCATCATCTTTACCCACCTGCAAAAGCATTGCTTCAAAAGCATCTGATTTTAGGAATGTCGAAATTTTATACTCCTGCAATAACTGGTGTAAATCGTAGGTGAGTCGGATCTTATTTTTTAAATCCTCTAAAGGATTCTCCGTATATGAAAATCTTACCAGGCTGATGATTTTCTCGCAAAAGGTTCGTTCGATGCTTATTGCCGTTAAATTAAAAGGTTCGAGTTGATATTCTTTTATAAGGTCCTGATTGTTGGTGGTCGCAATAAACTGTGTGATCATAGAGTGTACACTGACTTTTTGCGATGGGTAAGATCTGCCTAAGCTGGAAACTTCCAAAACAATCTGGTCCCTGACCTGACCATATATACCCTTTACCCCGACTTTATCATAACCGTACACCAATTTCCTGATTTTGCCTTTTTTATTTTCCAGGGGGTGATCAGGAACAACCTTCATTTCTGATTCCAACACACTGGTGACTTTCTTAAGTTTTCTTTTTAAAGAGTTATCCGTTTCTCCATCCTCTTTTATGACAACGAGATCTATATCCTCAGAAAACCGTTGAATGATACCGTAACATTTAGAGAGTGAAGTTCCTCCCTTGAAAACGGCAATATCTTTGGAGTTGGGATCCCTAAAGATAATTTTAAGGGCAAAGGTCACCCAATAATCTTTTTCTACATAGATTTCAGAAATTCCGAAATGTTGGGCAGTGGCCACGATGGCACCTTCAAAAGCGGCTTTATAGTGATGTAATTTCATTAAGAAATATTCCAGTTTGAGATCGTAGGTAAGATGCTTTTAGATAAGCCAAATTTATAAGTACTCAGATAATTGATACTGTCTTTTAGTGATGTACTGAGGGAATTTAAAGAAAGAGCTTCAAGGATGGCACCTAACAGTGCTCTCACCTTTGGAGGATATGCTTTGGCAATAGCAATCAGTCTATTTTTCTCTACATCAGTAAGCTCCTGAATTTTTTTCCTTAAAAAGGTGATTCCTCTTTTTTTATCCATATCCGGAATATTTTTAAAATCTTTTATAACGTCTAATAATTGAAGTAACGATACATTGTTTTCTTCAACCGGCACATACGCTTTTGCAGGTTTAATGACAAGATTACCTATTTTGGCTTTGATCTCTTTATTACCTGCTACCCTTACCACATTCGAGATTTGAGTTGTCAATCCCAGTTCATTGTATAGTCGCAATCCGGTAACGTAAGCAATCTGTTTGTCCTTTTCAAAGAGATACAAGTCAAGAAGTGTAGTTTCTCTGGGCATTAATTCCCCAAAAGCAGTTTGTTTAGGTTTGTAATATACCCCATTTTTATATCTCCTGATTACATCATCCTCAACTAATCGGCTTAATGCCTTTGCAGCAGCAAGGAATTCATTTGGAGGAATTCCAAGGGTATCATAGTTAAAAACCTCTCCTGAATCTAACTTATTAATTTTACTTTTAATGGATGCTGCAATATTCATAGTACCGCAAAGATAATCTTAAAACTAAAATATGTCAAGTTTTTTCTGGTTTTTACTTGACAAATATTTTTTATTGTAATTATTTAAAAATTGATTTAGCTTCCTGATAAATTCTTTCGAAATTCATTTCCAAATCGGTTGAAGAGAACTCTTTAGCTGCTCCAGGAAGCTCTCTTAAAATCTTTTGTAATTTAAACTGTACTTTTTTGTCCTTACCATCAGCATAGGTAATAAACTCACCCTGTTTCAATCGAAAGAAAACATCTGCTCTAATTTTTGGAATTTCATTTTCCCCGGTAATCACTCGTGTATCGAAATTCAGATTATGGCCACTACTCACACTCTTAGTAGGATCCTTTATAATCTCGAAGAAACGTTCATAATATTTCGCGGTATCAGGATCGTTTACCTTCCCAAAGAACTGGTAAGATAGATTGCTTAGTATAGCCTTACTGGCTTTATCCCCGTACATCATGTCATTCTGGATCTTGTCCTGCATCACATATATCGTGGCAATATCATAACTTCTTAAAGTAGCCGGAATGCGGTGCATATTCAGTAATCGTAAGGTAGGTGCTTCTTCCATCAATAGAAATGAGGGATTGGAATTACGTACACTCATTTGTTTGGTAATGGTATGGATGATGGCTGCAATTACCGCAGAATAGGAAGATTCAAATTTAGGGTTATTCACAACGGAAATTACTGCGGGATTTTCGGGATTATTTATATTTAAAGGAACGTCATCTGCAGACAGGGCCATAAATATACTTTGGGTACTAATTCGTTTTAAGGCATTGGCCAGGGTACTCTTTACCCCTGCAGTTTGTCTTTCTGAATCTTTACCGCTAATAAAGGCATCTGCCATCGCCCTGGAGGTCCTGTTCGAATCCAGGAAAGCTATAAGACTCTCAGTATCCAGAAACTGATAAATCGCTATTAAATGGGGCAATGTACAGTATTGCGGATAGGATGTTTTCAATTTCCAGATCATCCCTCCTATTAAACCTTCTGCAGCATCATTAAAGAATTTTGTGGTTCCGCTTGTGCCTGACTCCTTCTGTTCTAATAGATTCTCAATGAGAACTCTGGAAATTTCATTGACGCTCTCTTCATTTTCCAGATAGCGGGGTGCAATCGGATTGACCCGGTGGATAATCTTATCAAAGGAAATGATCTTAAAAGGAATATCTGAATCCTTAAAAAGCGGATAAGCCATTTCGGTAAGTTCAAAATCCTTATAATCATGGATTACTCCACAAAAATTGTATTGCTGAAAATGCTTTAGAAAACCATAGACCACACTTTCCGTTTTTCCACTACCGGCAGACCCGATGACGGAAGCACCGCGTTTAATATTGGCAATCTTAAAATCTTTGCCACTGGTTTTAAAATTTACCTGGTACATCCTTGCAACCTTATCCTTTATTTCTGTGGAATGATAGAAAACATAGAAAACTGTATTGATTAGTAACAAGGGGCAACCCACATACAATAGGCCTTCTATAATCAACTGGGGATAAAAGTAGTAAAGAATAAACCCTATTAGCAAAAGGGAATTGATCAAAAATGCATATCTGGAAATACGGTATAAACCGTAGAAAAGCAGACTACAAAAAATGACGATTATGGTGGTATTTACAATGTTGAATTCTTCCATATCATTTATATTATTTCATTTAAATTCCGATAGAGCTTGATTTAACTGCGGTATCCACTCCCCTTCTCAACCGGTTAAAAACTTTTAAAGCCAACTGGGCTTTATTGGTTGGGATGTTTGGCATCATAGGCATTCCGGTTTCTTTTAGCATTTTCATGGCAATTGCTTTTTCACTGCTTGGCAGTTTCATCAAATTTGAAAAATAACTTCTAGGGTTTTTAATGAACTCTTTCCTGGCAGTATAGGTTTCCACAAAATTCCGTTGATATCCGAAGTTTTTATCGAATGTTTTTTCAGCTTTTCCAAAGAATTTATCACGATCAAAACCCCGTTTGACTGTTTTCCCATTCAACTCAACCTTCGATGCTTTGTATTTGCTACCGGGAGATAAGCTATACTTATTCGAAGCGTCCCTGCGGCTCACTATAATATGGATATGGCTTTGGTTCCCTTCTTTGGGCATTCCCTGTACAATTCGTTGACACTCTTGTTTATGGGGAGCTGCTTTTTCCAGTTTATTGATCTCCCGTTTCATCTGGGCAATATTCCCAGGTTGTTCTCCGCGTTCAACTTTTTGGATATCATTTTTTAGTTGAAGTATTTTGGTAGCAAAGGGCTGATTTTCCCGTACCTGTGTATCGGTGCCTTTAAAAAATCGTTGATGTTCAATTTTGGCGTAGTATTTTATATCATCAATATTGACCGGTCGGCCATTGAGTTCACGATTAAAAGAATCCACATAATCTTTCATCACTTCGCGAGTATATTTTTTTAGATCTTCGCTGTTGTTTTTCAACCTGTTCAATTCATATTTTGAAGGGCTTATCGTAATGGAATAAAACCTGGGTTCCGTTTTTTCCAGTTTAGCGGTATTGGCATCAATTTCCCGAACTACTTCCTCTGCCGAAATTTGATCATTATACTGATTAAAAAAGTACTCCTTATCCTGCGGATCCAATCCTTGATTTTCCTTTTCCAGATAGTCCACAAAGTCGGCTGAACCCTGAGAATAATTCCCACCTAATTTTTGTGCTGTGATGGTGATATACATCTTTAATAATTTATGAGTCTTGTTGATTTCGTTCTTGATATTTGGGTTGCTTTTCTTCCGTATTTTTCTTCTCCAGGATCAGGGGTTGTTTTTTAGGTTCCGCTTCCTGAAACAAAGATTGCATCATGGCTACCGTTGGTTTGGTTTGTCCTTTCTCAATATCTTTTAAGATAGCGATAACTCCATTGATCCTTTTCTTGATCAGGTTTTCCAGGGTTTGCATTTTAGGGCCCATAGATTCCGTTGGAGAAATTCCATTATCCTCAAAAAACTCCAGCATCAACAGCAGGCTTATCGATTGAGATTTTGACATAGCACGGCTAAACCGTCTAAATTTTTTAGCTACAGAAGACTTGATCTTTAAAGTCTCAAATTGCTCTTTTTTATATTCTTCATCCATTTTTTAGTAAAAAACTGACTATTTTTAAGGGGCTGCGGAAGGTTTTTAGTAAAAAATGATTTCCGAATTCCCAGAATTTAAATAATTTAATTTTTAAACAACTGATATTCAGTTATTTAAAATTTAGGTGAAATATATAACGCGGCTTTGCCCGTTACCCTCTTGCTATTCCTTTTCGTCCCGCCAGGCGGGACAAAAATCTCATACAAATTGGACCAATGTCCAGTTGCATTTTGAGGAATAAAATTCCATTATGTAAAAAATTATGATCGGTAAGGATATCAGCGAAAGTCAAAAATTGGGATACCTTACATAAAATTATGTGCTGAAGTTCAGCTAATTAAATATACCATATTTTTTTTCAAAAGGAAATTAATATGCTATAGAATGGTGAAAATTTTAATTTTATTATTCATTTATTTCCATACTTGGAAAATAAAAAGGAAGGTTTAGATAACAGCAATTTTCCTTTTCTAAAATTTCAGACTACCGGTAACTAATAAAAATTTAAGGGGTAGAATAAAAAAATACCCCTAAAGTTTTTAGAGGTATATTATAAGGAATTAAAAAATATTTTACAGGATACCTTCATCCGCAAAGCTTACATAATCACCATCTGGTGTCAGTATTAAATGATCCAGGACTTTAATATCTAACAGTTCCGCTGCTTTGGTAATTTTTTGTGTCAGGCGTTTATCTGCTACGCTCGGTTTCAAAGTTCCGGACGGATGATTATGTGCAAGGATCACGGAACAGCTAAGGCTCTTGAGAATAACCGCAAACAAGATGCGTAGATCTACCAAAGTACCTGTAATTCCACCGGTAGAAACTTCAAAAATGCCTTTCACTTTATTTGCGTTATTAAGCAGCATAACTTTAAAAGTTTCCTGCAGACCGATCTGATCTTTGTTCCAGGTATTATATAATAGTTCAGCAGCAGTAAGAGATGAACTTATTTTAGGCGCCTGAGAGATTTTAAAATTCCCCTGATATTTTATCGATATTTCATTAACTTTCGTTTTCATTTTAATCTGATTTAAGGTTAAAATTGAAAAAGAGGGCGTTACCGTGAGCAAGTACCCGCCCTCTTTTAATTAACTACTGCTGGCTTTCTGCCTTAGCAGTTCCACCGCCTAACAGAAGAATTTCACTGGCTACCACTTCGGTAACATATCGCTTCTCTCCTTCTTTGGTCTCATAGGATCGAGTGGTCAATTTACCTTCAATGGCAATTTCTTTTCCGGTTCCTACATAACTTTCTACGATTTCAGCGGTTTTCCCCCATGCGACAACATTGTGCCATTGGGTGTCCTGTACTTTTTCTCCTTTTGAATTTTTATAAAATTCATTGGTTGCAATTGAAAAGCTGGCTACTTTTTTGCCACTTTCAAGATTCCTGATTTCCGGGGTTTGACCCACATTTCCGATTAACTGAACTTTGTTTCTAAGCGTACTCATAATTAAAAGATTTAAAAATTAATAATTGATTTACTTATTATATCCGGGGCGTTTTCCTGTTTTTGATTTTTTTTACTTCGCTTCCGGGTATGTTGTTTTGAAATGATTTCATGAGATTTTTATTTGATTTACTTCCTATAGAGCCGTGTGCTGTTACCTTTTTTGATGCTGATACATTTTCAAGAATTAGAATTAGGGAAGACTTATAAAAAGGAGTATGCGACTGGCTTATGCAGTCTGGACTAACTTCTAAATATTGGTATTTTGCATTACAAAAAAGGAAGGGACAGCAACGGCCGGGAAGGAAATGGAAATGCTGAAATTAAAAAACAACCGGAAGCGAAGTAAATGAATAAATGGAATTCCTATTAAGCAGGCGTCCTTTATTACTTAGTTTATAGAATAAGGCTATAGGGTTAGCACAATTTATTATTTATCGAATACATCAAGAGAAAATATGAAAAGGATTCTCAAGATATTCTTTAGAAAGCTCTTTACCCAAAATGTAGCATTTAGCGAAATGAAGCGGTAATGTGCTGACTGCTATACAACTCATAGAATCATTGAAATTAATGGTCAGAATCTCTTAAATGTATAAAGCAGAATATTGTACTAAGTATTAATTAAGTATTTGCTTAAATACGTATTTTATTATACTTTTGATCTCTAAATAATAGATTAACCATGGAAATTACCTGTACAAGAGCCCAAGCTGATCATCAACAACTTCTTAATTGTAAAAACATTTTGGAAAGAATGGATGATAATTTTCAGGATATGACCAAACTACTATCGATTGCTGGTAGCGAGGTACGCTTAAAAATTTTATTCCTCTTGAACATGGAAGACGAATTATGCCCTTGTGATATTGCTGATATTTTAGAAATGAGTGTACCTGCAATATCCCAACACATCCGTAAAATTAAAGATGCAGGTTTTATCTCCTCAAGAAGAGATGGGCAAACGTTGTATTATTCATTAGTGAAGGATAAAACAGCTGTACTTGATGCTGTTTTCACTACTATCAAAATGGTAAAAAAAACTGCGTAAAATGAAATCTTCCAATAAGTCAAATAGCACAGCTTTTGTTAGCTTACTTACTGCAGTAACTGCTTCCGTATGTTGTATTACTCCCCTCCTGGCAATTTTAGCAGGTAGTAGTGGACTTGTAACCACATTTTCCTGGATAGAACCTTTTCGTCCGTATTTGATGGGTCTTACTATAGGAATTCTTGGTTTCGCCTGGTATTTAAAATTAAAACCTAAAACACAAGAAGAAATAGATTGTGCCTGTGACGAGGAAGCAAAACCCTCTTTTTGGCAGTCCAAAAATTTTCTATTTATAATTACAGTATTTACGGGATTGATGCTGGCTTTCCCTTATTATTCCAATATATTTTATGCACAGCCCAGCAAGGATATAGTGTATGTTTCTCAATCAAACATAATAAAGCACACCTTTGAAGTTCAGGGAATGACCTGCGCAGGATGTGAAGCCCACGTAGAAAACGAGGTAAGTAAACTGGATGGTATTTTATCTGTAAAAGCGAGTTACGAAAATGCCAATACCGTGGTGGAATATGATAAAACTAAAGTCGATTTGGCCGCAATCCGAGAAGCAATAAATAAAACTGGTTATAAGGTAATAGCTACTGAAAATAAAATAGAGAAGTAGATGAAAAAATATGATGTATTTGTAATAGGTTCCGGTATGTCCGGTATGACCGCTGCCAATAAATGTGCCTCCAAAGGCCTTAAGGTGGGCATTACCGATGAACTTCCCTACGGTGGAACCTGTGCCCTAAGAGGCTGTGATCCTAAAAAGGTGATCATAGGAGCAACAGAAGTACGTGATTTTGCCCAAAGGCTTAAAGGAAATGGAATAGATAATGTTCCTGAAGTCAATTGGGAAGATATTATGGCTTTTAAGCAATCTTTTGTGGATGCAATGCCTCCTAAAATTGAAAAAGGATATAAGAATAAGAATATAGACACTTATCACACTTCAGCTAAATTTGTATCTGATAACACCTTGCAGGTAGGAGATGAAGTTATTGAATCCGATAAATTTGTGATCGCAACAGGAGCAAAACCACGGGCACTGGATTTTGAGGGTGGAAATTTGGCACTTTCAAGTACAGATTTCCTTAACCTGAAAAAACTACCTGAATCACTGTTATTTATTGGAGGTGGCTACATTACCTTTGAATTTGCCCATATCGCTGCGCGGGCCGGTGCCGAGGTAACCATATTACATCGTGGTGAATATCCATTGGAAAATTTTGACCGTGACATTGTAAAACATCTTGTGGATGCAACGCGAAACCTTGGAATTGAACTTATTCTTGAAACCGAAGTTTCTAAAATTGAAAAGAAAGAAGACCATTATGTAGTAACAGGAAAATCAAATGGAAGAGAGGTAACTTTTAAGACAGCATCTGTCTTTAACTCAGCCGGTCGTCCTCCTGCCATATTTGATTTGGGTCTGGAAAATGCAGGCATCGTTTTTTCAAAAAAAGGAATCACGGTCAACGAATACCTCCAA
Source organism: Christiangramia fulva (assembly GCF_003024155.1). Classification (NCBI taxonomy): domain Bacteria; kingdom Pseudomonadati; phylum Bacteroidota; class Flavobacteriia; order Flavobacteriales; family Flavobacteriaceae; genus Christiangramia; species Christiangramia fulva. The sequence goes on from NZ_CP028136.1 coordinate 3,424,249, forward strand.
AGCAGCTCTAACGCCAATATATATGCAGCGGGAGATTCGGCAGATTCAAGTGGTCTACCTCTTACACCTGTTGCGGTGATGGAAGGGCATGTTGTGGCATCAAATATCATCAAAGGGAACAAGAAAAAAGTCAGTTATCCACCAATGCCTTCTGTAGTTTTTACTTTGCCTACCCTGGCATCAGTAGGATTGACCGAAGCGGAAGCCAGATCACAAGAAATTAATTATCAGGTCAATTATAACAGTGTGGAAAACTGGTTCAATGCAAAACGGCTGAATGTTAAGGAATATGCTTATAAAACGATTATTGATAAAGAAAATCAGACTATTCTTGGCGCACATTTAATAGGTCCGAACGCTGAAGAAACCATCAATTTTTTCGCATTGGCGATAAAGACGAAAATAAAAATCAATGAGTTAAGGACAATGATATTTACGTATCCCACTCTTTCCTCGGATATCCCTCATATGCTCTAAGCAAAAAGTAGATTATGAAAATACAGCTAATATCTGCCATTACGTGTCCTGATTGCGGACATACAAAAGATGAAGAAATGCCCACAACCGCCTGTCAGTTTTTTTACCAATGTAAAAATTGCAGTCAATTATTGAAACCAAAGGAAGGTGATTGCTGCGTTTATTGCTCTTATGGTACTGTTGCCTGCCCACCTATACAGGAAGGCACAAATTGCTGCTAAAAATTTAAAATACTTTTGGAGACCTCCCCCACTCCAGATGTATCTTGTTGAAAATTAAAATATGATACCACGAGATTTAAGTAAGGATATAAAAACCCGTTTGCAGAGCATCAGCGGCCAGCTTAACGGACTTATAAAAATGCTGGACGAGGATAAAGATCCTGAAAAAATCCTGATCCAGTTCAAAGCAGCGCAAAAAGGGCTGGATAAAGCTCATTTCCTCCTTTTAGATGAAGTGTACAGAAAAGCTCTGGCCATAAAAATTTCTGAAACTGCCGAAGCCTGCCCGGGAGATTGCGGAAATGAGGATCGCATTGAATTTATACGAAAACAATTCCCGGATTTAGAACTGGATACTCTCACCGCCAGAATGAAAGAAATTGATGATTTGAGAGCACGTATTAATGAAAATTCAAATACGTAGATTCTTACATCGAGCGCATCTTTGAAAGGTAAATGAGGTTAAAATTTTACAAATAATATAAAACCGCCTTCCTTTTTAGCTAACTTAGGATATATGGCATTTAGTAAATTATAGACTCTAAGAAACTAATAAATAGAGTTGCAGAAAAATGTTTAAACTGAGGCTTTTGTTGCTCAAAAATTAAATCACAAGAAATTTTGAAAATATGAATTTTGAAACAAAAAAATCCTTATCACAGGAGGTTCAAGCGGAATAGGTAAAGCCATAATCTCACAATTTTATAAAAAAGGGGCGAAAGAAATAGCCGTAGTTGGCAGGGATTTAAAGAAGATGGAGGATTTAAAATCGCAATTTCCCGAAGCAAATTTTCTTTTTATAAAAGCAGATGTTTCCAGGCTTAAAGATATTAAAGAGATCACCAAATTTTTAATTAAAGAGTGGAAATCTATGGACATTCTTATTAACTCTGCAGGGGTTGTAAGTGCAGGTGCCCTGGAAAAAATAAGCGATGATGATATTATAGCCCAACAAAATATAAATACTACCGGTCTTATTTTACTCACTAAGCATTCATTGCCCTACCTTAAAAAAAGTAAACAGGCTGCAATAATCAACATTTCTTCTGGTTTAGGATTAATAGGCATGCCTTTTTATGCGCCTTATGCTGCAAGTAAGGCGGCAGTAAGGCAATTTTCGGAATCTCTTCGCCGTGAATTGGAACCGTTTCCCATACACGTTATGACCGTCTATCCCACGGCAACCGATACTCCTATGATGGAAACCGCTTCTTCCAAAGATATGGACAGTCCCCAGCTTGTTGCTTCAAAAACCATTGCAGGTCTGGAGAAACAGGAAATCAACGTAATAATGGGCGGCGAACAACGCGTTAAGGACAGTAAACAAAATTTTGAAGATCCAGAAGGATTTGACGAAAAGGTAAAGTCTATGTATGATTCCATGGAAAAACGTGCTTCCAACCACAGGTCTATGTAAGATTTCATTTTTAAAGGCGAATCGTTTATAAATTTTAGAAACTGAATTTTTAATTTTAACACAGCGAGCGCAGCAGGTTTTGCTGCGCTCGCTGTGTTAATCCGAAAATGATCAGTGCACCTTATTCTTAGATTGTCTATTTCCTGGTTCTTTGCTTTGACCTTCTTTTTTTACTTTAATGTTTCCTGCAAACTTGTAAGGAGAATTAAATTTCTTTTTAGTTCTGATAATTTTAAACCGGAATATTTTGGTTTAATAACCATATTCTTTGATTAAAGATTTGTTGCAATTAGTATCTTTCTGCCATCCACACTTATTTCCCCCGCTTTCCCTTATCCTTAGCAATTTTAAAATTAAGTTGGAGACCACCCCCAATCCACTCTTATCTTTGGACTGTTCTTTTAAAAGAGCGATAAAACCGATTGTTAATTTAAATTCAAAAAAATGAAAAGACAAATAGAAATATTTACGGCAAATTGTCCGGTATGTGATCCGGTAGTGAAAATGGTAAAAGAATTGTCCTGCGATAATTGCGAGATTACCACCTATAACCTGGTGGAACAATGTGATGATAAGATCTGTATAAACAAGATGCAGGAGTATGGAGTAAAACGAATCCCCGCGGTGGCAGTTGATGGGAAATTGTTAGAATGCTGTACAAACAATGGGGTGAGCAAAGAAAAGCTTATCGACGCAGGAATAGGAAAAGCCAGCTAAGAAAACCCTCGTACTAAAATAAAAACCTGAAACTTTTATAATGGTAGCCATTTTTGGCTGCCATTTTTGTTTTTAATCAAATTAAGTTGTTAAATCTTTATTAATCAGCTTGCCTACCCCCCGTCCTGTGTCCCGATCTTTGAAAAGAGGTTCGGCTCTTAATCTTTTATTTCTGATTTCCGAACAGGTCAGGAAGTAACTAAAACCATTTTAAATTATGAAACCATTAAGTTCAGAGACCCAAAAATGTATTGATGATTGCAACGCCTGTATCACGGCAGCCAGGATCTGCCTGGATCAACACCTGGGGGAGCCGGAAATGAAAAAATGCCATCAGTTCTGTTTGGATTGTATTGCCCTATGCAGTGCGTGCGTTCAGCTATTGGCCAGCCAGTCTGATTATTCAAACCGTGTTTGCGGCATTTGTGCCGACTTATGTAAAGCCTGTGCAGATGAGTGCGCGAAGTTTGACAGTGAATTCTGTCAGCAATGCGCAGAAAAATGTCGTGCCTGTGCCGAGAGTTGTAAAGAAATGGCAGCTTAAAAAACAGTTTTAGGATTTGTCTAGTCCTAAATAACCGATACAGATTATTAAAGGATTAAATTTATTAATTAAGCTGAACAGTGACTTTCATTGTTCAGCTTTTTTGATTTGTATTGTTTTCTTTTTAATTTTTGTTGCTTATGCATTTTGTCTGGTGTGAGCATATGATTAGATAAGTGAGGCCTTAACGAGTTGTAAAGGTTGATGGCATCTTTAACTATCAATTTTTTTGTTACTAGGTTTGTATCGAAGGCTGCTATTGAAAATTCTTGTTTTAAGATTCCATTTACGCGCTCAGCAATTGCATTTTCATAAGGGTCGTATTTTTCGGTCATGCTTGTACTCACAAATCTGTCTTTCAATAGCTGCTGATATTCATTCGAGCAATATTGTAAACCTCTGTCTGAGTGATGTATCAGTGGTCGATTTTCATAGCTTCTTTTTTTAAAAGCCATTTCAAGAGCTCGTAGAGATCCTCCCACTTCTAAACTTGCAGACAGATCGTACCCCATTATTTTCTTTGAGTAGGCATCTGTAACCAAGGCAAGATATGATGGGTTTTTCCTATTGCCTGTATAGGTTATATCGCTTACCCATACTTGTTCTGGGCGCTTAAATTCGATCTCACTTACACTATTTTTATACTTTCTGAACCTGTGGTGCGAGTCCGTTGTTATGTGATAGCGCTTTTTTGGAGTTATAAGCATGTGGTTTGCTTTTAGAATTCTGAATAATTTATCTCTCCCGACATTGATTTTGCTCAATTCAGCCCTGAGCATATGATACAGTTTTCTTGTGCCCAGCCTGGGCATAAGATTTCTAATGGAGCGCACCAAGGAAAGGACCTGCCCGGCTATTAGCTGTCTGTGTGTTTTGGATTTTATAGCTCTGTAATATACCTGCCTATTCACCCCGAGTAATTCACAGGAAGAGATTATAGTCTCTTTTTGTTCTTCTTTGAAGCTTTTGATAACTCGGGTGTGTAATTTTTTCTGATCTGGATATCATATTCTTTTTCAGCCATATCTACCAGCATATCGAAGATGATCACCTTCTTATCAGCACGTTCTGCGAGATGTTCAGCTCTTGCCTTCTGTTTTTCAAGCAACTTGACCTTTGCTTCTAGTTCAAGTATTTTTTGTTCAGGTGTTTTTGACATGGTTGTGTGGGCTTGGTTTTCCCAATCAAAGTTACCATATTTCTGCAACCATTTAGTCACTGTAGAATCTCCCTGAATGCCATATTTGAGCTTTGCCTGAGATTTGGTTAATAGTCCATGTTCAATTTCTGCAACTAATTGAAGTTTAAAAGGGAGTGAGTAATCTTTTTGGGTACGTTTGGGGTTACCAGTGTTTGCTGATGTTTTCATTACACTAAGGTTTTAGTGTATCGCTATTTCAGGACGGGACAATTTTTTCCCAAAAAAGGAGCGGCTAAAAAGTTGCTCCTTTTTTATAAATATGGAAGCTAACATTAGGCTACCACCCTATGCTGGATTATATATTTGGCGCCTTTATAATCTTAAGTTAATGAATTTTTAAAATAAATATTTACCAAAACCAACCCATTATGGAATCAAATATTTTACAACTCCTTCTCGAATCTTTAAAAACTACCGGATTATTAATCTGGTACACCTTATGGGCCTTTATTTTAGGCTACATCCTTTCCTCTGCCATCCAAACTTTGGTCACCAGGGAACAAATGTCGAACCTGTTAGGTAAAACCGGGATAAAGCAAATGAGCCTTGCCGGGTTCTTTGGCTTTATATCTTCTTCCTGTTCTTTCGCTTCACTGGCGGCCACACGATCAGTAATGGTGAAGGGTGCCCATCCTAAAAATGCTATTTCCTTTTTAATAGCCACTACAAACCTTATAATAGAAACAGGTATAGTATTATGGCTTTTGGTAGGATGGAAATTTGTTTTAGCCAATTTCGCCTTAGGCTTTATAATGATTAGTTATGCTTATTTATTGTACCGCTTTTTTATATCAAAAAAAGTAGCCCTGGCAGGAAAAGAACATGCTGAAAAACTGGAAGCCGAAGAATTAAAACATCCTTCCCCAGAGGGGATGAAATGGTATGAAAAGCTTGTTTCTAAAGAAGGTATAAAAATCATCAGCTTTAAATTTTTGGGAGAATGGAAAATGGCCTACAAAGAAGTGTTGATAGGCTTTACCATTGCAGGAATTGTATCGGCTTTTGTTCCCGATAGTTTTTGGAATTCAGTTTTTATTGAAAGCGGTGCCGAAACCCAGTCTTTCCTCGCAATAGTGGAGCATGCTTTGGTAGCTCCTATCCTGGCTGTCTTTACGTTTGTGGGTTCCCTGGGCAATATCCCATTGGCGGCTATCTTATGGTCAAAAAATGCTTCTTTTGCCGGGGTAATGGCTTTCCTGGGAGCAGACCTGGTAGCGGCTACGGTGATATATCTTAATGCAAAGTACTATGGCTGGAAATTTACCATTTATATGTCCCTTTTACTATACGTATGTATGGTAGCCGCCGGGATAACCGTACATTATCTTTTTGCTGTTTTTAATGCCATTCCCACGGCACGCCCTGAATCCTTACAAAATATGCTGAGCTTTGATACCAATTCCCATACTTTTTATCTGAATATTATTTTTGGGATCATTGGGATTGTTCTGCTAATTGTGAGATGGCGGTTTATTCAAAAAGCCAAATAGATATAACAGCTTTAAAAACTTTCCAATAGTCATAATGTAGAATTATGGACAATCCAAATCCAAAAAAAACTTTAAGCACTATTTTCGCTCCCCTGGCCATGGCAGCAGGTTTAATATTTTTTCAGGCGTATATGATAGCGCCACTTATTCCTAAACTGGCAACTATTTTTAATGTATCAGAACAGCGGATTGGTCTTATAGTACCCGCTTATATGCTGGCTTATGGAGTTTCAGTCCTGTTTTATGGTTTCCTATCCGATAAATTTGGAAGAAAGCGCATTCTTCAAATTTCCCTACTGGCTTTTATTGTATTAACAGCGATAACCGCCCTGGCGCAATCGGCTTCACAACTCATACTGTTACGATTGCTCACGGGTTTAGGTGCAAGCGGTGTGGTGCCAATGTCCCTGGCACTTGTAGGGGATATATTCGAACCTTCGGAAAGAGGGAGGCCACTGGGACTTTTATTTGCCGCTATGGAAGGAGGAATGGCTTTAGGTTCTACCGCCGGGGTAATGTTGGAACCTTATACAGGCTGGCGCATGTTATTTTTGGCAACTGCACCTTTGGCTGCTTTGGCATTATGGATACTGGTAGCCCGAATGGGCTGGAAACAGGAACCTCATAAATCCGGCCATTCATTAAAAAAAATGTTAGGTGGGTTTTACCGGCTACTCGCTTTCCCACGGGGGCTAAGGACTTATTTATTCGTATTCTGGAATGGGATCTTCCATTCAGGTATTTATACCTGGTTAGGGGTCTATTTTGTACAAAAGTATGATCTGGGCCCAATAGAAATTGGTTTGGCCATTCTTGGTTATGGCTTGCCAGGATTTTTCTTTGGTTCCCTTATAGGGCGCACAGCTGATAGCCGGGGGCGTTACCCGATTATTTTAATAGGTTTGGCAACAGCGGCCATAGCAACCGCCACTCTCGCTCTGGAAATACCAGTTCTTGTTGCCGCCCTTGCAGTCACCTTGATTTCTTTGGGATACGACCTCACGCAACCTTTATTTGCAGGTATAGTAACCGAATTGGGTGGTAAAACAAAGGGAGGCCAGGCCATGGGGCTCAACGTTTTTGCATTGTTTACAGGTTTTGGCCTTGGGAGCTTATTGTTTGGGGAATTATTGAAACTAGGGTTAAACCGGACGTTAATTATTTTTGCGGGCGTACAGGTAGTATTTACAATTGTAGCCGCACAACTTTTAAAAACAGAAATAAAATTATCAACTAAATGATAAAATACAAAATCCATTTTGGTTCTGCTAAGGCCATAACTATTTTAAGGCGGAGCATTGGCGTAATTTTCATCTGGTTTGGGATGGTTAAATTTTTTGTTGGCCTGAGCCCGGCGGAAGATTTGGCTTCCTCAACCATTTGCACCCTGACAGCTCATATCTTTCCCCAAGCAAGTTGTATGCCTGTATTGGCTATTTTTGAAAGCCTTATTGGCATATCCTTATTATCGGGGAAGTTTTTGAAATGGGCTTTAGGCTTACTTTTCCTGCATATGTTAGGAACTTTTTCAACCTTCTTCATTTTTCCCGAACAAATGTTTTCCCATTTCCCATTTGTATTAACTATGAAAGGTCAATATGTAATGAAAAATATAATCATACTGGCAGCAGGGATCAGTATTTGGATTTCAACAAGAAAAATGGTGCCCATAAGGGATGATCCCAAAAAATAGAATGATCTGCAAACAATTTTTTAAAGCCTAGTTTAAATATAAAATTTTTAGCCTATGAGAACTACAGAAGAAGTATTAAAAGATCATCTGGAACTTTCTAAAAAGGGATCTATAGAAGAGGACCTGCATAGAAACTTTTCCAAAGATTTGATCCTGCTTACTACGCATGGTATTTATAAAGGACATGAAGGACTAAGGGAATTAAATAAAATGCTGATCAAAGATTTCCCCGAAGCGGATTTTAACTATATCAATTTTCATTTTGAAGATGAAATAGCTTTTCTGGAATGGACTGCAAATTCAGACAATTCACAAATAGATGACGGAGCAGATTCCTACATAGTGCGCGAGGGGCTGATAATTGCCCAGACCATTCATTATACTATCCGAAAGAAAAAATGAAAAAAGAATATTTCAGATTTTTAGAAGGTTAAGCAGTAGGATTTTTTTAAAGAAAAAAATAAAATTCAATTTGTACACCACCCCCTCGCCAACCCTATCTTTGGCATAGTTAATTATTAAAAATAAAAATATGATACGATTAAAAAAAGAAATTTTCACGGTATTGTTGACCGGAACGGTACTTGTGTTTTCCGGGAATCCCGCAAGCGCTATGGAGCAGGAAAATAAAAATCAAATTGAAGTTAAAACCCAAAAGCAGATGACGGCAAAAACCCTACACTTAAAAATCACAGGCATGCATTGCCAGTCCGGCTGTGCCAATGGTATCGATGCGATGCTCAAAGAGCAAAAAGGCATTATAAAAAGTGAGACAAGTTTTGATAAAAGCTCCTCGATTATTGAATATGACTCAAAGCAGATTTCAGAAGAAAAGATACTCTCCCTTATTAAAGACCGTGGGTTTGAAGTGGAAGTTGTAACCGAAAAAGGAACTTCTGTAAAATCATAGAGATCCCTTTTTAAAAAACGATAAAGATGTTTGCTAAAATAAAAGAAGATTTTGTAAGTATAGGATCACTGTTCACCTCGGTTTCCACACTCTTATGTTGCGCGTTACCTTCGTTACTGGTAGCTTTGGGAATGGGAGCGGTGGTAGCCGGTCTGGCTTCGGATATTCCCTGGTTGTTTAGCCTGAGCCGTTACAAAGGCTGGACTTTTTTGATTGCCGGGGTAATGATTGGCTTTAACTTCTGGCTTTTCTACGGAAGGAAACGAGAGCAAAGCTGTGAGATAGACGAAAACGGAAATGAAACAGCCTGTGACACGGCAGCTAAATGGAGCAAAAGGATACTTTGGTTTTCCTTTGTATTATATCTTTTTGGACTTTTTGCAGCCTATTTACTTTTTCCCATTCAAAAATTTTTAGAATTATAATATAATTAAAATGAAAAAATATTTTTTGATCCTGGGTATAGGATTATTGACGTTGTATCAAGTAGAAGCCCAAGGACATGGCCCGATTTATGGTTTGCAAACCCCCACCCTGGCAAAAGGGGGTATAAACATGAACGTTGCCGGAATGAGCATAGCTACCGAAGACGAGACCTCTTATATGCTTCGACATACACTTTTCTATGGCCTTACAGAAGATTTACAGATTACTCTTACCACTCCTACAATGATTGAGCGGTTAGAAAAAGCTCCACGAACCCGTGGGAATAGTATGATGCCTGCCAATGGAGACATAGAAGCTTCCCTTTGGTACCGGTTTTTTTCAAATGCTTTTGGTGTAGGGAAAAGATTTGAGTCCACAGCGATTTTAGGAGTATCCGCTCCTACTGAGGATATTCGGGGACAGGTAAATGTGGGGAACTCCATCCACGGGGCAATTTCTACAGGATACGCCTCACGTACCTGGTACGCGTGGTTAGGCGGTGGCTATCAGTATTATTTTGAGAAAAACAATGAACAACTGGGCGACCTGCCTTACGCAAGTGCCGTAGTTGGATATCGCCCCAATATTTTTATGGGCGATTACCCTAAACCGGATTGGAGGATTTTTATAGAATCCCTTGCAGAATTCCCCGGAGACAATAAACATACCGGACAACTAGATTTTACAGACGAACGTAGCAAAAAAGTACTAGTGGGGCCTTCCTTTTTGGGACTTTACGGGGCTTGGGGAATTTCTTTCGGGGCTTTGTTTCCCGTGGTACAGGATTTAACCCCTGCGGCTGTTAAAGAAAACTATCGGGTATCCCTTAATTTAAGTTATTGGTTATAGTATAAATGAATTTAAAAAAATGAAAAATGAAAAAACTAGCATTGTTAATCGTAGTTGTGGTTCTTGGAAGTTTTAGCACCAATGCCCAAATCCAGAAAGTAGATCAGGAAGTCTTTGGAATGGACTGTGCTCCCTGTGCCTATGGGTTGGAACGCGGACTCAAAAAAATGGACGGCCTGGAAAAAGTGCAGGTTAGCCTGAATGACGGTAAAGCTTATCTTGATTTGGCAAATAACAATAAATTGAGCCTTAGGCAAATTCAGGAGGAAGTAAAAAAGAATGGTTTTTCAGCTAAGAATGCCGAAATAGTTATAAAGGGCAACTTCGTTGAGCAGGATGGCACTTATGCAATACAAACCGGGAAAGAAACTTTTACGATAGCTGAAGCAACTTCTACCAATTTACGTTCCAGGTTAAAACCTGGAATTGTAAAAGTGAAAGGGATAGTTCAGGATGAAGAAGACGGTAATTTAACTAATAAATGGAAATTAAATATCACCCAGGTTTATTAGCCGGAAAAAGGGAGTTTTAAAGAACATTAATTAATGGCGGACTCTACATCGAGCCCGCCATTTTTTTTTTTAAAACTTAGAAATGGATTAATCTTTCCTCGTAACTAATTCATACACACAAGGTATCACCACGAGGTTCAGTACCGTTGCTGAAAGCAATCCTCCAAGAATTACAACAGCCATTGGACTTTGGATCTCACTTCCCGGCTCACCTCCTTTTAAAGCAAGTGGGATAAGTGCCAATCCAGTGGTAAAGGCTGTCATCAGAATTGGATTTAACCTGTCGAGCGCACCAGATTTAATGAGCTCATATCCACCAAGGCCTTCTTTCCGAAGATCTTCATATCTCGAAACCAGTAAAATTCCGTTTCGAGTAGCAATTCCAAATAAACTGATAAAACCTATCGTGGAAGCTATACTTACAATTCCTGATGTAAAATAAACGATCAGAATTCCACCTATTAATGCCAATGGCAGATTTACGAGAACCACAAAAGCGAGTTTCACATTATTGAATTCAAAATACAATAAGAGAAAGATCACGAAGATTGCAATAATTGCAGTGATCAAAAGCATTTGTGAAGCTCTCGATTCACTTTCAAATTGCCCACCATATTGCACCCTATAGCCTTCTGGAATTTTAACGGAAGAATTCACAGTTTCGCGAATCTCTTCTACCGCACTTCTCAAATCCCGACCCTGCACATTGGCAGCAACAACAATTTTCCTTTGCACATCTTCCCGGCTAATGGTATTGGGACTGCTTACCGAGGAAACGTTCGCGAGCTGTTGCAATGGTACTTGTGAACCATTTGGCAATCCTATCAAAGCGGTTTTGATCTTTTCTATGCTGTTTCTAACATCCTCCTTATAACGAACTACCAGGTCAAAATACTTCTGACCTTCATAAATCTCACCTACCTCATGACCGGCAAAAGCGATATCCACCTGCTCCATTAACTGTCCTACGGTCATTCCATAAGCTGAAAGGATCTGGCGTTTTGGAGTGATTTTGATTTGTGGTACTTCAATCTGCTGATCAACAGCTACATCCGCAAGCCCATCGATAGGAGTAATATTCTCCTCCACGTTTTTACCAATTTCATATAGCTGCTGAAGATCGGGTCCAAAGATCTTAATTGCAATATTGGCCCTGGTTCCCGAAAGCATATGATCGATACGGTGAGCTATAGGCTGCCCCAAAGTAATATTAACGCCGGGAACAATACTTAGTTTTTCCCGTACGTCCTCAAAGAATTCCTCTTTCGATTTATCTTCCAGGGTGAATGGTACATCGATCTCGGCGGCATTTACTCCCTGGGCATGCTCATCCAGTTCAGCTCTACCGGTCCTTCTGGTAACCACATCCACTTCGGGCATTTCAAGCAATAATTGCTCTACCTGATTTCCAGTCTTATTACTTTCTTCCAGCGACATGGATGGAGGCCCTACCACACTTATCACGAGTGATCCCTCGTTGAATTCAGGAAGGAAACTTCTTCCTAATTGCGTAAATAAAGCAATACTCAGTAAAAAAGCAACCACTGTTACCGCGATCACGGTCTTAGGGATCTTTAAGGCTCGATTTAGAATATCGGCGTAAGCCTTCTGTAACCATCTTTCCACTTTTGTTCCTTCGGACTGCTTTTTCAGCATTTTCTCCTTTTTCAGAAGATAGCTACACAGCACCGGAGTAACGGTTACCGCTACAATCAGCGACGTCAATACTGAAGTGATAAAAGCAATTCCCAGAGGTTTGAGCAATCGGCCTTCCATTCCGCCAAGGAAAAACAGCGGCACAAAAGAGACAATAATGATAAGGGTTGCTATGATGATGGAACTTCTAATTTCCACCGACGCATCCCTTACCACGGTGATCACCGACTGCCTTTCAGCTTTCGGTTTTCGAATATTTTCGCGCAGGCGTTTATAAACATTCTCCACATCAATAATAGCATCATCTACCAGTGCTCCAATTGCAATTGCCATTCCACCCAAACTCATGATATTGATGGTATAGCCCAGCATTTTTAATACGATAATCGATACCAGTAACGAAATTGGGATCGCTAATAGTGAAATTAGAGTGGTACGCCAGTTCATCAGGAATATGAATAATACAATGACCACGAAAAATGCACCTTCCAGCAGAGTCATATTCAGATTGCTGATGGAAGCATCAATAAAGTCTGCCTGTCGGAAGATCTGACTTTTGATCTCCACGCTTTCCGGCAAACTGGTTTCCAGTTCAGCAATGGCCTCATCCAGTCTTTCCGTGAGTTCCAGCGTATTGACATCGGGCTGCTTGGAAATTGTCAAAATAACCGCAGGTTCCGCATTCAGGGAGCCATCCCCGATCTTATCGGCAGCGCCTATCTGAACTTCCGCAAGATCCTTTATTTTAATACTCTGGCCGTTCACCTGTTTTACCACAGCTTCCTCCAGATCATCTATCGCATAAGCCCTACCACTTCCTTTGATTATATACTGATTTCCGTATTGATTCAGAAAACCACCGGGAGCATTCGTATTCGCCTCTTTAACCTTCTCGATTAATTCTTCGAGACTTACATCGTAATATTTCATTTTTCCGGGATCGGCGAAAACCTGGTATTGTTTATAATCTCCTCCAATCACTACCACGTTTGCAATCCCTCCGATGGCCTTTATCCGTGGACGGATCTGCCAGTCAGAAAGGGTTCTTAATTCCATTGGGCTTAGACTATCCGAGGTTACCCCCAACAGCATTACTTCCCCCATAATTGAGGAGATGGGTGCCATGGTAGGCGCTCCTATTCCTGTAGGCAGGTTTTCACGAACCATTGGAATACGTTCACTTACAATCTGTCTTGCCTTGTAAATATCGGTGCCCCAGTCAAATTCAACCCAAACGATGGAGATCCCGGCTGCTGAGGAAGAACGAATCCTTCTTACATTTGGCGAGCCGTTCATCGCGGTTTCGAGCTGATAGGTCACTAGTTTCTCTACCTCTTCACTTTCCATTCCGTGTGCTTCCGTTAGTATGGTTACGGTAGGTGCGGTAAGGTCTGGGAATACATCCACGTTCATATTACGTGCGAGGTAAAACCCGGTGACGCTCAGTACCACAGCCGACAGAAGAACCAGAAGCCGGTTTTGAAGCGAAATCGATAATATTTTATTTAACATCTAATTTCTATTTCTTTATTAATGATCATGACCGTGTGCGGGTGTTTGTCCGGACATTGAAGCCATCTTAACCTGGTAATTTCCTGTTGTTACGACAACCTCTCCGGCATCAAGTCCGCTAAGGACCTGCGCATTCTTTCCGTTTCGTTTCCCGATCTTCACCGGTATTCTCTCGAAACTTTCACCCCCGGTTTGTACGATCACAGAAAAATTACCGTAATCTTCCAGTAATGCAGCTTCAGGCACTACAATTCCGGTTTCAGCCTCTCCAAGAGCGATCTGTACTTCAGTAAAACTGCCTTCAGGCATTTCAACTACATCGTTCACTTTGATATATACTGGGATCATAGGTTTGCGATCCTCTACTTCCTTGCCTACGGAAACAATAGATCCTTCTTCCACTTCACTCCAGGTTCCTTCATCATTTTTGTACCAGACACTCGCAATAGCTTCTTTACTCGGATTATGAGAGGCACTTAATTGCGTTTTAAGCAAACGGGACTTATCAGTTCCAATAGAAACTAGATTAGCTCCCTGTTCTACATAATCCCCGTTTGAGGTGCTGATGGATTTTATAAATCCGTCAAATGGAGCCCTGATCTGCTTCCCGCCTGCTCCGTAATTGGAGGCAAGTGCACGGTAATTAGATTCGGCTACACGAAAATCGCTTTCCACCCTTTCAAATTCAGCTCTGGGAACGATCTTATCCTCAAACAATTCTTTTTTCCGCTCATATTCAGCTTTCGCCTGATCATATCTGGCTTTGGCCTGGGCTATCTCTGCCTGAATATTATTGGAAGAAAGTCCTTCACTGCTCAAGTTCATCAACAATTGACCTCTTTTTACTTCACTACCTTCCGTCAGGTTTTCTGCAACGAAATTCACCATTCCATTGGCTCCTGCCGCAAGGATTTTATAAGTTCCCGGAGCGGCTTGCCAGACTCCGGAAGTTTGCACAATGTCATAAACTTCACCATCTGTAACAGGCTCGGTTTGAAAATCGATCTTCCAGGCCTGCTCCTTTAAAAAGCTAATGCCCGCATCTTCTGCTTCCGTTACATTTTCTGATGCTTCTTCAGCCGAGGCATACACCTGAACGTCTTCTATTACGATCCTGTCTGAATATTCAGGGGTTTTCAGATCAAAAACGAGGTCATAAGTTCCCGGTTCTTTTGGCTGTAAGGCCGGAGAAAAGATTCCAGGTGAAGAAGGTGAGTCTACCTTATGCCGAATTCCACTATCTCCTTGAATGAGACTTACCGTAACCGAACCATTTCTAACCGGCTGATGTTTATCCAGAACAGTAAAGTGAGCTGCAAATTTGCTGGTTTTCCCTTCCACTAAAGCCGGAAATTCAACGAAAAGCTCCGTCTGGTCTGTCCAGATGGTGTTGCTAATCGTAGGAACTTCTGAACCTACATGATTTCCTTCTGTATCATGCGCATGGCCTTCCTCCTCGTTATTTCCGCAGGAAAAAAGGAAAAGCGAGATACATACTATATAAATATATTTCATGTCTAATATTATTTTTTAATGATCCTCATGCTCCGTTCCGTCATCATGCGTATGGTGATCGGAATCCTCATGCATATCGAGTGAATCTTCACCAACTTTGAATTCTTCCTGTTCCATATGATTGCCGTCTTCATCATGTGGATGACCATGCTCTTCTTCCTCGTGGGCGTGAGCTTCCGCTCCTTCTTCATGTTCATGGCCGTGGTCTTCTTTTGCTGTATCTCTACAAGCTGAAAAACCAAATACTAGTATTGTTGCGAAAAATAAATTCTTGAAATTCATATTATTTAATTATAATTGATGTTTTAAAAGTGTTGCTTTAAGCTGAAGGAGTTCTTTCTCCATCTCCAGCATATTGTTATAAGCCTGCCGGTAGAACTCCACTTCATGGTAATAATCCAGAAATGAAAATTCCCCAAGTTCGTAGGCTTTAAATAAAAGTTCTTCGGAATTCAGGTCTTTAAAAGTCTCCTGGTATTCCTCGTATTTTCTCTTCAATAATTGATACTGCTGATAATTTTCCTGAAACCTGGTGTATAGCTCCGCAGTTTCAGCGCCAGTATTCGCCTGGTTATATTGCAAATTTGCCTCAGCAGCTTTTACTTTGTTCTTGCTGTTCCAGAGCGGGATGGATAGTCCTCCTAAGAAACCGGAATAATTACTGGAATTCACTCCCTGGTAATTATAACCAATGCTTAGGTCTGGAAGAATTTTATTCTTTTCCAGTTTTACCAGCTGTTGGGCAAGATTCTCACGAGCTTTTAACTGCTGAATTTCGGCATCTGCGGAAAGCTTTTCTTCCCAAAGCGTCTGCATTTCGGCCAACTCAGGATCTGTGAAAAATTGGACCGGTTCTGCCTCAATGGAATTTCCACCGTTCAATTTCTGAACTTCCAGCAACGTGTTCCTGATCCTGATGTTGACCTGATCCAGTTCAAACTGCTCCTGTAACCAGGCTACTTTAGCTTTATTCAGTTCCAGGATACCAATTTGTTCTGCATCGAATAAACGCTGAATTTGATCATACACCTGTTTGGCCTGCTCCACTCTTTTTTCCTCCAGCTCTTTTCGTTTTTGCAAAGTCTGCAATTCCAAAAGCTGCTTTTTGGCATTCAGTAATACTTCCTGACGCACAGTTTCATATTCCAGTTCCAATAATTCCTTTTGCTTTTCAATTCGCTTACTCCGCGCTCCATAAACTGTAGGAAACTCAAATTGCTGAGAAACTTGATATTCACTATAATCACCGGTTTGGTGCTCACCGAATGGAAGATAAAAGGCTGAAACCTGTGGATCCTGTAGATTATTTTCTGACTTATTACCTAGATTCTGACTTGCCATATACGACTGATATGCCTTGAGTTGCCTGTTATTCCGGCTTATCTGCTGCAAAATACCATCCATCCCGGCATCCTGGGCAAATGAGCCTATGGAGATTAGTATTCCGCATACAGCGGAAACTATATTTCTGTACATAAATATTGATTTTAGTTTAATCTCTACGATAAGGTCGGCCTGCTATTTTAAATAGTGGCCTGACTGGTTGATCAAACTAAGTCGGGAGGTCCCCGAAGTGAGAGTAAAGATAAATAGGGATTAAAATATTCGTTGGGAGGCTGATAAATTTCAAAATTTTCTGAATCCTGATCAGTTAAAACCCAACTCTCTGAATAGTATTTATTTGAAGCTTTCTTTTTATTCTCAGACTTTTGAACCCTGACATCCTCAGAATATTCCTTTAAAACCGGAATTTCATTAGAAGTACTCGTGTGGGAATGAATAGCCAGCAAATAAGACAAGAATCCGCCCTGCTCATCTTTCTGTTTCTTTTCGTGGTGATGATCTTCCCCGGAATGCTGGTGTGCAACCTCGTTCTTCTCCTCCTCATGTTCATGATGTGCATGAGGTATTACCTGATGAAAAGACATCAGCATGAATATACCTAGAAGGAATAAGGCTTTTATTTGATTTTTTAATTGCACAGGTTACAAAAATAGAAAATTATTACAGAGATTCGAGGTGAAATAGAATAAACCATAAGAACCTTAGCTCCTATGGTTTATACTTCAACTAATTAGATTACCAACTACTTAGAGTTCTATACTCAAATAACCTTTCTTTTGCAGCTGAAAATCATGCAAGATACCATT